>NZ_JBVJSQ010000008.1:296042-401373 GCF_055606485.1 Streptomyces sp. NPDC037083 | reverse complement strand
CGGGCGGCGTCCGCGATGATCGCGGCGTCGCGGGCGTCGGTCTTCGATTCGCCGGCGTAGAGGTCGGCGATCCGGCGCATCGTCAGTCCGGGCAGCTAGGCGATGTGGCAGCCGGTCTCCCTGGCTACGGCGAGCGGAAGCGCGCCGATCGAGGCGGGCTGGTCGACCACCACCAGCACGGTTCCGTGCTTGGCCTGCAGTTTGCCGAAGAGCTCGCGCAGCTTCGGCTCGGTGTTCGGCAGGCGCTTGTCGAAGACCCGCTTGCCAGCCGGGGTCAGGGCGGTCGCGTGATGCTCGCCCTTGCCGACGTCCAGACCGAGATAGACGGCGATGTCGCTGGTGTCGATCACGTGCCTCTCCGCAATGGTCGTGCTCTCCCCGGCCTCGCTTGCGGCATCAGCGTGCCGGCATCCACGTTACGAAGAGCCTGCCTCGCCCGGGACGGGTTCGGCGGTCATGCCCCTATCAGCGGTCTGCCAATGCCTCCGATGCCCGGTGACACCACCTTTTCGATCATGGCCGACTGGGGACCCAAGTCATGCCGGGATCGGAGGCCGGGAGCCCCGTTGCGGGGCCACGAAGAAGGTAACGGGGACCTGCAAAAGGAACCGCCGGGCGGCATCGCCACCGAGCCGGACGACCACGGCCTCGGACGCTCGCGTGGCGGCCTGACCAGCAAGATCCACCTCGCGGTCGAGCAAGGCCAGAAGCCCTTGTCCGTCGTGGTCACGGCCGGGCAGCGGGGCGATTCCCCGCAGTTCGAAGCGGTCCTGGAAGCCATCCGGGTGCCGAGGCTGGGACTTGGCAGGCCGCGCAAGCGGCCGGACCGGGTCCGGGCCGACAAGGCGTACGACTCTCGCAGCAACCGCTCCTACCTGCGCAGACGCGGGATCAAGGCCACGATCCCGGTCCCGGCAGACCGTGTCCGCAACCGGCTCAAACGCGGATCGCACGGCGGGCGACCGCCGACGTTCGACAAGGACGACTACAAGCAGCGACACGCGGTCGAGTGCGGGATCAACCGTCTCAAGCGCCACCGGGCCGTCGCCACGCGGTACGACAAACTCGCCGTCCGCTACGAGGCAACCGTGCTGGTCGCAGCCATCAATGAGTGGCTGTGACCAGCACTTTCACAACACGCCCTAGTCGAGCGACTGTCGCGGCCGCCCGGCCTCGGTGCTTGTCCCCCGTAAGCATGGACATGATAATCCGACTTCTCATGGCCCGTGTTCTACGGGGCGTCGGCCGCTCCCCGCAATGACGCCTCCCCCGGGACGCCCAGATGCCCTGACCCGCGGTCAACAACCCGGGGACTCCGTACCCGACGGGCATCGGGCCATGCTCGCTCCCCGTTCCGGACCTCTGCGGCAGCGCCGGACTTCGAGGTCACGCAGGACGGTTTCCGGATCCCGCCGCCGCCGACGAAAACCGGTTGATTTTGACCACGCTGCGGCGCGAACCTTGCACGGTTTGTTGCCGCTCCCCGCGGGCCTTCGGTCCGCCCCATTCTCCTTCCCCCACTGCCCTCTCCCCCTCCCCCCTCCGCTGACTCGAGCCACTGGGACGTCATGCAGATCCAAGACCTTCCGTACCCCGACCCGGGTGTGCCGGACGCACGCTCGGGACCCCGCTTCCTGTGGTGGCTCGGCCGCAACCAGCTGGACGGCCAGCTCAAATCCCTGGCCTGGGGGCTGCTGCACTTCGTCGCGGTCTCGGCGCTGCCGTTCTGCGTGGGGTTCGCCGTCGAGGCCGTGGTGGACCGCTCCGGGCCGCGGCTCGCCCTCGCCGGCGGGGTGCTGGCCCTGTGCGGC
This sequence comes from Streptomyces sp. NPDC037083, assembly GCF_055606485.1. NCBI lineage: Bacteria > Bacillati > Actinomycetota > Actinomycetes > Kitasatosporales > Streptomycetaceae > Streptomyces > Streptomyces sp. NPDC037083. The sequence goes on along the minus strand of NZ_JBVJSQ010000008.1, from coordinate 399,562 downwards.
GTCGCCGCCGCGGTCGGGGACACCTTCCTGCACCGGACGGCCGTCACCAACTGGATCACCGCCGCCGCCCGGGTCCAGCAACTGCTCGCCCGCAAGGCCGCCCAGCTCGGCTCGGCGCTGACCCGACGGGTCGCGGCCGGCGAGGTCGTGGCCGTCTCCACCGGCGACGTGGAGAAGATCGGCTGGTTCGTCGAGGCCGTTTCCCGCTTCACCGCCGCGGCCCTCACGGTGGTGCTGGTCTGCGTGGGCCTGGTCGTGTACCAGCCGGCGCTCGGCGTCGTGGTCGCCGTGGGCCTGCCCGTCATCGCCCTCGCGGCGCTGCCCCTGCTGCCCCGGGCGACCCGCCGCGCAGACTTCCAGCGCGAAAAGGCCGGACGCGCCACCGAACTCGCCTCGGACACCGTCGCGGGCCTCAGGGTCCTGCGCGGGATCGGCGGCGAGGAGCTGTTCCTCGACCGCTACCGCGACGCCTCGCAGGAGGTACGGCACGCGGCCGTGCGCAGCGCGCGCATGTGGTCCTTGATCAGTGCCGTCCAGGTGCTGCTGCCCGGCCTGCTGCTGATCGCGGTCGTCTGCTACGGCGTCCGGCTGGCCCACGACGGACGCATCACCGTGGGCGAACTGGTCACGGTCTACAGCTCCGTGATGGTCCTGGCCTATCCCCTCAGGCACTTCGAGGAGATCGCGATGGCGTACTCCTTCTCGCGCCCGTCGGCCAAACGGGCCGCGGGCGTGCTGTCCCTGGAGCGGGCCACCGACATCGGCGGGTCGCGCCCGGCCGAGGCCCCCTCGGGCGACCTGTACGACCCCGCCACCGGTCTGCTCGCGCCGGCCGCCCGACTCACCGCCGTGGTGTGCGGCGACCCGGACGCCGCCGGACGGCTGGCGGAACGGCTGGGCGGCCACCCCGCGCAGGACGGCCCGTCGGTCCTGCTCGGCGGCGTCCCGCTGGACGAACTGCCGCTGGACAGCGCGCGCACGGCGGTCCTCGTCCAGGACAAGGACCCCGTGCTGCTGTCCGGCGCCCTGCGCGACCTGCTCGACGTACCCGCCTCGGGCGCGGTCGACGCCGGTGCGGCGCTGGCCGCCGCCCAGTGCGCGGACGTCCTCGAAGCGCTCGCCCAGGGCTCGTTGGACGCCGACGACCCGATGGACGCCCGCGTCACCGAACGCGGACGGTCCCTCTCCGGCGGCCAGCGACAGCGGCTCGCGCTGGCCCGCTCCCTGTACACGGACCCCGAGGTCCTCGTCCTGGACGAGCCCACCTCCGCCGTCGACTCGCACACCGAGGCGCGGATCGCCGAAGGGCTGCGGGAGTTGAGGGAGGGGCGCACGACGGTCGTGTTCACCTCCTCCCCGCTGCTGCTGGACCGGGCCGACCGGGTCGTGCTCGTGCACGAGGGCGAGGCCGTCGCGGCGGGCCCGCACCGCGAACTGCTGCACTCCGAACCCCGGTACCGGGCCGTGGTGACCAGGGAGACCGATGCCGAGGCCGCCCTGAGCGAGGCCCTGACGGACGAGGGAGCCGCTCTGAACGGTGTGCTGACACCCCTGGAAAAGAACGAACTCGAAGACATCCGACGCGAAGAGATCGAGGAGACGGCATGATCGGCGTGGCGCCGCCCGCGTACGACCCGGCGGCACCGACGACGGCGAGCACGCTGCCCGTCGGCGCCCCCGCGACCGTGCGCGCGTATGTGGCCGAACTCCTGCGCCGGCACCGCCGCGCCTTCCTGTTGCTCCTCCTCGTCAACACGGTCGCCACGGTCGCGTCGATGGTGGGCCCCTGGCTGCTGGGCGACCTCGTGGAACAACTGTCGGACGGAGCGCGCGAACTCCACCTGGAGCTCACCGCCACCCTGTTCGTGCTCGCTCTGGTCGTGCAGGCCGCCTTCGTGCGGCAGGTGCGGCTGCGCGGCGCGATGCTCGGCGAGCGGATGCTGGCCGACCTGCGCGAGGACTTCCTCGTCCGGTCGGTCCGCCTCCCGCCGGGCGTCCTGGAACGGGCCGGCACGGGCGACCTGCTGTCCCGCATCACCACCGACATCGACCGGCTCGCCAACGCGATGCGGGAGGCCGTGCCCCAGCTGACCATCGGCGTGATGTGGGCCCTGCTGCTGCTCGGCGGACTGGTCGTCACGGCGCCGCCGCTCGCGCCGGCCGTGCTGGTCGCGGTGCCGCTGCTGGTCGTCGGATGCCGCTGGTACTTCCGGCGGGCGCCGGCGGGCTACCGCTCGGAGGCGGCCGGCTACGCCGCCGTGGCGGCCGCCCTCGCCGAGACCGTCGACGCCGGGCGCACCGTCGAGGCGCACCGCCTCGGCGACCGCCGCGTCGCGCTCTCGGAGCAACGCATCCAGCAGTGGACGGCCTGGGAGCGCTACACCCTGTGGCTGCGGTCGGTGCTCTTCCCGGTGATCAACCTCGTGCACGTGACGGTGCTGGGCTCGGTCCTCATGCTCGGCGGGGCGTTCGTGCTGCAGGGCTGGATCGGCGTCGGGCAGCTGACGACGGGCGCGCTGCTGGCGCAGATGCTCGTCGATCCCGTGAACCTCATCCTGCGCTGGTACGACGAGCTGCAGGTGGCGCAGGTCTCGCTGGCCCGCCTCGTCGGAGTGCGTGACATCGAGCCGGACGGCGGAGACCGCGGGCTGGCCCCGGACGGCCGCGAGGTGCTCGCCGACCAGGTCCACTTCGGCTACCGCGAGGGCGTCGACGTGCTGCGCAAGGTGTCCCTGGAGGTCTCCCCCGGCACCCGGCTCGCCCTGGTGGGGCCTTCGGGCGCGGGCAAGTCCACCCTGGGGCGGCTGCTCGCCGGGATCTACGCGCCGCGCGACGGCCGGGTCACCCTGGGCGGGGCCGAACTGTCGCGAATGACCGCCGAACGGGTCCGCTCCCACGTGGCCCTCGTCAACCAGGAGCACCACGTCTTCGTGGGCTCCCTGCGCGACAACCTCCGGCTCGCCCGCACCGGCGCCGAGGACGCCGAACTGTGGGCGGCACTGGGCGCGGTCGACGCCGACGGCTGGGCGCGGGCGCTCGACGAGGGTCTCGACACCGAGGTCGGCTCCGGCGGCGTCTCGCTCACCCCGGCCCAGGCCCAGCAGATCGCGCTGGCCCGCCTGGTGCTGGCCGACCCGCACACGCTGGTCCTGGACGAGGCGACCTCGCTGCTCGACCCCCGGGCCGCCCGCCACCTGGAGCGGTCCCTCGCCCGTGTCCTGGACGGCCGCACGGTCGTCGCGATCGCCCACCGCCTGCACACCGCCCACGACGCCGACGTCATCGCCGTCGTCGAGAAGGGCCGCATCAGCGAGCTGGGCAGCCACGCCGAGCTGGTGGCGGCGGACGGCGCGTACGCGGCGCTCTGGCGGTCGTGGCACGGGTGAGCCCGGCCGGGTCCCGGGCAGGCGTCGCGGCAGGCACGAGCCGACGCCGGGCGTGAGGGCGCCGGAGCCGGCGTCACGACCGGCACCGGCGCGCTCCTCCCGCCCGACGCCCGGCGCCCGGACGGGGTCGGGTGCCGGTCGGCGGCGCCCTCGGCGGGGTCGCCCGCAGTGCGGGCGTCGGCGGCCGGATCGCCGGAGGTGTGGGCGCCGGCGGCGGGATCACCGACGGTCGGGCGTGAGCGGCGGGATCGCCGACGATCGGGGCGTGATCGGCGGGAGCGGCGGGAGCAGCGGCGGCGCTCTCCCCCGTGGCGAGGTCGGCGAGGGCGAAGCAGTCGCCGGCAGGGGAACAGGCGCTCCGCCCCCGGCCCCCGTCGGAAGGCTCCGTGCGCCGATCTCCGGCGGCGAGCCACGCCCGAGGCGGCTTCGCCTCCCCGGCGCGCGGCCTCTGGCGTTGCGCGGTACCGAAGCGGGGTGGAACGCTGGATAGCGGCACCCGCGCGGGAGACCGTCGGAATCCATCCGGCACACGCCGCGCCCGGCCGGTGCCCCGTGCGGCGGTCTCCGACGGCCGACCACGGCGAGGACCGGCCCGTCACCCCCTGGAGGTAGCCGTGAACAGCGCCGACGGATGGGGAGACGACGTCTACCAGCCCGACGCGTCCGACATCCAGGAGGACACCGGGCTGCTCGACGTGGAGGACACGCTGGAGAACGACGGCGTCGAGGACCCCCTCGACCGCGGCTGGTCCCCGCCGGACCGCCCCTGGGCCGTGGAACACGACGGTGTGACCGCCGCGGAGCGCCGCCGGGGCGAGAGCCTGGACCAGCGTCTCGCGGAGGAGCTGCCGGAATCCGAGGCGCCCGACGGCGACGGCCTCGGCGACTGCGACGGCACCGACGGGGAACTCCTCGACAACGAGGTCGGCGCCCTGCGCTCGGGCCGGCTCGTGGCACCCGACGAGGGGGTGCACGAGGACGACGAGAGCGCGCTGATCGCCACGGACGTCGGCATCGACGGCGCCGCCGCCTCCGCCGAGGAGGCCGCGATGCACATCGTCGACGAGGACGCCCTGTCCGGTTGACCCGCACGAGGAGCACGCATGCAGCAGGACAAGCAGCCCGACTACCACCCGGTCGTCTTCCGCGACCGCAACGCCGGTTACGCCTTCCTGACCCGGTCCACGGCGGTCAGCGACCAGACCATCGAATGGGACGACGGCGAGACCTACCCGGTCGTGGACGTGGAGATCTCCTCGGAGAGCCACCCCTTCTACACGGGCAAGGCGCGCACCGTGGACACGGAGGGCCGTGTCGCCCGCTTCGAGCGGCGATTCGGCGACGGCGGCGCCATGACCTGAGCCGGCCGTCAGATGTAGTTGAGGGCGGCCGCCCCGCCCACTCCGCCCAGCAGCATGAACACGGGCATGAGCACCTTCAGCTCGACCCAGCTGCCCGCCCGGAACCGCATCGCCTTGGGCGGACCGATCGGGTACCAGCGCTTGCGTCCGATCGGGATGGGCCACAGGACAGGACAGCCCGAGACGGTCAGCGCGTCCCCGATGTCGTGCACCAGGGCGCCCAGCACGATGGGCAGGCCCAGCCACAGGTACGCCTGGCCGGGGTCGGTGAACAGCCAGTCCGAGCCGTTGCCGGGCTTGTCCAGCACACCGGCGAGGATCCACGCGCTGGTCGCGGCGAGCAGCCAGACCAGCACGTCGCTGCTGGAGCCCCGGGCCGCCCGCCACAGCAAGCCCTCGATCGCGAGCACCATGTGCACGAACAGGATCGCCAGCACCGCCCAGCGGCCGCCCGTGACCGCCAGCGCCGACGACCCCGCACCGATCATGACCGCCCACAGCCAGGTGTGCGTGAGCGTGCGGTGTCCGCCGGAGCGGCGCGGGTCGCCCTGCTTCCTCGTGGCCTTGTAGACGGCGTAGGAGAGCTTGTCGACGATCTCGCACAGCCAGCGCGAGAGCGGGCCGAAGGCCCGTGAGATGGTGGCGGCCTTGTGGTCGAGGTCCGGGGCCAGCGCGGCGCCGGCGCAGATCAGCGCACCGGCGAGCAGGACCGGCCAGGGCATCGTGTGCCCCGCGGCGGCGGCGGCCGCACCGACGCCGAGCCAGGCGGCGGCGCCCGACAGTGAGTGTGCTGGTCCCATCATGGCCGTTGCCCGCCCTATTCCTCGTGTACCGCTGTCCAGTTGACCGGCGGCGATGACGCTCCGTCGGCGACACAGCGTAGCCGTCGTGATCTTCGGGTCGGCAGCCGATTCCCCCATCAGGGACGAGGGCAGGCAAGATGGGGGCGTGACCCTCATCGATCAGCTGCCGCCGACCGCGGATCCCGACGCCCTGTACGAAGCCTTCGAGTCCTGGGCGCAGGAGCGCGGTCTGACGCTCTACCCCCACCAGGAGGAGGCGCTGATCGAGGTGGTCTCCGGGGCGAACGTGATCGTGTCGACGCCCACCGGGTCCGGGAAGAGCATGATCGCCGCGGCGGCGCACTTCGCGGCCCTCGCCCGCGACGAGGTCACCTTCTACACGGCGCCGATCAAGGCGCTGGTGTCGGAGAAGTTCTTCGAACTGTGCAAGATCTTCGGCACGGAGAACGTCGGCATGCTGACCGGCGACGCGTCCGTGAACTCCGACGCCCCGGTCATCTGCTGCACCGCCGAGGTCCTCGCCTCGATCGCGCTGCGCGACGGCAAGCACGCGGACGTCGGCCAGGTCGTCATGGACGAGTTCCACTTCTACGCGGAAGGTGACCGCGGCTGGGCGTGGCAGATCCCCATCCTGGAGCTCCCGCAGGCGCAGTTCGTGCTGATGTCGGCGACGCTCGGCGACGTGTCCTTCTTCGAGAAGGACCTCGCCCGGCGCACCGGCCGCCCCACGGCGGTGGTCCGCTCGGCGACCCGGCCCGTGCCGCTGTCGTACGAGTACCGGTACACCCCGATGACGGAGACGCTCACCGACCTGCTGGACACGAGGCAGGCGCCCGTCTACATCGTGCACTTCACGCAGGCGCAGGCGGTCGAGCGGGCGCAGGCGCTGATGAGCATCAACATGTGCTCGCGCGAGGAGAAGGAACGGATCGCCGACCTGATCGGCAACTTCCGCTTCACCACGAAGTTCGGCCGCAACCTCTCCCGCTACGTGCGGCACGGAATCGGCGTCCATCACGCCGGGATGCTGCCGAAGTACCGGCGCCTGGTGGAGAAGCTGGCCCAGGCCGGGCTGTTGAAGGTGATCTGCGGTACGGACACGCTCGGCGTCGGCGTCAACGTGCCCATCCGCACCGTGCTGTTCACGGCGCTGACCAAGTACGACGGCAACCGGGTGCGCACCCTGCGGGCCCGTGAGTTCCACCAGATCGCGGGCCGGGCCGGCCGGGCCGGCTTCGACACGGCGGGTCTGGTGGTGGCGCAGGCGCCGGAGCACGTCATCGAGAACGAGAAGGCCCTCAGCAAGGCCGGCGACGACCCGAAGAAGCGTCGCAAGGTGGTGCGCAAGAAGGCGCCGGAAGGCTTCGTGGGCTGGACGGAGAACACCTTCGACAAGCTCATCGAGTCCGAGCCGGAGCCGCTGACGTCCCGCTTCCGGGTCACGCACACGATGCTGCTGTCCGTGATCGCCCGCCCGGGCAACGCGTTCGAGGCGATGCGGCACCTGCTGGAGGACAACCACGAGCCGCGCAAGCAGCAGCTGCGGCACATCCGGCGCGCGATCGCGATCTACCGTTCGCTGCTGGACGGCGGTGTCGTGGAGAGGCTCGACGAGCCGGACGCCACCGGCCGGATCGTCCGCCTCACCGTCGACCTGCAGCAGGACTTCGCGCTGAACCAGCCGCTGTCCACGTTCGCGCTGGCCGCGTTCGAACTGCTGGATCCGGACTCGCCCTCCTACGCCCTCGACATGGTCTCCGTCGTGGAGTCCACGCTGGACGACCCGCGCCAGATCCTGGCCGCCCAGCAGAACAAGGCGCGCGGCGAGGCGGTGGCCGCGATGAAGGCGGACGGCGTCGAGTACGAGGAGCGCATGGAGCGCCTCCAGGACATCTCGTACCCGAAGCCCTTGGAGGAGTTGCTCTTCCACGCGTACGACACGTACCGCAAGAGCCACCCGTGGGTCGGCGACCACCCGTTGTCGCCGAAGTCCGTCATCCGTGACATGTACGAGCGGGCGATGTCGTTCACCGAACTCGTCTCGCACTACGAGCTGGCCCGCACCGAGGGCATCGTGCTGCGCTACCTGGCCGGCGCGTACAAGGCCCTCGACCACACCGTCCCGGACGACCTCAAGTCCGAGGATCTGCAGGACCTGATCGAATGGCTGGGCGAGATGGTGCGCCAGGTCGACTCCAGCCTGCTGGACGAGTGGGAGCAGCTCGCCAACCCGGCGGAGATGACCGCCGAGGAGGCCCAGGAGAAGGCCGACGAGGTCAAGCCGGTCACCGCCAACGCCCGCGCCTTCCGGGTTCTGGTCCGCAACGCCATGTTCCGCCGGGTCGAGCTGGCCGCTCTGGACCACGTCGACGAACTCGGCGAGCTGGACGCCGAGTCCGGTTGGGACGCCGAGGCGTGGGGCGAGGCGATGGACAAGTACTGGGACGAGTACGACGACCTCGGTACCGGTCCCGACGCCCGGGGCCCGAAGCTGCTCGTCATCCAGGAGGAGCCGCAGAACGCCCTGTGGCGCGTGCGTCAGATCTTCGACGACCCGAACGACGACCACGACTGGGGCATCAGCGCGGAGGTCGACCTCACGGCCTCCGACGCCGAGGGCCGTGCGGTCGTCCGGGTCACCGCCGTGGGCCAGTTGTGAGGGCCGAGGCGGGTGCGCCGACGCGTACCGGGACGGGCGCGACGGACAGCGGGACCAGCGCGGAACAAGGCACAGCAGAAGGCACAGGAGAAACGCACCGATGACGAATCCGGCCGAGAGGCTCGTCGACCTGCTCGACCTGGAGCAGATCGAGGTCAACATCTTCCGCGGCCGCAGCCCGCAGGAGTCCCTGCAGCGCGTCTTCGGCGGCCAGGTGGCGGGCCAGGCGCTGGTCGCGGCCGGCCGCACCACGGACGGCGAGCGGCCCGTGCACTCGCTGCACGCGTACTTCCTGCGCCCGGGCCGGCCGGGTGTGCCCATCGTGTACCAGGTCGAGCGGGTACGTGACGGGCGGTCGTTCACGACCCGCCGGGTCACCGCCGTGCAGCAGGGACGCACGATCTTCAATCTCACCGCCTCCTTTCACAAGCCTGAGGAAGGTCCCTTCGAGCACCAGCTGCCGCCGGCCCGCGAGGTCCCGGACCCGGAGTCCCTGCCGACGGTGGCGGACGAGGTCCGGGCTCATCTGGGGGCGCTGCCCGAGCAGTTCGAGCGCATGGCGCGCCGCCAGCCCTTCGACATCCGGTACGCGGACCCGCTGCGCTGGAGCGCCGAGGACGTCAAGGAGGCCGAGCCGCGCAGCGCGGTGTGGATGCGCGCGGTCGGGCCGTTGGGCGACGACCCGCTCGTCCACACCTGCGCGCTCACGTACGCCAGTGACATGACCCTTCTGGACGCCGTGCGTCTTCCGGTCGAGCCCCTGTGGGGGCCGCGCAACTTCGACATGGCGTCGCTGGACCACGCGATGTGGTTCCATCGGCCGTTCCGTGCGGACGAGTGGTTCCTGTACGACCAGGAGTCGCCCATCGCCACCGGGGGACGCGGGCTGGCCCGAGGGCGCATCTACGACCTGGAGGGGCGCCTGCTGGTGTCGGTCGTCCAGGAGGGGCTGTTCCGGGCGCTGTAGGGCGCGTGGGTCACGAGCTTCGGCGGCGTAGCCGGCTGAGCAGGCCGCGCGTCGGCTGCTCGGGCCCGGCGGCTCCGGTGGGCGCGTTCGGCCGCTCGGGGGGAAGCGGAGCGGCCCGTTTCGGTGCGGGGCGGGGCGCCGGCTGGTCGGCGCGGGCCTCGTCCAGGGTGCGTCGCAGGTCGGACGTCAGCCAGTCGATCTCGTCGGGAGCGTCCGCCGTCATGATCTTCTCGACGAGATGCGCGGCCGGTGTGCCGGGGGTGCAGTGGGCCGGCGGGTCCGGGCGGAAGCGGTTCAGGTGGGAGCGCTCGTAGGGATCCTTGACGATCTCCGCGACCTGGAGGGGGTCGAGAAGTCCGGCCAGGGCTCCGGCGTGCTGCCAGGGGTCGTCGGCCTGACGCAGCAGGAAGCCCAGGTGGCGTCCCCTCCAGTTCCGCGGCCGCAGGTCGACGCCCGCGGCGAGTTGGCTCCGCAGCACCTCGGGGGTGCGGCCGGTGAGCAGGAACGCGTTGGTCCGGTCGGCGGCGAACTGGCGTAGTTCTTCGGCGAGATACAGCCACACGACGGCCCGGTAGCGGTTCAGGTAGAAGCGCACGGGCACCACCAGCCCCAGGCGTGCCAGCCGGGTGAAGCGGGTCGGCGCCACGTCCAGGATGGCGGCGCCCTCGCCGGTCCCCACGGCCAGCACGCTCTCGCGCAGGGACTCGGGGAATCCGGGTTGCGCGCGCAGACGGTCGATCTCCGTGCGGAGCACCCTGCGGCCGCCGCCGTCGTCGGGCACGGTCCTGATGCGCCCGAGGTGCACGGCGAGGTCGAACTCGGCGCGCTTCAGGTCCAGTTCCCGTGCCGCTCGACTCGGCGTGCAGGATACGGAGTGTGCATGCGTGAGGGTGTTGCGGGACATGGTCGGTCTCCCCCGTGGAGTGAAGCGGAACGGGCCCGCGTGGTCCGCGGTGGCCTCGGAAAAAACCGTAGCCGGGATCGCGGATCGCGGAGCGAGCCTGTGGACAACTCCACGAGAGAAGACGAAAGACCAGGTCAGAGTGTGTAACGTCGTAGGTCAGAGGTCTTTGTGCGGGGCGCGCTCGGGCTGGCGGGCGTCGACGGTGAGGTGTTCGCCGACCCGGTTGACGAGCAGGGTCATCTCGTAGGCGACCCGGCCCATGTCGGCCTCGGCCCCGCTGAGCACGCACAGACAGCTTCCGGTGCCGGCTGCGGTGACGAACAGCACCGCGTCGTCGAACTCGATCATGGTCTGACGTACCTGGCCCGCGCCGAAGTGGCGTCCCGACCCCTTGGCGAGGCTGTGCAGGCCGGACGAGACGGCGGCGAGGTGCTCCGCGTCCTCCCGGCGCAGTCCCGTGCTCGCGCCCGCCACCAGTCCGTCGTTGGACAGGACGAGCGCATGCCGTACGTGTTGGACGCGCTCGGTCAGGTCGTCCAAAAGCCAGCCGAGCCCCTGGTTCTGCGCCATGTCCCACTCCCCGTGTGACGTCCCCGTGTGGTTCCCCGTCTCGCCGGAGAACCTGCCCACCAGCCTTTCCCAGGATCGGCCGCCGGAGCAAGGAGGATGGAGGCATGGCACAGAAGATGACCGATGATGAATGGCGGGCGTTCGTCACGCACGGAACCCGCACCGCGAAGCTCTCCACCGTGCGGGCCGACGGAAGTCCGCACGTGGCGCCGATATGGTTCGTGCTCGACGGCGACGATCTGGTGTTCAACACCGGCAAGGACACGGTGAAGGGCCGCAATCTGGCACGGGACGGCCGGGTCGCTCTGTGCGTGGACGACGACCGGCCGCCGTTCGGCTTCGTGGTGCTCCAGGGCCGCGCGCGGATCTCGGAGGATCTGGACGAGGTCCGGCACTGGGCGGCCCGAATCGGGGCGCGGTACATGGGCGAGGAGCGCGCCGAGGAGTTCGGCGCGCGCAACGGCGTCCCGGGCGAGCTTCTCGTACGCGTCACGGTGGAGAAGGTGCTGGCGCAGAAGGCCGTCGCGGACTGACGTCGGTCCGCGACGGCGACGTCACCCCACGGAGTCGAGCAGCCGGGCGGTGTGCATCCGCCCGGCGTACTCCACGAGCCTGATCAGGACCTCCTTCCCCGAATCGCGGTCACGGGCGTCGCACAGGACGACGGGGGTGCCCGCGTCGAGGTCGAGAGCGTGCGAGACGTCCTGAGCGCCGTAGGTCCGCGTACCGGGGAAGCAGTTGACCGCCACCACGAACGGGATGTGCCGGTGCTCGAAGTAGTCGACCGCCGGGAAGCAGTCCTCCAGACGTCGGGTGTCGGCGAGGACCACCGCGCCCAGGGCGCCCTGGGACAGTTCGTCCCACAGGAACCAGAAGCGGTCCTGGCCCGGAGTCCCGAACAGGTAGAGGGAGAGGCCCGAGCGGATGGTGATCCGGCCGAAGTCCATCGCGACGGTCGTGGTGACCTTCTGGTCCACTCCGTCGGTGTCGTCCACCGACTGCCCTGCTTCGCTGAGCAGTTCCTCGGTGCGCAGCGGCTTGATCTCGCTGACCGCGCCGACCATGGTGGTCTTGCCCACGCCGAACCCGCCGGCGACCAGTATCTTCAACGCCAGGGGAGCCGTCTCGCCCTGGGCGTCGGAGTGCTCGAAGACCATGGATCACTTCTCTCGGGAGTGCGGCAACGGTAGACGTCGGTACGGGGTGGGTCCGTACGCGTCCGAGTGGGTCAAAACGTTCATCTACAGCGCCCGCAGCCCCTCGATCACCTCGCGCAGGATGCGTTCGTCGGGCAACTGCGCGGGCGGAACCGGACGGCTCACGGTGACGCAGCCGAGTTCCAGCAGGTCCCCGAGGAGCACCCTGACCACGCCCACGGGGAGGTCCGCGCCGGCCGCGAGTTCGGCGACGGACTGGGTCTCCGTGCGGCACAGGTCGAGGAGGGCGCGGTGTTCCGGCCCGAGCGCCATGCCGTCCGTGCCGGGCGCGCCCGGATCCAGGGTGACCAGGGCGATCAGGTCGAAGTGCGTTCCGGTGGGGCCGGACTTGGTGCGTCCGCCCGTCATGGCGTACGGGCGCACGAGCGGGCCGGCCTCGTTGTCGTACCACTGGCTGCCCGACTCGCGGGGGGCGAGGGTTCTGTCCTCGGTCATCTGCACGGGTCGCTCTCTGGCCTCATCCGACGGCGGGCGGCCGCGCGCCGAGGCGCGGCGGGGTGTAGAGGTGCTCTCCGACCCGCTTGACCAGCCGCGCCATCTCGTACGCGACGAGGCCGATGTCGGCCGTCACGGCGGTGAGGACGGCGAGGCAGGAGCCGTCGCCCGCGGCGGCCACGAAGAGGAAGCCGTCGTCCATCTCCACCATGGTCTGGCGCACTCCGCCGGCCCCGAAGTGGCGGCCCGCCCCCTTGGCCAGGCTGTGGAAGCCGGAGGCGACGGCGGCGAGGTGTTCGGCGTCCTCCCGCCTGAGGTCGGTCGAGGCGCCGACGGCCAGGCCGTCGTTGGACAGCACCACCGCGTGCCGTACCTCGCTCACGCGCACCACCAAGTCGTCGAGCAGCCAGTCGAGTTCGCCGGACCGCTGGGCCTGCCTCGTACTCGGGTCCTGGATCATGCGGGGTCTCCTTCGCTGCTGTGGCTGCCCGGTGCGGGTTCCGCGGTGCTTCGGCGGCCGGGCCGGCTGCCGCCGCCCCGGGCCCAGCCGTCCTGGTATGCGGCCATCCGGTCCCGTACCAGCTCGGGGGTGCGCCGTTCGTCGCCGCGCGGGGCGGACGGCCGGGCCGGCTCCTCGGGGAGCGGGCGGCGCAGCTGAGGGGCGAGGCTGGCCTGCCGTACCCGGCGCGGGAGGTCGTCCGATGCCTCGGAATCGTCCGGGGGGCGGTGCAGGCGCAAGGCGGTCACTCCGGGGGGCGGTGGGTCGGACGCCGCCGGTTCGGCGGCCCGTAGGGGGGCGGCCAGCGCGGGCCGGTCGGCGGAGGCGGGGACGGCGTCCTGGTGCCGTTGGGCCGGCTGCCGCTCGGCGGCGGGCACGCGCGCGTACTCGCATTCCTCGGGCTGCCGCGCCCGGGCCGTCTCATGGGCGGAACGTTCCGGCTTACCGTCGTGCAGCAGGGGCGTGGGCAGCAGGACGACCGCCGTGGTGCCGCCGTAGGGCGAGGTCCGCAGGTGCACCTTGATGCCGTGCCGGGCGGCGAGCCTGCTGACCACGAACAGACCGAGCCGGTCGCTGTCGAACAGGTCGAGAGCCTCGGACTGGGCGATGCGCCGGTTGGCCTCGGTGAGGGTCTCCGCGCCCATGCCCAGACCCCGGTCCTCGACCTCGACGGCGTATCCGTTGCCGACGGGCTCGCCGGTGACGCGCACACGCGTGTGCGGCGGCGAGAACTGGGCCGCGTTCTCGACGAGTTCGGCGAGCAGGTGGGTCAGGTCGGCGACGGCGGTGCCGATGACGGCCGCCTCCGGGAGCTGGCGTACCTCCACGCGCGCGTAGTCCTCGACCTCGGAGACGGCGGCGCGGACCACGTTGGTGAGGGAGACCGGCATGCGCCAGGCCCGGCCGGGCGCGGCCCCGGAGAGGATGATCAGGCTCTCCGCGTGACGCCGCATGCGGGTGGTGAGGTGGTCGAGCCGGAAGAGGTCGCTCAGCTCGTCGGGGTCGTCCGAGCGGCGCTCCATGCTGTCCAGGAGGCTCAGCTGCCGGTGGACCAGGACCTGGCTGCGGCGGGCGAGGTTGACGAACACCCCGGAGATGCCGCTGGCGAGTTCGGCGCGCTCCGCGGCGGCCCGCAGCGCGGCGCGGTGCACGGTGCTCAGCGCCTCGGCGACCTGACCGGTCTCGTCCTCGGCGGCAGGCCCGGGCGGTGCTTCGGCGTGAACGTCGATCTCTTCGCCCGCGCGCAGTTTGCGCATGGCTTCCGGGAGTTTGCGCCGGGCGATCTCCAGGGCGCTGTTGCGCAGGCTGACCAGTTCGATGACGAGGCCGCGGCCGATGCGCACGGAGATGACGAGCGAGGCGACGACGGCGGCGAGGCCGAGCAGGACCGCGGCGCCGGGTGCGGTGAGCAGCCCGCGGGTGAGCGGGTCGGCGTGGTCGGCGACACCGCGTCCGGCGTCCGCCTCGATGGTCCGCATACCGTTCTGCACGCGCGCGTGGGCCGTTTTCCACGTGCCGACGGGCGCGGCCCTGACCGCCCTGGCGCCGGGTCCCGCGGCGAGCACCTTGTCCTCGGCCGCGTACAGGGCCGCGTAGTCGCTGCCGGCGGCGAGCCGCTGCCAGGCGGTGCGTTCGGGGCCGCGCAGGTCCGTGACGGCGGCTTCCGTCAGGGTGCGTCGGGTGTCGACGGCGCCGGCGAACAGCCGCAGGCGCCCGGTGTCGAGGCGTCCGGCCGATCGCGCGCCGGTGAGCACGGCGTCCTCCCGGGCGAGCGCCTCGCCGGCCCGGGAGAACTCGAGCAGGACGCGCGCGTCCGAGCCGAGTTCGGCGTCCTGGACGTCGGAGAGCGCGCCGCCCACCGAGAAGGCCGCCGAGATCGTGCTCGTGTAGCGGCCGTACGCCTCCTCCCAGCCGGCGCTGCCGTCGAGCACCGAGGACCGCAGGGAGGCGAGCCCTTCGGCGCCGGAGACGAACCTCTCGAGCCGCTGGGCCACGCCGGTGGGCATTTCCCGGCCGTCGGCGACGGTGCTGTCGTCGCCGATCCTCAGCTCGGCCACCGCGCGGTCCGTGCGCACGGCGAGCGTCCTGAGGTCGCCGTCCCGCCCGGGAACGGGGTCGGTCGCATACCGTACGGCGGCCGCGCGTTCGGTCTGCAGCGCGGCCACCGCGGCCGCGACGGGCGCGCGCACCTCGGAGTCCACCCGCTGCAGTCTGCGCAGCGCGGAGACGTCCTGGGCGGTGCTGACGGTGGCGTACGCCCACAGGGCCAGCAGCGAGACGACGGGCACCATCAGGAGGCAGACGATCTTGGCGCGCACGGTGCGCGGTCTCAGCCGCCAGCGTTCCGGACGCGCGGGGGCCGTGTCCGCCGATATGTCGGTCTGTTCGTCCGGCCCCTCGTCGGCAGGGGGGCCGGCGTGGGCGCGGCGGCCGCGCGCGGGGGGCGGCGCCTCGGCGCCTGCCGTGAGGGTCCTACGGGGTGTACGCATGGCCTCCTCGCTCGGGAGTGGTAGGGGCTTGCCGGTCGGGTCAGGCGGTCCGGGCCTGCTGCCGGCCGGCGAGGTTCTCCCCCGGTTGCTGCGCCGAGGCGGACGCCCGACGCTCCCCCGTGGTGGGCGACAGCGCGACGAAGGCCGAGGTCAGGAAGAGGTAGGACCCGAGGCCGACGGCGAGGGGGAAGATGAACTGCATCGCCGTGGCCCCGGGCAGCGCCGCGCCGGAGGGTGTGACATGGACGCGCACCGCGAACATCGCGGTGTAGTGCATGCTGCTCACCGCCGCCCCCATGACGAGGGAGGCGACGCCGACCGCGATCGGCGCCTTGATGTTGAGCGCGGCCCACAGAGCCGCGGTGGCCGCGACGACCGCGATCAGGACGGACAGCCCGACGCGCACCGGGTCGTAGGTCACGACGCCGTGCAGCCGGACCGCGGCCATGCCCAGGTAGTGCATGCTCGCCACGCCCAGGCCGGTGGTGAGCCCGCCGATCAGCAACGCGCGCGTGCGGTCACGGCCGTAGCCGACGGCGAAGACGCCGGCGCACACGACGACCATGGCGACCAGCAGGCTGAGCACGGTCAGCGGAACGTCGTAGCGGATGTCGGTGCCGCCGACTCCGAAGCCGAGCATGGCCACGAAGTGCATGGTCCAGATGCCGGTGCCGATCGACGAGGCCGCGGTGATCAGCCAGTTGCGGCGTGCGCGTCCGGTGGCGCCGAGCGCGCGAACGGTACAGCGCAGCCCGAGGGCGGCGCCGATGCAGGCCATCGCATACGACAGCACGGGGGTCAGCCAGCCGAAGGCGGCGTGGTCCAGGTGTCCCATGGCCCCGGGACGCTAGCCGGGGCACGGGAGCACGAAGGGGGCGCATTTCGAAAGGTGTTGGAATATGACGCAGAAGGGCGATGGAACGACCGGGTCACGCTCGAACGTGTGCGCCGAGGCGTCCTCCGTGACGGTGAGGGATCATGCGGAGCATGAGCGACGACCACACACACGTTCAGGAGTTCTTCACGGCGCGCGCCGCGGACTGGGACAGCCGCTTCCCCGACGACGGCCCCGCGTACGCGGCGGCGGTCGGCGACCTCGGTCTGCGTCCGGGGGACCGCGTGCTGGACGCCGGCTGCGGCACCGGGCGGGCCCTCACGCCCCTGCGGGCGGCCGTGGGACCCACGGGAGTGGTCGTGGGGGCCGACCTGACCCCGGCCATGCTGGAAGCCGCCGTACGGGCCGGACGCGACCGCGACGGGCAGCTGGTGCTCGCCGACGTCACCGCGCTCCCGCTGCGTTCCGCGTCACTGGACGCCGTGTTCGGTGCGGGGCTCGTCGCCCACCTGCCCCGACCGGCGGAGAACCTGCGCGAGCTGGCGCGAGTGGTGCGCCCCGGCGGCACGCTGGCGCTCTTCCACCCGATCGGCAGGGCGGCGCTCGCGGCCCGCCAGGGCCGGCGGATCACACCGCAGGACCTGCGCGCGGAACCCAACCTGCGGCCTTTGCTGGCCGGTTCGGGCTGGTGCATGACCTCGTACGTCGACGAGGACGCCCGCTTCCTCGCCCTGGCCGTGCGCGAGGGCTGAGGACTCACACCCGGCCGGCCACCGCGCGCACGAACGCGTCGGGGTTGTCGAACATCACGTTGTGGCCCGCCCCGGGGACCGTCACCACCCGCACGCCCGCCGCCTCCAGGGCGTCCGCCCCGTCGAGCTCTCCGGTCAGCTCACCCTGCAGGTAGACGCGCTCGACCGCCTGCAGCCCGGCCAGGATCTCGCGCATCACCGGAACGGATCCGCGCCTGAGCCCGACGGCGCTGCGGTGCAGGGCGCGCGGGTCGGCCAGCCGCATGGTCGCGGCCCACAGGGGCCCGACCCGCTCCAGCACGCGCGCGTACCCACCGTCGACGAAGTCGTCCTCCGTGTACGAGGCGATGCCGCTGCTGCCCGCCGTGGGCGGCGGGAAGGCGTCGAGATTGGCCTCCGTGAGCACGAGCCGGGCGACCAGGTCGGGGCGGCGATGGGCGAGGACGACGGCCACCGAGCCGCCCATGCTGTGGGCGACCAGCTCGGCGCCCGTCACGCCGGCCGCGTCCAGCGCCGCGGCAACGGCGCCTGCGTGCTCCTCCAGCGTGTAGCCGAAGTCCGCAGGCCGGTCGCTGATGCCGTGCCCGGGCAGGTCGACGAACAGGCTGCGCCGCCCGGCGAGTTCAGGACGCGCCGCCACGTGCGCGTGGTAGACGGCCGAGGCCGCCCCCAGGCCGTGCACGTACACCCGCGCGGGTTCCGCACCCGGCGTCTCGGTCCAGCGCACCTGGCTTCCGCTGCCGTCGAACGTCGCTTGCCGCATCGCTTCCTCCCCGTTCCTGGGTGAGCGCCACCCTCGTCTTCCCCTTGGTGAGCGCCACCTTCGTCGATCCGCCACCCGGAGAATACATCGGTACCGATGTATTAAGTCAACGAGGTACTCATATAGCGAGGTATACAAGAGGTGAGGTATGCGAGGGGCGAGGTATGTCGGGGGCGAGATACCCCCACTTCTCCGGCAGAATGGAGGCATGCTGGAGCTCGCCATCCTCGGCTTCCTGTACGACGCCCCGTTGCACGGCTACGAACTGCGCAAACGCATCACGGCGTTGACCGGGCACGTGCGCCCCGTGGCCGAGAGCACCCTGTACCCGGCGATCAAGCGCCTGGAGAAGGCGGGCTTCCTCGTGCGCGCCACCGAGCCCGGCGCGGTGGCCGCTCCGCGGCACGTCCTGAGCCTCACCGACGAGGGCCGGGAGGAGCTGCGCCGACGGCTCGCCGAGCCCGATCGGCGCGACATCACCGACGAGAACCGCTGGTTCACGGTGCTCGCCTTCCTCCGCCACCTGGACGACACCGCCGCTCAGGCGGCCGTCCTGCGCCGCCGGCTGGACTTCCTGGAGGAGCCCGCCAGCTTCTTCTACGAGGGCGACCGGCCGCTGAGCGCGGAAGAGGTCTCGGACCCCTTCCGGCTCGGCGTCCTGACCATCGCGCGGGCCACCTCGAGGGCCGAGCTCAGCTGGCTGCGCGAGACGATCGGCTCACTGGCCGGCTGACCCGCCGGTGCTGCGCACGGGGCAGCCTGCCGTGCCGGGAACCGGGCGGGTGCCCAGCTCGCCCAGCCGGTAGCCGTTCGGGTAGCCCTTGATCTCCCGGTTCTGCCGCGCGTAGTGGGGTGTGCGGCGCGGCGGCAGCAACCGCACCGCACGTCCACGCGCGCGTACCGCTCCCCGCACCAGCGCACGGGTGACGGGACCCGGAGGCGGGTAGCGGAAGGCCTTCAGGAGCGATTCGTCGAGGAGGGCGAGCGTGGCGCCGCGCAGGACGGGCGCCAGCGGCCTCGGATACCAGGAGGCCATGAGCGTGAGCGTGGCGTCCGACACCCGTCGCGCGTCCTCGTCCCAGGCGAAGTGGGCCTCTTCGTAGGCGTCGAGACAGGCCTCGAACTCCTCGTAGGTCCCGGGGATGTCCTTGATGCCCATGCGCTGCCCCAGGGTGCGGTAGTGCACGCTGCAGGCGACGATCTCGTGGCGTGACAGCCTGCGCCATCCGTAGGCGTCGATCCACCGCTTGGGCATCACGACGAACGTGCAGAGCACGTACCGCATGTCTTCGTTGCTGATGTCGTAGCTGCGATGCATCTGGTTGATGCGGCGGACGGCCGTCCGCCCCTGTTCGCTGTCGAAGCCGTGCTCCACGACGGCGTCGAGCAGGAGCGAGGTGTCGTCGTAGCGCTTCTGGGCGCGATCGGTGAGTTCCGCGGTCTCCGCCAGAAGGCGCCCGATGCTCGGCACCGCGTAGGTGCGGTACAGGGCCATTTCCAGAGCGCGGGTGACATCCCAGGGGAACTCGTACACCGCGGTGAGCCGGTAGATCTCGGACGCGTCCTCGTACGGGTCCATCCGCCGGATCCGTTCAAGCCGTTCGAACCGCTTCACCGTTCCGCCCCCTTCTGCCGCCGGACCTCCAACTCTAGGTTGAACAGAAGGAGATGAACGATCAGTTGGCATCATCACGCAGGGGGAAGGCGGTCGGCATGTTCGGCAGGATCCTTCAGGCTTGCAGGAATCTCCTCGACCCGACGCGCGCGCGGACGCGTCCCGACGGAGCGGGCGGTCCGGCAAGGACGTCGGACGGCGGCGGCAAGCGCCCGCACAACCTGTTCGAGGCGGCCGCCGCGTACGTCTCGGCCTGCGCCGAGGACGACCAGGACGGGATCGACGAGGCGGCGGGCTGGGTGTCGCCGGAGGCGCTGTCCTTCGGGGTCAACGAACTGGCCTGCCGCGCCGTCATCGCGCTCGCGCGAGAGCGCGATGAGTCGCCGCGGGTCGTGGCCCGTGCGCTCCTCGGGCTGCCGACGGCATGACGCATCCGACGGCCGGAGTCGCCGTTTCGTCCGGCCGAAGTGGTCGATTCGCCCCGTCCGGCCGGAAAACTGCAGCTCCGGGTATACGGCGAGTCGTGACAAGCGCCTTCTTGCCGCACTAGGGTGCGCGCCGTTGGACGAACCGATGGGGAGGCTGGGATGGCCGGGACGGACGAGGACGCCGTCGCCGCCGAGGACGATGCGCTCTATGTGCTCACGGCGGTGCTGTTGACGCCGGCGAAGTTCCCGAGTGCGTTGGGCGACGACTACCCGGAGGCCTGCGCGGCGCTCGGCCTCCCGCCGCTCGCCGACGGCTACGGCCTGGTGCTGGGCCAGGACGGCGAAGGCGCGCGGTGGACCGTCGTCATCGACGACGTGTCGCTGGTGGCCGTGGCCATCGCGTCGTGGGACTGCGGCATGGAGTACGACCTGTCGCCGGACGAGCGGACGGTCGTCGCCGCGCTGCCCGGGTGGCCGCTGGCGGTCGCCGTCGCGGCTCCCGGGGTGCCCGCGCCGCACGATCCGGCCCCCGAGGTGACGGACGGCCCGGCGCTGTGCCCGCCCGACACGAGCACCTGGGGACCGGCACAGCGGCGGCTGGGGGCGGACGAGATCGCGCTCCAGTGGGCGCTGTGGCGCGAGCAGATCGACGACACGGAGTTCGCGACGCCCGCCGGGCAGGACGGCGCCGGGGCAGACGCGGGCGCCGACGAGGCCGGCCGGGCCGACGAGGGCGCCGTCGCCGCAGCCTCGGCCACAGTCGGCCGGGACGGTCAGGCGGGCCGGTCGGACACGGCCTCGGCGTCCGACCCGGGCGGTGGGCAGCCCGGCGGTCCGGCGGGGGCTGAAGGGGCTCCTGGGACCCCAAGGGCCGGCGTGGCCGACGAGGCCGGGAAGGGCACGCGGAAGGGCCACAGCGGCATCCGGCGCGTCCTGGCCGAGGTGCGCGCCTATGTGGACACCCCGCCTCCGCTCGGCCGCGTGCGTTCGTCGTTCGCTCCCGGTGACGCGCGCACCCTGCGCGCCGACGGCCCCGGCTGGTCGCTGGTGGCCAGGACCGACGACATCGCGTTCGTGCTGCTCGACGAGGAGCCCGGCGAGGTGCTTCCCGTGGGCCGCGGGCCCGAACTGCCCGGACTCCTGGAAGCGCTCGACAAGATGGCGGTACGCCCCCTCTGAGTGTTCCGCTCCCCTTTTCCCGGCCGCCGTGGCCGCACCGACAGGCATGGCCTTTCGACGCCTGCCGCTCCGTGCGGCCACCACGCGCACGGGATCCTGTGGCCGGGGATGCCGAAGCACGGACGCCGTCGGCCAGGGAAGCCGCCACGGTGGGGGCCGCGCCGCGGCCCCCACGGCTCAGTCATCCACGACATCACTCAGCGGGTATGAATCAGCGGGTGTCAGTCAGCACTCACCACGCGGCAGGATCACTCAGCGGCCCAGCTCCTTGCGGGTGACACGGCGCAGCCTGCGCCGCTGTGACGGGTCCAGCGCCAGATAGGCCGCCGTCGGAACCCCCACCACGATCAGCAGGGCCACCCACCAGGGCAGCCAGATCCACAGCAGGAGCCCGACCGCCACACCTCCCGCGGCGATCTTCGCGTTCTTCGACATCTGCGTCGCCTCCTTCGCGGCCACTGCCGCTCTCTGCCATGAAAACGGGTCCGCGCCGCCCGCGGTTCCGGACCCGACCCTGAGACGCCCCTGAGGTACACCCCCGAGAGGCCCCTGAGAACCCCTGTCCTCAGGGCGCGCAGCACGCAGAACAGGGACACACGCTTCCGATCGGGAGCGGCGCAGGGATGGCGCAGGGGTGGCGCACGGCGTGGCGCACGTTCCCGCCGAAGTGTTGTACCCTCGGCGACCCACCCCGGTAGTCAAATTTGAGGAGAGGCCCCATCTCCGCGCAGAGCCTTCCCGTGGAAGCACCGTCAGAGATTCCCGAACTCGCCCGATTCTGCGCCGTGTTCGTGCCCGGGAGCCCGGCCCGCACCGGCAGCGTCGCCTTCTGGCACCCGGACGGCGACGCACCTCCCGCCGTTCCCTCGGGCGCCCTGCGGGAGCTGTGCGTGGTCCGGCCCGCCGGCACCGGAGTGGCCCTCGCGCGCGTGCCGGCCGTGCTGCTCCCGATGCCGGACGCTCTGCCCGTCCTCACACGCGCGCGTGTCGCCCCCGACGCCCACCGGTCCGCCGCCTTCTGGAGCGCGGCCGCCCTGCTGTCCCTGCGGTGCGTGGCGCGCGGGCTGCTCCTGCCCGGCCTGTCCGCGGAGGACCACGACGCATGGCGGGCAGGACCGCTGGGCCCGGAGGACGTCGAGCAGGTGCGCAGACTGGCCGCCTCGATGCCACCCGAGGCACACGCCGTACCGGTGGACGAGAGCCCGCCGCTGCGGCTTCCCGATCCCGAACGGCTGGTGCGCGCGTTCCTGGACGCCGTCGCGGACGCGCTGCCCCGCACGCCCGCCGCACCGCTCGTGACGGGCGCCCCCGCCTATGCGGCACAGCAGCCGCGGCTCGTGCCGGAGCTGCGCGCGTGGGCGGCCGACGTCGCCGCCGGGCACGACTGCGGGGTACGGATCTCGCTGCGGATCGAGGTCACGGGGATCGACATCTCGGCCGTCGTCCCACAGGAAGCGGACCGGAACGAGGCCGACCGCGCGGACGCCGCCGGCGCCTCTGCCGCGGGTGTCTCCGCCGCCGGTGCCACTGGTGCTGGTGCCGCTGCCGCGGGTGCGTCTGGTGCCGGTGCCTCTGCCGGCGGAACCGTGGCCGGGACGGCGTCTTCCGACGCAGGCGCGTCCGGGCCCGGGTTCCGGGCCGTGCCGCAGGTTCACAGTGTGAGCGATCCCGCGATCGTCGCGGACGCCGCCGAGATCTGGGGCGACCCAGGCGTCGCCCCCGCGGTGTTCGGCCCGCGCGCGCGGATGGACGCCCTGCTCGCACTGCGCCGCGCGGCACGGGCCTGGCCCGCGCTGACCCCTCTGCTGTCGGCCACCGTCCCGGACGCCGTCGACCTTCTCGACGAGGACGTCGCCGAGCTCCTCGGAGAGGGTTCGCGAGCGCTGGCGAGCGCCGGCGTGGAAGTGCACTGGCCGAGAGGGGCGGCCCGCACGCTGACGGCCCGTGCGATCGTCGGGCCGCCCGAGGAGGCGCCGAGGTCACGTCGCGGACACTCGGCCACGCCGTCCTTCCTGTCGGCGGACGCGCTCGTGAGCTTCACGTGGTCGTTCTCGCTGGGCGACCGGCACCTGACGCGCGAGGAACTGGACCGTCTCGCCGAGGCCGGCCGGCCCCTCGTCCGGCTGCGCGACCAGTGGGTCCTGATCGACCCGCGAGAGCTTCGGCGGGCCCGCGCTCGACAGGACCGCAAGGTGACACCCGTGGACGCCCTGAGCGCGGCTCTGACGGGCTCCACGGAGGTGGACGGCCGCCGGGTCGAGGTGCGGCCCAGCGGCTGGCTGGCGACCCTGCGAGAGCGGCTGACGACCCCTGACGCCCAGGAGCCGGTGGAGCAGCCCGCCGCGCTCCACGCCACCCTGCGTGACTACCAGCGGCGCGGCCTGGACTGGCTGGCCCGGACCACCGCCCTGGGACTGGGGTGCTGTCTGGCGGACGACATGGGACTCGGCAAGACCGTCACGCTGATCGCGCTGCACCTGCACCGTCAGGCGGATCCCGCGTCGGCGGGCCCCACGCTCGTGGTCTGTCCGACGTCCCTGATGGGCAATTGGCAGCGGGAGATCGAGAGGTTCGCGCCGGACACGCCGGTGCGCCGCTTCCACGGAGCCCGCCGCGCACTGGAGGACCTGGCCGACGGGGAGTTCGTGCTCACCACGTACGGCACGCTGCGGCTCGACGCGGGCCGGCTGGGCGAGGTGGCGTGGGGCCTGGTCGTGGCGGACGAGGCGCAGCACGTCAAGAACCCCTACTCGGCCACGGCGCGGGCGCTGCGCACGATCGGCACACGCGCGCGTGTCGCGCTCACCGGCACCCCGGTGGAGAACAACCTGTCGGAGCTGTGGGCGATCCTGGACTGGACGACGCCCGGTCTGCTGGGCCGGCTCGGCACCTTCCGTGCGCGCCACGCGCGCGTGGTCGAGGGCGGCGGCGATCCGGCCG
Organism: Streptomyces sp. NPDC037083; assembly: GCF_055606485.1. NCBI lineage: Bacteria > Bacillati > Actinomycetota > Actinomycetes > Kitasatosporales > Streptomycetaceae > Streptomyces > Streptomyces sp. NPDC037083. The sequence continues at coordinate 375,760 of NZ_JBVJSQ010000008.1, read as the reverse complement.
CGGCCGAGCGACTCGCCCGGCTCGTGGGGCCGTTCCTGCTGCGCCGCCGCAAGTCGGACCCGGGGATCGCCCCGGAACTGCCGCCCAAGACCGAGACCGATCACCCCGTCTCCCTCACCAAGGAACAGGCGGGCCTGTACGAGGCCGTGGTGCGCGAGACGCTCGCGGCGATCGCCGAGGCCGACGACATGGCTCGTCGCGGGCTGATCGTGAAACTCCTGACCGCACTCAAACAGATCTGCAACCACCCCGCGCAGTATCTGAAGGAGGAGCGGCCGAGGACATCCGGACGCTCCGGGAAGCTGGAGCTCCTGGACGAACTGCTCGACACCCTTCTCGCCGAGGGGGCGAGCGTCCTGGTCTTCACGCAGTACGTGCGCCTGGCACGTCTGCTGGAACAGCATCTGGCCATGCGGGGGGTGCCCACCCAGTTCCTGCACGGCGGCATTCCGGTCGCGGAGCGCGAGGCCATGGTCCGGCGCTTCCAGGACGGTGAGGCGCCGGTGTTCCTGCTGTCGCTCCGAGCGGCCGGCACCGGCCTCAACCTCACGCGCGCGGAGCATGTCGTGCACTACGACCGGTGGTGGAATCCGGCCGTCGAGGCGCAGGCCACCGACCGCGCGTACCGCATCGGCCAGACCCGGCCGGTGCAGGTGCACCGCTTGATCGCCGAGGGCACGATCGAGGATCGCATCGCCGACATGCTGCGGCGCAAACAGGATCTGGCCGACGCCGTTCTCGGGGCCGGAGAAGCGGCGCTGACAGAACTGACGGACGCCGAGCTGGCCGAGCTGGTGGAACTTCGAGGGAGCACACGATGAGCCGTCGGGACGACATCGAGGAACGGACCTTCGCCCCGTCGGCTCCCGCGCGCGGGAAGGGGTTCGCACAGACCTGGTGGGGCCGGGCATGGCTGTCCGCGCTGGAGGGCGGCGCGCTGGACGGCGAGCAGGTGAAGGCAGGCCGTCGTCTCGCCCGCGCGGGAGCGGTGGGCGCGGTGTCGGTGCGGCCGGGACGCGTCACGGCCGTCGTCCGGGACCGTGATCGCACGGCGCACCGGGCCGACGTCCTGCTCGACGCGCTTTCGGACGCGCAGTGGGACCGGTTCCTCGATCTGGCGGTCGAGCGCGCCGGACACGTTGCCGCGCTGCTCGACCGTGACATGCCGCCCGATCTCGTCGAGGACGCCGAGACGGCCGGAATCGATCTGCTCCCCGGCCCCGGCGACCTGGAGGCGGAGTGCGACTGCGGAGCCTGGGACCACTGCGGTCACACGGCAGCCGTCTGCTACCAGGTGGCGAGGCTGCTCGACGAGGACCCGTTCGTCCTGCTGCTGCTTCGAGGACGCGCCGAAGACGCGGTGCTGAGCGACCTTCAGGCGCGCGGCGCCGCCGCTACGGCCGTAGCCGGAGGCGGGCAGTTCACAGGCCGCGGACCAGCGCCCGAGCCGCTGGGGGCCGAAGGGGTGGACGCGGCCGAGGCGTACGGGGCCGGCGGCATCCTCCCCCCGCTGCCCGCCGCACCCGCCCTCCCGGACGAACCGGGTCTTCCGCCCTCGCTGGACACGGATGCGCCGGCCCCGCCCGGACTGGACCCGAAGGCGCTGGAGATCCTGGCCGCCCGGACAGCCGTCGAGGCGCGCCTGATGCTCGCGGAGGCGCTCCGGGAAGGGGCCGGACGACGAGCGGCCACCGGCCGGCCGTCGAGGGTCGCGGAGGACGCGGGGCGACTGGAATGGGAACAGCCGGACGCGGTGCGGATGGAGGCCGTGCGGATGGATGTGCTGCGGATGGACGCGGTGCGACTGGCGGCCGGTCTCCTCGACGGCCTCCGGTCGGCGGACGGCCCCTCCGCGGCCGTGGTCGACCGGCTTGCCGTCGGGTCGGGGCGCGACCGGGAGCAACTGGCCTTGGCCGTGCGTGCCTGGGGGTTCGGCGGGGCGGCCGCGGTGTCGGTGCTCGAGGAGGAATGGGCTGTGCAGGGCGAAGCGCTCACACGCGCGCGTGCCGCGCTGGACTCGGCCTGGGTGGAGGACGAGCGCCCTGTGCTGCGAGCGCGCGGAAATCGCTGGACGGTCGTCGGGACGGCGTGCCAACTCCGGTTGGGGCGGGACGGCCGCTGGTGGCCGTACCGCGAGGAGAGCGGCCGCTGGACGCCGACGGGGAACGCGGCCCACGACCCGGCGACGGCCTTGGCCGCAGCCCGCCCCGACAGCGAGGAGACACACCCCCCGAGCTGACTGTGCCGCCGATCCGGAGCGACGGTAGGTCCCGATCCGGAACGGGGTGTCGGTCCGACGGGCGGTCGGACCGACACCCCGCGCCCACCCACCGATCACCGAGCACCGAGCACCGCTCCGGCCCACTGACCACCGATCACCGATCACCGATCACCGATCACCCCTTACCGCAGCACCTCGCCCAGGGACGGCAGCAGCGATTCGAGATCGCTCGGTATGCCGGACGGCAGCACAGTGGGCACGTCCGACGGCAGCTCGGTCGGCAGAGTGCTCGGCAGCCCGCTCGGCAGACGGGTCGGCAGCCCGCTCGGCAGCTCGACCGGGAGGCTGTTGGACGGGTCGGGCGTGGAGGCGTCGCCGGTGCTGCTCCGGGCGGTGGGTTCGTCGTCCGGCGAGTCGTCGCCTCCCGAATCCATCAGCAGGACGGCGAGAACGGCTCCCGCGGCGACCAGCAGGGCGAGGACGACGTAGAGGGCGTTCCTGCGCCGCCCGGGGCCCGGGGATCGGGACGGCGGATGCGGCGGCAGGCCGCCTCCGCCCGTCCCGTCGTGGGGTCCGAAGCCGGCGTGGGGCGGTCCGAAGCCACCGGGAGGCGGCGTGTCGCCGGGAGGTCCGGGCGGCTGGGGCGGTACGGGCGGCATGGCCATACCGTCCAGGGTCGCCGCGCGCCGCTCACCGCGCGACCCCCACAAGGAAGTTGATACGCGGTCATGCCACGGACGGCATGATTCCGGCGCACTTCGTGCGCAGACCGCTTCAACAGCCGCCTCTCCGCGGCACGCGCGTGTGCACGCTCATCGCTGCACACGCGCGTGCGCGCGGATTCAGCCCCGGGCGCCCAGCAGGTGGTCCATGGCGAGCTGGTCGAGGCGCTCGAAGGCCATGCCACGGGCGGCGGCCGCCTCGGCGTCGAAGTCCTCGAAGGCACTGCGGTCGGCGAGCAGGCTCTGCAGGCCGTCGGCGGCGGTGGCCTGGGCGAGCTGGTCCAGTCGGGAGGCCCGCAGCGCCTCCTGGACCTCCGGGTCGTCGCGGAACGCGGCCGCACGCTCCTTGAGGATCAGGTAGTTGCGCATGCAGCCCGCGGCCGAGGCCCACACGCCGTCGAGGTCCTCGGTGCGCGGCGGCTTGAAGTCGAAGTGCTTCGGCCCCGCGTAGCCGGCGCTCTCCAGCAGGTCGACCAGCCAGAACGCGGAACGCAGGTCGCCGGCGCCGAAGCGCAGGTCCTGGTCGTACTTGATGCCGGACTGGCCGTTGAGGTCGATGTGGAAGAGCTTGCCCGCCCACAGCGCCTGGGCGATGCCGTGCGGGAAGTTCAGCCCGGCCATCTGCTCGTGGCCGACCTCGGGGTTCACGCCGTACAGCTCCGGGCGCTCCAGGCGCTCGATGAAGGCCAGGGCGTGACCGACGGTGGGCAGCAGGATGTCGCCGCGCGGCTCGTTCGGCTTGGGCTCGATGGCGAACTTCAGGTCGTAGCCCTGGGCGGTCACGTACTCGCCGAGGAGGTCGAAGGCCTCCTTCATGCGGTCGAGGGCCACGCGGACGTCCTTGGCCGCGCCGGACTCCGCGCCCTCACGGCCGCCCCAGGCGACGTAGATCCTGGCACCGAGCTCGACGGCCAGGTCGATGTTGCGGATCGTCTTGCGCAGGGCGTACCGACGCACGTCACGGTCGTTCGCGGTGAACGCGCCGTCCTTGAAGACGGGGTGCGTGAACAGGTTCGTGGTGGCCATCGGCACGGTCATGCCGGTGGTGTCCAGAGCCTGCCGGAAGCGCTTGACGTGCTCCTCGCGCTCGCTGTCCGAGGACCCGAAGGGGATCAGGTCGTCGTCGTGGAAGGTCACGCCGTAGGCGCCCAGCTCGGCCAGACGCTGCACCGTCTCGACCGGGTCCAGGGCACGTCGCGTGGCGTCGCCGAACGGGTCCCTCCCCTGCCAGCCGACGGTCCACAGGCCGAAGGTGAACCTGTCGTCGGGGGTGGGCTGGTAGCTCATGGCGGGGCTCCTTGCTCGAAGACTGTCGTGCGGGTGGTGGCGAACTATTTCGTCATGGCCGTTTACAAATTAGTATGCGGACGCATCTCTGGGAAGACAGATCCCGCAGAGCCGCGGAAAAACTTGAGGGAGAGCCCGATGTCAGCAGCCGAGGGTCCGCTCGTCGTCGGCGTGGACACGTCCACCCAGTCCACCAAGGTCCTGGTCGTCGACGCGGCCACCGGCGACGTCGTCGCGAGCGGCCAGGCCCCGCACACCGTCTCCTCCGGGGCCGGCCGCGAGAGCGACCCGCGCCAGTGGTTCGACGCGCTGCGCGAGGCGCTGCACCAGTGCGGCGACGTGGCACGCGAGGCGGCCGCGGTGTCCGTCGGCGGGCAGCAGCACGGGCTCGTCACGCTGGACGAACACGGCGAGCCGGTGCGCCCGGCGCTGCTGTGGAACGACGTGCGCTCGGCCCCCCAGGCACGCCGTCTGACCGAGGAGCTGGGCGGTGCGAAGTTCTGGGCGGAGCGCACCGGGTCCGTGCCGGCGGCGTCCTTCACCGTGACGAAGTGGGCCTGGCTGGCGGAGAACGAACCGGCGGCCCTGCGCGCCACGAAGGCCGTACGCCTCCCCCACGACTACCTGACCGAGCGCCTGACGGGCGAGGGCACCACGGACCGCGGCGACGTCTCAGGCACCGGCTGGTGGGCTTCGGGGACCGAGGCGTACGACGCCGAGATCCTCGCCCACGTGGGGCTCGACCCCGCGCTGCTGCCCCGTGTGGTGCGGCCCGGCGAGGTGGCCGGCACCGTACGCGACAGCCACGACCTGCCGTTCGCGAAGGGGACCCTGGTCGCGCCCGGCACCGGCGACAACGCCGCCGCGGCACTGGGCCTCGGGCTGCGTCCCGGCACCCCCGTGCTGAGCCTCGGCACCTCGGGCACGGTATACGCCGTGGCGAAGCGTCGCCCCACCGACCCCACCGGCACCGTGGCCGGCTTCGCCGACGCCCATGGCGACTGGCTGCCTCTCGCCTGCACCCTGAACTGCACGCTCGCCGTGGACCGCGTCGCCGCCCTGCTCGGCCTGGACCGCGAGGCCGTCGAGCCCACCGCGCACCTCACGCTCCTGCCCTACCTGGACGGCGAGCGCACCCCGAACCTGCCGAACGCCTCAGGCCTGCTGCACGGTCTGCGCCACGACACGACCGCCGGTCAGCTGCTGCAGGCCGCCTACGACGGGGCCGTGCACTCGCTGCTCGGCGCGCTCGACCTGGTTCTCGACGAGGACGCTGACCGCTCGGCCCCGCTGCTGCTGATCGGCGGCGGCGCCCGGGGCGCGGCCTGGCAACAGACCGTGCGCCGGCTGTCCGGGCGGCCGGTCCAGGTGCCCGAGGCCAAGGAGCTCGTCGCGCTGGGGGCGGCGGCGCAGGCGGCGGGCCTGCTGACCGGCGAGGACCCGGCCGCCGTCGCCCGCCGCTGGAACACCGCGCGGGGCCCGGTGCTCGACGCCGTCGAGCGGGACGAGGCGACGCTCGCCAGGATCGCCGGGGTACTCTCCGACGCGGCCCCGCTGCTCGAACGGAGCACGGACGCCCACTGAGCATCGACGAATCGACGGAGGCATGACCGCACCGCTGCACGAGGCCCGGCCGGCCGGCCCGGGGCGCTCGCTGCCCGACACCCAGCAGGGCATGCGCCGCCGCAACCTGGCCAGGGTGATGCACGCCGTCAGCGCCGAGGGGCCGCTCTCGCGGGCGGCGGTCGCCTCACGCATCGGCCTGACCCGGGCAGCGGTCTCGACCCTCGTCGACGAACTCATACGCACCGGCCTGCTGGAGGAGCTGGGCCCCGAGCGGCCCGGCCGGGTGGGGCGGCCCGGGTCGGCGCTGGCGGTCAGCGGGCGCGGCCCGGCGGGCATCGGCGCCGAGATCGGCGTCGACCACCTGGCGGTCTGTGCCGTCGACCTGCGCGGCGAGGTCCGGGCACGCGCCGAGCGGCACGGCACCAACCGGGGACGCGCCCCCGAGCCGGTGGTCGGGGAACTCACCGCACTCGTGCGCGAGGTCGTCGCCGCGGCGGAGCGCGAGGGGCTGTGGCCGGCCGGACTCGCCGTCGCCGTTCCCGGCCTGGTGGCGCGGGACGCCCGTACGGTGGTCCGCGCGCCGAACCTCGACTGGCAGGACGTCGACCTCGGCGCGCTGCTGCCCGGCGAGCTTCCCCTGACCGTGGACAACGAGGCCAACTTCGGCGGACTGGCCGAACTCTGGCTCGGCGCCGCCACCCCGCGCGACTTCCTCCATGTGTCCGCCGAGATCGGCATCGGCGCCGCGCTGGTCGTGGACGGCAGCCTGCTGCGCGGCACCCGCGGCTTCGCGGGCGAGCTGGGCCACATGCCGGTCCACCCCGACGGGCCGGAGTGCGTGTGCGGCGGGCGCGGCTGTCTGGAGCAGTACGCCGGCGAGGAGGCGGTGCTGCGGGCGGCCGGGCTCGACCTGGGCGAGGACCGCGTCGGCCTCCTCGCGGGACGGGCCGCGGACGGCGATCCGGACGTACGACGTGCTCTGCGCGAAGCCGGGACAGCCCTCGGCGTGGCCCTGACCGGGGCGCTCAATCTGCTGGATCCGGAGGGCGTCGTGCTCGGCGGCGCCCTGGCCGGGCTCGCGCCGTGGCTCCTGCCGTCGCTCGAGGCCGAACTCTCCCGGCGTACGGCCGGCCCCGCTTGCCCCGTGTCCGTTTCACGGCTGGGACCCGAGGGCCCCCTGCTCGGGGCCGCGCACTCGGTGGTGCGGGCCGTGCTGGACGATCCGGCGGCGGTGGCTGAACGGGCCTGACGGCCAGAGGCGCGGCCGCGGGCCGCGGGGGCGAACGGGCGCGGGACGCGCACCGGCCGTGTCATGTCTGGCCCCGACGACATCGGCGCATCGGTCACCCCCGCGCCACCTGCCCCGCCCGCGCACCAGCCCCGCCCTCGCACCGGTCGCGCCTGTGCACCGGTCACGCCCGCGCTGCGGGAGAATCGTCGGCTCGGCTTGGCCAGGTTCGGCCAGGACGCGATACCGGATGGCCGACTTTGCGCTGAGCGTCGTCCAAACGGTTGTCGGCCCGCGCACCCGGCGTGACGATGTCCCCAGCCGTACCCGTGCCCCGCGCCGGCCGAACCGCCTTCCGGGAGGACCAGTTGACCGACCCCTGGGTGGCCCTGGAGCCGGGGACCGACCCCGCCGAGCGCGTACGGATCCTGCGTCGGGCGCACGAGACGTTCACCGAGGCGGGCACCGTGCCGCGGCCGGTGCGTGCGGTCGTGGCCGACTCCTGGCGGCGTTCCGCGCGGGCCGGCGTCGGTCCGGACGGCGCGGCGAGCGTGGAGCTGACCGACGGCGACCTCGGCGCCTACCGGAGCGAGCATCCGCTGGCGCGGGTCATGCCGCTGTTCCGCGAGCTGATGGGCACGTTCGCCGCCGACGGCGAGCATCTGCTGGCGGTGTGCGACGCGCACGGCCGGCTGCTGTGGGTCGAGGGGCACGCGGCGACCCGGCGGCAGGCGGGGCGGATGAACTTCGTGCCGGGCGCACGGTGGGCGGAGAGCGCGGTGGGGACGAACGCGCCGGGCACGGCGGTGGCCCTGGACCGGCCGGTGCAGGTGTTCGCGGCCGAGCACTTCATCCGGCAGGTGCAGCCGTGGACCTGCGCCGCCGCCCCGGTGCACGATCCGCGTAGCGGTCGGGTGCTGGGCGCCGTGGACATCACGGGCGGGGACGGACTGGCGCACCCGCACAGCCTGGGGTTCGTGCAGGCGGTCGCCCGCGCCGCGGAGGCCCACCTGGCGCTGCTCGCCCCGCCGGCGCCCGCCGCCGAGACCTCGCGGCTGACCGTGCTGGGCCGCGACGAGGCCCGTCTGGTCACCGGCGGCAGGAACGTCAGACTGAGCCGTCGGCACAGCGAGATCCTGCTGTTGCTGGCGCGCCACCCCGAGGGTCTGACGGGCGACGAGCTGCTGTGCGCGCTGTACGAGGACGAGTCGGTGACGCCGGTGACGCTGCGTGCCGAACTGGCCCGGCTGCGCGGGCTGCTGGGGCCCGGGCTGCTGGCCTCGCGGCCCTACCGGCTCACCGTCGCGTGCGAGTCGGACCTCGACGTCGTCGAACGGCGGCTGGCGGCCGGCGCGGTGACGGCCGCGCTGACCGCGTACGCGGGGCCGCCGCTGCCGGCGTCCCGGGCGCCGGCCGTGGTGCGGCTCGGGCGACGTCTCGCCGACGGCCTGCGCGCCGCGCTGGTCGCGTGCGGCGACCCCGATCTGCTGGCCGACTGGGCGCACGCGCCGTGGGGCGAGGACGACCTCGACGTGTGGCGGGCGCTCGCGGCGGCCCGTCCGAGCGCCGCGATCCGGGCGCGGCTCGCGTCACTGGAATCGGAGCTGACGGCGCCGGTCGGCTCGGGCGGCCGGCCGCGGCCGTGAGTCCGGCCGGCGCCGCAACGTGGCTGCAACGTCCCCTTCCCTAGCCTCCCGCGCAGAGAGCTGTCCAACGGCGGGCAGCGCTGCTGAAGGAGGCAGACCAGGATGACCCGTTACGCGGCGCCCGGAAGCGAGGGCGCGATCGTCTCCTACCAGTCGCGCTACGACCACTTCATCGGCGGGGAGTACGTGCCTCCGGCGCGTGGACGGTACTTCGAGAACCCGTCGCCGGTGAACGGGGAGACCTTCACCGAGGTGGCGCGCGGTACGGAGGAGGACGTGGAGCGGGCGCTGGACGCGGCGCACGCGGCCGCGCCGGCCTGGGGCCGCACCTCGGCGACCGAGCGGTCCGACATCCTGCTGAAGATCGCCGACCGCATGGAGGCGTACCTCGAGCCGCTGGCCGTCGCGGAGAGCTGGGAGAACGGCAAGCCGGTGCGCGAGACGCTGGCGGCGGACATCCCGCTGGCCATCGACCACTTCCGCTATTTCGCCGGCGCGGTCCGCGCCCAGGAGGGCTCGCTCAGCGAGGTCGACGACGACACGGTGGCGTACCACTTCCACGAGCCGCTCGGCGTCGTCGCGCAGATCATCCCGTGGAACTTCCCGATCCTGATGGCCACGTGGAAGCTCGCGCCGGCGCTCGCCGCGGGCAACGCGGTGGTCATCAAGCCCGCCGAGCAGACCCCGGTCTCGCTGCACTACTGGATGAGCCTGGTCGCGGACCTGCTGCCGCCGGGTGTGGTGAACATCGTCAACGGCTTCGGACCGGAGGCGGGCAAGCCGCTCGCGTCGAGCCCGAGGGTGGCCAAGGTCGCGTTCACGGGCGAGACGTCGACGGGCCGGCTGATCATGCAGTACGCCGCCGAGAACCTGAAGCCCGTCACGCTGGAACTGGGCGGCAAGTCGCCGAACATCTTCTTCGACGACGTGTGGGACAAGGACGACGACCTGCGCGACAAGGCCCTCGAGGGCTTCACCATGTTCGCGCTGAACCAGGGCGAGGTGTGCACCTGCCCGTCGCGCGGCCTGATCCAGCGCGGCAACTACGGTGACTTCCTGCGGGCCGCGGTCGCCCGCACCGAGCTCATCAAACCCGGTCACCCCCTCGACACGGACACGATGATCGGCGCGCAGGCGTCCGGTGACCAGCTCGCGAAGATCCTCTCCTACATCGACATCGGCCGGAAGGAGGGGGCCAAGGTCCTCACCGGCGGTGAACGTGCCGAGTACGGAGGCGAGTTGAAGGGCGGCTACTACGTGCAGCCGACGATCTTCGAGGGGGACAACCGCATGCGGATCTTCCAGGAGGAGATCTTCGGCCCGGTCGTCTCGGTGGCCTCGTTCGACGACTTCGACGACGCCATCAAGATCGCCAACGACACGTCGTACGGCCTCGGCGCCGGGGTGTGGACCCGCGACATCAACACGGCGTACCGCGCGGGCCGGGCGATCCAGGCGGGCCGGGTCTGGACGAACTGCTACCACGCGTATCCGGCGCACGCCGCGTTCGGCGGCTACAAGCAGTCAGGGATCGGACGCGAGACGCACAAGATGATGCTGGAGCACTACCAGCAGACGAAGAACGTTCTGGTTTCTTACAGTCCGAAGAAACTTGGGTTCTTCTAGAAGTCTCAAGCCGGTTGCCTGGAGACTCCGTTCCACTCCAGGCAACCGGCTGCCACCCGCGCTACTCTCCGCGATCGCCTCGGCACCTCGCGCCACGATGGGCGTCTCAAGCGAATTCTCCCGGACTCCTGCTCCTCGCCATCAAGCCTCGCGTTGGTCGAATTCAGGTCATACCGACCAGTAGGTACGTCGGTTGCAGACGGGAAGGAGCCACACCGGGCGCGGTTTCCGCAGGGCGCTGACGGCGGACCGTCGGGCCTGCCATGATCACCCGCGCTCCCGCCACGGCGGGAGCGCGCGCGGCTCCACCAGGTTCACTAGGCTTACGAGTATCGGCAGGTCAGCCAGCGGTGGAGATGCGGATGACGGAGCTCAGCGCAAGCCACGACGATCCGTTCGCCCCGCGCCGCGCCGCCCTGGCGGTGCTCGACGACCGGGGTGCCGTGGTCGGATGGAACCGGCGGGCAGAGGAACTGCTCGGCCATCCGGGGGCAGACGTGATCGGCCGTCCGGCCGTCCAGGTCCTCGTCGATCCGCGCGATATGCCGGCTGTCAGGGAGGCCGCGGCGAGTTGCCGGAGAGACGGCGGCTGGTTCGGGGTGCTCGAGGTGCGGCACCGCGACGGACGGTTCGTGGAGATGGGACTCAGGGCCCAGACGATCTCCCGCGACGACCGGGTCCGTGAGTGGCTTGTCGCCGGGGCACTCGCGGCCGACGTCCTGGACTGGCAAAGGGACCGCGCGATTCTGGACGGGTTGTACCGCCAGTGTCCGATCGGCCTGGTCGTCCATGGCCCCGACCTCAGGGTTCTCCGGGTCAACCGGGCCGTCGAACGCTTCACCGGCGTCCCGGCAGCAGATTTTCGAGGTCTGCCGACCGGCTACATGCTCCTTCCCGACGACGCGCGCAGGGCCGCGGACCGCGTACGCCAGGTGTTGGAGACCGGCCGAGCGTTGATCTACTCCGAGCAGTTCGCCCGCCTCGAGGCGGATCCGGCACGAGAGCGGGTCGCGTTGGTCTCGGCCTTCCGGATGGAGGATCCCTCCGGCCGCGTCCTGGGCGTGGCCGAGATGGTCGAGGACATCACCGGACGCCACCGGGCCCAGCGTCGGCTCGCGCTCCTCGACCAGGCCGGCAGTCGTATCGGAACCACGCTCGACGTGGCAGAGACCGCCCGGGAACTCGCCGAGGTGATGGTGCCGCAACTCGCCGACCATGCGTCAGTGGACCTACTTCAGCCGGTGATACGTGGTGAGGAACCGGCGCGGGCGCTGGCGGGACCTGTGGTACGAGTGAGGGTCTGCGGCGTCGGCGCCCAGCAACCCGGCCCGCCCCACCCCCAGGACGGGCCGGTGGAGTTCGCACCCGACACACCCCAGGCAAGATGCCTGGCCGAAGGGCGGCCCGTCCTGGAACCGGTTCTGCCGTCCGACTCGTTCTCGACCGAAGGCCGCCTGGGGGCCCACGCCCCGGACCTGGGCGCCCACTCGCTGATCGTGGTACCTCTCGCCGCGCGTGGCCTGGTGCTGGGCGTGCTGACCCTGTGGCGTTCGCGCCGCCCCGATCCCTTCGAGGCGGACGATCTCACCCTCGCCCAGGAACTCGGCTCGCGCGCCGCCCTCGCCATCGACAACGCCCGGCGCTTCACCCAGCAGCAGCAGGCCGCCTTCACCTTGCAGAGCAGCCTTCTGCCCCGGGCCGTTCCGGACCAGTCGGCCGTCGAGGTGGCCCTGCGGTACCTGCCGGCCAGCGCGGCCCCGGGCCTGGGTGGCGACTGGTTCGACGTCATTCCACTGTCCGGGGCTCGGGTCGCCCTCGTCGTCGGCGACGTGGTGGGACGCGGCATCCACGCCGCTGCCACGATGGGCCGGCTGCGTACCGCCGTCCACACGCTCGCCAGCCTCGACCTGGAACCGGACGAGGTCCTCTCCCGCCTGGACGACCTGGTCACCCTGCTGGCGGCCGAACAGGAAGCGTTCGGCGAACAGCCCGTGGGCGAGCAGGTCGTCGGCGCCACCTGCCTGTACGCCGTGTACGACCCTGTCTCCCGGCGGTGCTCCGTGGCCCGCGCCGGCCACCCGCCGCCGGTGGTGACCTCTCCTGATGGACAGGTGGCGCTGCTCGACCTGCCCGCGGGGCCACCGCTCGGCCTGGGCGGCCTGCCGTTCGAGGCCCGGGAGATCGACCTGGCCGCAGGAAGCCTGCTGTGCCTGTACACCAACGGGATCATCGGCGAACGCCACATCGATGCCGACATCGGCCTGAGCAAGCTGTGCGCAGCGCTCACCCGCCCTGCGGACGAGCTGGAACGGACATGCCAAGCCGTGGTCGACTCGCTCGTGCCTGCGCGCCCCAGCGACGACATCGCGTTGCTGATCGCCCGCACCCGTATGCTGCCACCAGAGGACGTCGCCTCCTGGCAGCTGCCGCTGGAGCCTGCCGTCGCTGCCCAGGCTCGGGCGTTGACCTCGGCCAAGCTGGCCGAATGGCGTCTGGAACACTTGGCGTTCAGCACCGAGTTGATCGCCAGCGAACTGGTCACCAACGCCTACCGGTACGCCAATGGCCCTGCGACCCTGCGGCTGATCCGTGAACGCTTTCTGGTGTGCGAGGTCAGCGACACCAGCCACACCGCCCCACATCTGCGCCGCGCCAGCACCACCGACGAGGGCGGGCGCGGCCTGTTCCTGGTGGCTCAGATGGCCGAACGCTGGGGCACCCGCTACACCCGCGAAGGCAAAACGGTGTGGACCGAGCAATCCCTGGCCGACACGCTCACCTGACCGTCGCCGACCATGCGGCGGCCGACTCGCACAGCGGCGTGCGTGTCGGCATCCGGCCGCCATGCCGGCCCCGCCGGGGGCCTTGGCCCCTTGGGCGGACTGCGGCAGCGGCGCCGAGGCCGCCTGCCCGGTCCGCCCCCGCCACCTAGGTCATTCGGCTGCGGCGAGCAGACGTGCCTCGCTCTCCTCGTACAGCTGTCGGCTCTCCCTGCTGTCAGCGGCGCGGCGCCGGTGGTCCAGGCGGCTGCCCAGCCAGCCCACCAGGTAACCGAACGGGATGGAGACCAGTCCGGTGGACTGCAGGGGGAACCAGTGGAAGTCGGCGTTCGGGAAGACGGCGGACGGCGTGCCCGAAACGGCCTTGGAAAAGACCATCAGCACCAGCGCGCAGGCCGCGCCGCCATAAAGGGTGGCGAGCAGGCCGGTGCGCGTGAACCCCCTCCAGAACAGGGAGTAGGTCAGCGCGGGAGCCACCGCGGACGCCCCGATGCAGACGGCCAGAGTGGTCAGCACGCCGACGTCCCAGTTCTGGACCAGGACGGCGATCCCGATGGCCACGGTTCCCACGGCCACGCTCGTCCACGCCGCCACCGTCATCTCCGTACGCGGCTCCGCCTGTCCCCGCCGCGCCGCATGGGCGAACAGGTCGTGGGCGAGCGACGAGGCCGCGGCCAAGGTCATCCCCGCGACCGAGGACAGCAGGGTGATGAACACCATTCCCGCCACGGCCGAGTAGAGAATCGTCGCGCCCGCGGAGGCGGGGGCCCCGCCCAGCACCTGCGACAGCATGAGCACGGACGTCCTGCCGTGCGGGTCGGCCGCGATGATGGACCGCGATCCCAGCAGGGCTGCCGCGCCCGTACCCACGATGATCACGAGCAGGCAGAAGGTGGTGACCGTGCCGACGGCCCACGACATGGAGCGACGCACGGCCGGCACGTCCTGCGAGGAGTACAGGCGCATGGTGATGTGGGGCAGGCAGGCCACACCGAGGACCACGGTGATCTGGAGACCGACGAAATCCAGCCGGTCGGCGGCCGTGGTGCCCAACTGAAGGCCCTGCTGAAGGAAGGCGGGGCCCGCGCCGCTGCCGTGCTGGGCGGCCCTGAACAGGTCTCCGGGGTTCCAGCCGAAGCGGTTCAGGACCAGGGCGGCGACGACGACGCTGGTGCCCAGCAGGATGACGATCTTGATCATCTGCAGGAGCGCGGTTCCCCTCATACCGCCGAGGGCCGCGTAAATGATCATCAGGCTGCCGACGATGACGATGCACGCCGTCCTGGCGCCCGCCCCGTGCGGCATGTCCAGGATGAAGGTGAGCAGCGACCCGGCCCCGGAGAGCTGGACGACCAGAAAGGGCAGGGTCGCCGCAAGCGTCACGACGCAGGAAGCGATGCGCACGGCCCGCCCGGGCATGGTGCGGGCCAGGACGTCGCCCATGGTGAACCTGCCGGCGTTGCGCAGAGGTTCGGCCAGCAGGAACATCAGCAGCACCAGAGACAACGCGGTGCTGACCGTGAGGACATAGCCGTCGTATCCGGCGAGCGCGATGATGCCGGTGGTGCTCAGCACCGTGGCCGCGGAGATGTAGTCGCCCGCGATGGCCAGGCCGTTCTTGAACGGGGTGAGCGAGAGGTAGCCGGTGTAGAAGTCGGTCAGATCGTCGCGGTCCGGTCCCGTCATCACGCACATCATCAGCGTGACGGTGACCAGGGCGGTGAAGAGGACGAGGACGATGGCCTGCGACCCGGAGCCGAAGTCGGTCATCTCACCACCCCCGCGGGCCGGACGGCCGCCCGATCCCTGACGGCGTGGGCCAACGGGTCCACCGAGCGTCGTGCGCTGCGCCCGTACGAGAAGACCGCCGCGAAGGTGACGACGAGCTGAAGGATCCCCAGGGCCATTCCCAGGCTCAGTTCCCCGGTGATCCTGGCCCCCATCAGCCCACGTGCGTAGCAGGACAGCACCACATACACCACGAAGGAGCCGAGCGCGGTGAACGTCGAGACCCGGCGCAGGACGCGGTAGGCCGAGCGGAGGGCGGCGAGGTCGGCGTTGTGCCGATGCCTCTCGTGCGCGTACGGCTCCTGCGGGGCGGCTTGCCCGTACCGGTCGTACGGAGAGTCGTCGTATCCGGACGGGGAGGGCTCCTGCCCCGGATCCCGCCCGTACGAGGCGTACCGAGGGGCGCGGCCGTACGGCTCGGTCCACGACTGCTGCCATTCCGGCTGCGGGTACCGCCGGTCATCGGGGTATGTCATCGCGTGGCCTTTCGGTGCGGCTCAGCTCCGTAGGGGCTGGGGGAGAAGGGTGTGGCGGCGTGCGATACCGACTGGTCGGAATGTCGGATACCCGCGGAGCGTCACGTTTTGAGCTCGCCGTGGCATCCGGTGAGCGGCGTCGGGGGACGGCTCGACGGCTCGAGGGCCTGCGGACCATGGGCACTTGACGGACGGAGCGGGCGTGGCACGTATCACGGCGACCGGGCAGCGACTGCCTCTTCCGCAGCCGGCGGCCCGGTCCGGTGCCGCCGTGCCCGGCAGACGTCGGGAGCGGGCGCACAGGGTTCCCGGCCCCGGTGACGGGGCGAGGGCGGTCCGCAGGTGTCGGGGCATCGACGCGGACCGCCCCCGCCGGCTCACTTCGCCGCCGGGCCGAACTCCTTGCGGGTGTCGACCGGCTTGCCGAACAGCTGCCACCGCTCGCCCTTGAACTGCATCAGCTGCATCGTCTCGAGCGGAAAGGCGTCGCCGCGGCCGGTGGACATAGTGACCCCGGGCAGCAGCATGTTCACCTTCACGTCCTTCAGGCTGCGCACCGCGTCCCGCAGTCCTTCCCTGGTCGGGCACTTCATTGCGTCCAGGGCCTGGTGCAGGCTGGAGGCGACGGCCCAGCCGTAGGCGTTGAACTGGTTGGCCGGGTCGGCGTCGGGTGCGTACTTGTGCAGCGCGTCCTTGTACGCCTTCATCTCCGGGTCGGCGGCCCACTGCGGGTCGGCGGGGTCCTTGAAGTAGGTGGCCGAGACCACGCCTTGGACGTTCTTGAACCCGACCGGCTTGAGCACAGCGGCGGACGAGGCCACGTTGTTCACGATGTGCAGCGGGTTCCACTTGGGGTTCTTGGCGTCGGCGGCGAGGGCCTGGCTGCCGAACTTGGGGGTGGTGACGTCCAGCAGCACGTCCGCCTTGGAGCGTGCGAGGCTCGCCATCTGTGCCGACAGGGAAGGGTCGGTGACTTCGTAGCTCTCCTCGGCGACCACCGTGACGCCGCTGCCGGCGACGGCTTTCTTGAACCCGCCGAGCAAGTCCTTGCCGAAGTCGTCGTTCTGGTAGAGGACCGCGACCTTGGCCTCGGGCTTCGCGTCCTTGAGGTACTTGGCGTACACACGTGCCTCGGCCACGTAGTTGGGCTGCCAACCGATGGTCCAGGGGTGCTGGTCCCCTATGCCCCAGGCGGAGGCGCCCGTGGCGACGAAGGGCTGCGGCACCTTCTGCTTGTTGAGGTAGTCCCACACGGCTGCCGTGGACGGGGTGCCCAGGGTCTGGAACACCGCGAAGACCTTTTCCTGCTCGACGAGTCTGCGGGCCTCCTCGACCGCCTTGGGCGGCTGGTATCCGTCGTCGCGGACGACGAACTCGACCTTGCGGCCGTCCATGCCGCCCTTGTCGTTGACATAACTGAAGTAGGCGGCCGCGCCCTTGCTGATCGTGCCGTAAGCGGAGGCAGGTCCCGACAGCGGGTAGATCCCGCCCAGCTTGATGGTCTTGTCGGTGATGCCGGTGGTCTGCTGGCCCTTGCACGCGCCGTCGGCGGAGGTCTCCTGGGCATCCTGCCCTCGCCGGCCGCTGCAGGCGGTCGCGGTGAGCAGGGCGGCGGTCACTGCCGCGGCCGCCCGCAGAGCGGTTGTCTTGCGCATGGTTCATTCCTTTTCTGTACGGGGCGGTGCACCCACGGGTTCGGCGTCGGCAACTGCGGGGTCCGCAGGGCTGTGGGTCGCGGACGGTCCGGCCAGGGCCCGGGATTTCGGCTCCGCATCGGGCTCGGATGGGGCCGGTGACGTCCGGTCGAGGGCGGCGGTGGTGCGGGGCAGGCGACGGGCGACTGCGCCGAGGACACGGCCCGGCAGACCGGCCAGTCCCGTCGGGGCCACGAACATCACCGTGATGATCAGCAGGCCGAACACCAAGCCCGGTGCCGCCTCGCTGACGTCCTGGGACACGCTCGGCACGTACATCACGAACGCCGCACCCAGAAGGGGTCCGTACAGCGAGCCGAGGCCCCCGACCACCAGGCCGGCCAGCAGGGTGATGGACAGAACGAAGCTGAAGGAGTCGGGCGAGACAAAGCCGATCACCCAGGTGTAGAGACAGCCGGCGACACCCGCGAACATCGCGCTCCACGCGAAGGCGAGGGTCTTGTGCAGCGACAGCCGTACGCCCATGACCTCGGCGGCGCTCTCGTTGTCCCGCACGGCCAGCAGTGCCCGGCCGACCCTGGACCGCAGCAGGTTGCGGGCGAGCAGGAGGACCACCGCGGTGACGGCGAGTACGACGAAGTACATCCACTGGTCCTCGGCCAGCCCGCTCCACGCGGGCGACTGCAGCTTGTTCACCGTCAGGCCCATGGAGCCGCCCGTCACCGGTTCGAGCCGCTTGAGCAGGGGCGGCAGGAACACCGCGAACGAGAGGGTGACCAGGGCCAGATACAGCCCGCGCAGTCGCAGCGCGGGCACTCCGAACCCGAGGCCCAGCAGGAAGCATCCGGCGGCCGCGGCCGGCAGCGTGGCCAGGTGGCCGGTGTCGTACCGGTCGAGCATGACCGCCGCCGTGTAGGCGCCCGCCGCGAAGAAGGCGCCGTGCCCGAGCGAGATCTGCCCGCCGAAGCCGGTCAGCAGGTTCAGGCCGGACAGCGCCACGGCGTACACGAGCACCATGGTCAGCTGGAAGACCTGGAAGGGGGCGAAGCAGAACGGTGCGCCGAGGGCGACCGCCGCCGCGACCAGCACGGTGAGCGGGGCCCGCAGCCGCCGGGCGCGGCCCGTGCCGAGTGCTGTGGTGACCGTGCTCATGCGCGTTCCACCGCCGCCCGTCCGAACAGGCCCTGGGGCCGTACCAGCAGTACCGCCAGAATGATCGCCAGGGGCACCCCCACCTTCAGATCGGCGCCGATCACGTCCACGTACGCCCCGGTCAGCGTCTCGGCGACGCCCACGAACAGGCCGCCGACGACCGCACCGACCGGGCTGTCGAAGCCCCCGAGGGTGGCTGCGGCGAACGCGTAGATCAGCACCCCGCCCATCATGTTGGGCTCCAGGAACAGCACCGGGGCGACGAGGACGCCCGACACCGCGCCGACCGTCGCGGCCAGGCCCCAGCCGAGCATCAGCACCCGGCCCACCCGGATGCCCGACAGCCGGGCGGAGGCCGGATTGCAGGCGACCGCCCGCATCACCAGACCGATGGAGGTGTGCTGGAAGAGCAGATACAGCAGGCCCATCACGACGGCCACCACACCGATGATCCCGAGTGTCGACCAGTCCATACGCACACCGGTCAGGTCGAGTCCTCCTTCGGGGAAGGGCTGCGGGAAGTCCTTCACGGTGAACGACCAGATCAGGCCGGCCAGCGCGTTGACGAAGATGAACAGGCCGACCGTGACGATGACCACCGTCAGCTCGGGCGCGCCCTGAACGGGGCGGATGACCATCCGTTCGAGCAGCATGCCGCCGGCGAAGGACACCGCGAGAGTGACCGGCAGCGCCAGCCAGTACGGCATCCCGGACGCCACCAGCTGCCAGGCGACGTACGTCGAGAGCATGGCCAGCTCGCCCTGTGCGAAGTTGACGATCCCGGTGAACCGGTGGATCAGCACCAGGGCCAGCGCCAGGCCGGCGTACACAGCGCCGGAGCCCAGGCCCTCCACCACTTGTTGGAGCAGCTCGGTCACGGCGCTCACCCGGCTTTCCGGGAGTGGACGGAGACACCGAGGTACACCTCGGCGACCTGCCCGTCCTCGCGGATCTGCGCGGCCGGCCCGGACAGCACCAGGCGGCCGGCCTCCAGTACGTGAGCCCGGTGCGCGATGTCCAGCGCGAGCTGGGCGTTCTGCTCGACGACGACCACGGTGGTGCGTTCCTCCTCGTTGACGGCACGGACGATCTCGAACAGCTCGCGGGTGACCAGCGGTGCGAGCCCCAGGGACGGCTCGTCCAAAAGCAGCAGAGAGGGTCGCAGCATCAGCGCCCTGCCGATCGCGAGCATCTGCTGCTCCCCACCGCTGAGGCTGCCGGCGGCCTGACTCGACCGCTGGCGCAGTCTGGGGAAGTAGTCGTGGATCCGTTCCAGGTCGGCCGCCACGGCCGCACGCTCGGCGCGGCCCCGCCGCCGGGGGCCGGTGCGCAGATAAGCGCCGATGCGCAGGTTCTCCTCGACGGTCAGGTCGTTGAAGGTGCCCCGGCCCTCGGGTACATGTGCCACGCCGAGCCTGGCGGCCTGCTCGGGCGAGCGGCCCAGCAGTTCCGTGCCGTCCAAGGTGACCGAGCCTCGGCCGCGGACCATGCCGCACAGCGCCCGCAGCGTCGTGGTCTTACCCGCGCCGTTGGGTCCGAGGATCGCGCACACCTCGCCGCGCGCGACGGAGAAGTCGAGGCCCTGGAGCACGCGGGCCTGGCCGTATCCGGCGTGCAGGTCGGCAACCTTCAGGAAGTTCCGCTCCGCACCCGCCGCGGCCTCGGTGCTGTCGGTGGTGGGCTCGCTCATGCGGCCACCCCCAGGTAGGCCTCGACGACCGCCGGGTCGCGCTGGATCTCCTCCGGCGAGCCCTCGGCGATCTTGCAGCCGAAGTCGAGGCAGATCACCTTGTCGCACAGGCCCATCACGAAGGCCATGTGATGTTCGACCACTACGAGTGTGAGGTCGAACTCCTGGCGCACCGAGCGGACCAGATCCGCGAATTCATCGACCTCGCCGTGGCTGAGCCCGTTGACGGGTTCGTCGAGCAACAGCAACCGGGGCCGTACCGCGAGCGCCCGGGCGAGTTCGACGCGTTTGAGCGTGCCGAACGGCAGTGCGGAGGCGGGGTGGTCGGCGACGTCCGCCAGGCCGAGCCGCCGTAGCAGGTCGTCCGCCAGGTCACGGAGCGCCCTCTCCTCCCGCCGGACGCGGGGCGGCCGGAGCGCCGCGGCGAGGTGTCCGGTGCGCCCCCGGCTGTGGGCGCCGATCATGACGTTCTCCCGGACCGAGAGCTGCGGGAACAAACCCAGATTCTGGAAGGTACGGGCGATGCCACGCCCGGCCACGGCGTGCGGAGGGAGAGCCAGGAGGTCCTCGTCCTCGAACCGCACGTCTCCGCCGTCGGCGGTGCAGCGCCTGGTGAGGCAGTTGAACAAGGTGGTCTTGCCGGCTCCGTTCGGCCCTATGAGCCCTACGGCGGTGCCCGGCTCGACGGTGAAAGTGACACCGTCCAATGCCGTGATCCCGCCGAAGCGCACGGTGATGCCTTCGACCGCGAGCATGAGTGACGCCCCTTCCGAGGTGCTGGGGGGTGGGCGAGCGTCACAGTAGGTGGGGGCGTTGCAGGCGCACATTGGGTGTGAGCACCCAACTTCTCGGTCGCCGCACTGTGCGCCGCGCACAGGTGCCGGGGGATGTCTCGCGCTGAGCCTGTTGACGAAGCACGAGGAGGGCAGCGACGATCGGCCCATGCCTCGCGGTCCTGCACTGGGCACTCCCCGACTCTCCGAACCGCTCCGCCTGGAGCGGCGGCGGATCCTGCACGCCGTCCACGACCGGGTCGAGGAGGTGGCGGAGACCGCCGTCGAGGTGATGCGCACGGAGATCCCGTCGTACGCGCTGCAGGACGAACGGTTCTTCGGCGACGTACGGGACCAGGTGCTCGAGCACTACCGGATGCAGTTGGCGGCCTTGGCCGGCGATCGCGACATGGCCCCCGAGGACCTGGTCTTCAGCCGCGCGGCAGCGATGCGCCGAGCACGCGCGGGGTTCGCCCTGGAGGACTGGATCAGTGCCTTCCGGGTCGGCCGGCAGGTGCTGTGGGACGCGCTGCTGGACTGCGCGGGCACGTCCGCCGAGGCCCAGCAGGCCGCGCTGTCCCTCGTCACCCCGCTGATGCGGTACGTCGACTACGCCAGCACCCATGCCGCGCAGGCCTACGTCGAGTACCAGCAGCACGTGGTGGCGGACGCGGACCGGGAGCGCCGGGATCTCCTCGACCAGCTTCTGGCCGGGGTGGCACCCACGCGCGGTCCGCTGATGGCCGCGGCTCAGGCGTACGGCGTCGGACCGCGCTCGCCGATGATGGCGGTCGTGGCGGTGTGCGTCGGCGACACCCGCACCGGCGACCCGACCTCGGCCGAGAACGGGTATGCCGCCAGCGCGTCGATCAGCGTCGCCGGGCCCTGGGCCGGCAGAACGCTGGTCGTCGTGCGCCACGGCGAGGTGGTGGCCGTTCCCGTGGTCCGGGCCGGCATGGACGCAGAGGACATCTGCGCCCACTTCGAGACCGTGCAGCGGCGGCTCGCGCGGGCCGGGACCATGCTCTCCATGGGGATCAGTACGGTCGCCCGGGGCGCAGGTGAACTTCCGCGTGCCTACCAGGAGGCCCGGGCCGCCCTCGACCTGGTGCCGAGCGGGGGCGGGGTGGCAGCGCTGCCCCGGCTGTCCCCGTTCGACTACCTGGCGTTGCGCGCCGACGACCTCGCGCGCCAGCTGGTCGATCCCCGGGTGCGGTCGATGCTGGAGGAGGACCGCAGACGTGGCGACACGCTGGCCGCCACCATACGGGCCTTCGCGGAGGCGGACCTCAACCTGCGGCTGGCCGCCGACCGCTTGCAAGTGCACCACAACACGGCGCACTACCGGTTGCGCCGGATCGAGGAACGCACCGGCCGCAATCCGCGCCGGATCGCCGACCTCCTGGAACTACTGGTCGCCCTCGCCATCCGCGACGGGGCCGATGAAGGTGGGGAATGCGAGTGAGCGGCATGGTGGAGTCTGCCGGGGCCGGGGCAACACGTCAGCTGCCGGGTGGGCAGGGGAGCGTGGGCCTGCCTGAGGAACAGGCCGGGCAGGACGGAACTCTCCGGCGCACTCTGCTTGACGCCGCGCTGGGGGTGTTCACCGAGCGCGGTTACGCCGACGCCGGTCTCACCGAGATCGCCACGCGCTGCGGCATCCCGGTGGGCAGCCTCTTTCAGCACTACGGCGGAAAGCGAGGGCTGTACCTCGCCCTGTGGGAGGAGTTCCGGGAGGAACAGGAGCGTCGGACCGCGACCACGCTGACCGCCGAGCGCAACCGTGGCGTGGACGACCCCGTCGCCCTCTTCGTGGCGGGAGCCAGGGCCTACCTGGAGGGCGCCTGGGACCACCGGAGGCTCGGCAAACTCCTCGTGGAAGACGATGGCCCCGCGGGTTTCGACGCGCTGCGCCGTCAGTGGGACCGCGCATGGGTGCGGCGCAATGCCCGGCTCCTGGAGATCGACGAGCGGCGACGCGCCGGCCGGGTCCGGGTGAGCGTGCTGACCACCGTCATCGGAGGGGCGGCGCGCGAGCTGGGCGACTGCGGGGACGAGACGGAAGCCCGGGAGATCGTGGACGAGGTATGCGGCATCCTGATCCATCTGTCGGCACCCCCCGGCTGAACGCCCGGCGCCGGGCCGGGGCGACAGGACCGGCCACAGCCCGACGACGCCTCACTCCCGGACACCCGCGCCGAGTGCTGCGTCAGGGCAACAGCGGCCACAGGTGTACGCCTCGGCCTCGGTCGGGATCCTCGGTCGGCCCGACACCCTTGGGACGAGACGGCGGTGCCCGCGACGAGGCCCACGCTGAACCCCGGTGCCGGCTGCCTGCCTGAACGGGAGCGCGTCCCCGAGGAGCCGACCGCCGTCGATCACCGTCGAGCGAGCCGTGCGACCGGCGCTCTGCCGATTTGGACCGGGAGCCGGCGCCGGAGGCGGGCTCGCCGGCCGGGTGACGGCGCCCGGGTCCCGCCACCACCGGTGACGACGGCCACTCTTTGTGCACCGTCTCACAGCGAACCCTCTCCGTGGCGGGGCGTGCGAAGCCGGGGCACGGCACCGCGCAGAGAAGGCCGTCCACCCCTCCGCGGAGAGGACGGGAAAAGGGGAGGCGAGGAAAGAGAAGCACCCGGCGATACCGGGTGCGAAGAGGCAGGCGGTCCCGGCTGCCGGGTCAGCGGTGGCTGGGGAACCGCAGGGCGTTCGCCCAGAGGCGGGTGACCGTGGACACGAGCTCCTCGAAGTCCACCGGTGCACCTTCTTCCTGCCGTTCGCCGCCCACGAAGGCGTTGTAGGCCATGACGCTGACCATGCCCGACAGGGCACGGGAGGCCATCACCGGATCGACCGCACGGTCCGCGACACCCCGCGCCTGCAGGTCGGCGATGCCGCGGGCGTTGCGGCGGATGAACGCGTCAGCGCGCCGGCTGCGGAACTCACGGAACTCCGGCTCCACTTGCGCGACCTGCTCAAGCAGGGCCATCAGCTTCGCATTCCGTTTGTACGCCTCGAGATACGCGCGGTTGCTCGCCTCGAGTACCGCATAGGGATCGTCGGTACCCTGCACCCGGCCCATTCCGGGGTGCATCATGTCCTCCTGCGCCTCCAGGAGGACGGCGGCGAGCACCTCCTCCTTGTTGGCGAAGTAGGTGTAAAAGGAGCCCGCCGCGCACTGAGCTTCCTTGGTGATGTCGGTCAGGCGCGTGTCGAGGTAGCCGTCCCGTTCGAACACCTGCCGCGCGGCCTTCACCAACGCGGCCCGGGTCCGCGCTCCGCGCTTCGTCGTAGGCGGCTCGCGAAGGTTCGAGAGGGGCGCCACGGGCGGTACGCTCTCGCCGTCGCTCTCCTCGGGCGCAGTGGTGTCCATCCCGGAAACGGTACTTGAATCCGACGCCACAGTCACAAACGACGGACTGATCCCCGGCGCCGCGCAGCACGACGGCATGTCGGGAGTGACGGCCGCGTGGCGGCACACAGGATCGACACGCTGGGCGTGGCCGGCACGCCTCCCGGGATGTGAGCGGGCGGCGGCGCGGGTCCCGCCTTCGCGGTAAGCGGTCAGGCGGTGATCCCGAAGTGTTCGGCGAGTTGGCGGCGAGTGTCGGCGGCGCTGGTGTGCAGAACTCCCCCGATTCCGATCCGTGCCGCTCCGTCGAGGTTCTGCTGCAGATCGTCGATCATGACTGCCGCCTCGGGGTCGATGCCGAGACGTTCACATGCGATCGCGAAGATCCGCCGGGAGGGCTTGCGGATCCCGACCTCGGCGGAGATGACGACCACATCGGCGACGGCGGCGAGGTCGACGCCGTCGTAGGTTCCGGTACCGAACGAATTGGACACGAGCGCGACGGGATGGCCGACGGCTCGAAGATCACCGAGCAGCGCGAGCATGTCCTGGTCGATCGACATTCCCGCTTGCATCCGGGCCGTGAGCCCTTCGGCCGGTACGTCTGCGCCGTGGACGCGGAGGCGTTCGGCGAATCCTCGCTCGAAGTCCTCGGCGTCGATACGGCCGCACTCGTGGTCGGCCAGGAGGGTGCGTGACGGCTGGTCCCGGCTGAGGAGGTCCAGCGGCAGTCGCGGGTCGCCGCCGAGCGAGGCGCCGAAGGCGGTGAAAGCCTGCAGCACACTGGAGGTGATGACCCCTCCGAAGTCCACCAGGACCGCGGTTCGGGACTTTGCCACCACTTTCGACACGGTATCCACGCCTCTCTCTCACGGTCGGCCTGCTGCCGTGCCATGCGACGGCAGTCACGTTCTCCAGCAGGGAGGGAGACCTCAGGCGACCTCGAACAGTCCGGCCGCACCCATTCCTCCGCCGACACACATCGAGATCACCACATACCGGACACCCCTGCGCTTCCCCTCGATGAGGGCATGCCCCACCAGTCGGGCACCGGTCATTCCGTACGGATGACCGACCGCGATGGCTCCGCCGTCGACGTTGAACCGCTCCGGATCGATGTGCAGTTCGTCCCGGCAGTACAACGCCTGGGAAGCGAACGCCTCGTTGAGTTCCCACAGGCCGATGTCGTCGATGGTGAGGTTGTGCTGCTTCAGCAGTTTCGGAATGGCGAACACCGGACCGATGCCCATCTCGTCCGGCCCGCATCCGGCAACGGCCATACCCCGGTAGACGCCCAGCGGTTCCAGCCCGCGGCGCTCGGCCTCCCCCGACTCCATCAGCACCGATGCCGAAGCCCCGTCCGACAGCTGCGAGGAATTGCCCGCCGTCACGCTGGAATGGGCGCTCACCTGACCGTCGGGCAGCACCGGCGCCAACCCGGCCAGGCCGTCGAGAGTCGTCGACGCACGGTTGCCCTCGTCCCGGGCCAGGGTGACCTCCTCGTCCCGCAACTCCCCGGACTCCTTGTCGAGAACCTTCTTGGTGCTGGTGAGCGCGACGATCTCCCGGTCGAACCGGCCGGCCTCCTGCGCCGCCGCGGTGCGCTGCTGTGACACCAGCGCGAACTCGTCCTGACGTTCCCGGCTCACGCCGTAGCGTTCGGCGACGATCTCCGCCGTCTGCAACATCGGCATGTAGATGCCCGGCTTCTGCTCGACCAGCCAGGGATCCGCCATGCGATGGGTGTTCATGTGGTCGTTCTGCACCAGGGAGATCGACTCGACACCGCCGCCGACAGCGACCTGCATGCCGTCCGTGACAATCTGTTTGGCGGCCGTCGCAATGGCCATCAGGCCCGACGAGCACTGCCGGTCGATCGTCATCCCCGACACGACGTCCGGAAGTCCGGCACGCAGAGCAGCCTGACGCGCGACATTGAAACCCGAGGACCCCTGCTGCACGGCGCAGCCGAAGACCACATCCTCGACCTCGCCTCCCTCGAGCCCGGCGCGACGCACCGCGTGCGAAAGGGCATGGGCGGCAAGCTCCTGCGCCTGGGTGTCGTTGAACGCGCCGCGGTAAGCCTTGCCGATCGGCGTTCGCGCCGTCGAAACGATGACTGCTTCCCTCATGTCGCCTCACTGTTCCTGTTGGTCCGGTTGGTCGGGTTGGTCCGGGAGCGTCGGGGCCGGTATCGCGGGCGCCGTGAGCCGGGCCCGATTGCCGGTAGGAGGTACCGCACGCCAACCGTGTTGCGGAGAGGGCTCAATGACCGCCTCCTCATGCGAACCGATCACTTGAGTCATGGCCGCAGCAGTGACAGGGAGTCGGCCGCCCGTTCGTTATAGTTGAATTCGGCGTCATGTTCAACAGCAAGCAGCTCTTGACAGCCGCCCTCGCCACCTCAAGGCTACCGACCAGTCGGTATGAACGGGGCGGAGCGTGACCCGGCTGAGCCTCTCCACGGGTGAGGCGTGCGCGACGCGATCACGGCGGCTCCGCCCCAAGGCCGCCCGGTGCTGCTGTACGGCCTCCCGCAGATGGGGATGGTGTGGCAACGCCAGGTCGCGGCATTGGCCGCGCACGGCTACCGGTGGTGGCGCCTGACCAGCGTGGGCACTCCCCCGGCGCCCGCGCCCAGCGGCCCGAGGACTGTCGCATCAGCCTTCTCGTCGACGACGCGGTCGCGATCACCGAGGAACAGGGCTGGGCGATGTCCGACCTGGTCGGCCATGGCTGGGGAGGCGCGGTGGCCTGGTGGACCGCTCACACCCACCCCGGCCGCGTACGCACCCTGACGGCTGTCTCGACCCCGTACCCGGGCGCTCCGGCCACCACCCCGCGCACCGACCAGGATCAGCGCGAACGCTCGCACGACATGATCGACTGGCGCGAATCACCCGCGGCCGAAGAGCGCATGCTCGCCCACGACGCCCAAGTGCTCCGCGATCTCTACGCCGGAAGGGTCCCACAGGACAGTGCCGAGGCCTACGTGTGTCACCTGTCCCAGCCCGGTGCTCTCACCGCCGCGCTGAACTGGTGCCGGGCCGTCCGCCCCGACGGCGCGATCGGCGCCGTCGACGTGCCCACGCTGTACGTCTGGAGCACCGAGGAAGCGCGTTCGGCCCGGCCGCCGCACAGGAGACCGGGCGGTGGGTCAACGGGCAGTACCGGTTCGAGGCCCTCCATGACGTCAGTCACCGGGTCCTCGAGGAGGTGCCCGAAACGCTGAGCCGCCGACGAACGCCGTCCCCGACGCCCAGGACGTGCCGGCCCGTGTCCGGCGGGCTGGGCGTTTGGCGGATGTGGCGGCGTGGACGGTTCGCCGTCGCTGTCGGACCCGTCTCATGTCCGTCTCCGAGGCACGCCGGGTACCGAGCACATCGATGTGCTGATCGTCGGCGCCGGCATCTCCGGCATGGGGGCGGCCCACTACCTGCAAAGCGAGCACCCGCGACGCAGCTACGCGCTTCTGGAGACGCCTGGCGCGCTGGGCGGCACCTGGCACCTGTTCCGCTACGCGGCCCCCGGGCTTTGCATGAGGCGTGGGTTACATACCGGCCGCGGGATGAAGACAAAGCCGCGTGGCCCACGTATTGCCTCCCGGAGAAGAAGCAGGGAATCCCGCCACCGGGGCGGCCTGCGCAGAGGCCCTCGCAGTGATCAGAACCCGACACCTGGTCCCTGACCGCCGCTGACGAACGAGATGGCCCGTCAGAAACAAGACAAGCCGAGGAGGACCCAGTGGATCGCAACGAAGCCGGCCCTGAGCGAACTCCCGCCTCAGGCCCTGACATCGCGCATGACATCAGGGACTCCTTCCAAGCCGTGCTGGACGCTTTGGATGCCGCACGCTCCGACCTCCTGCGCGAAGAGCAGCAGGAACACACCGAGGGCTCGTCTCAACCCCAGAGCCGGCACACTCCCCCGACCGGGGATGTCCGCTTTCCCAAGCCGACCCCGTCCCCCTCCTCGACCCCGGCTTCCTCCGCACCCCGCCGGGCACTGCCGGTCAGACGTGTGTCGTCAGGCACGCAACCCGAGCGTCCCGGACCTCACCGGCCAACTGCCGCTGAACCGCTGCCGACTGGCGGCCCGCGCCAGGCCGACACTCCGCAGACTGTCGTGGCGGAGACACCAGGGTTGCCCACAGGGCGGGCGGCCGTCCCGCCGCCGTCGACGGGAAGGCCATCGACGGCCAGTGGACCGGACCCGGAGGCTGTCGCACCGACCGTGTCCTTTCCCACTCCGGCTCCCTGGCAAGAGAACGGGCGGAGCGGGAGCCCCCGGCCGGGCACCGCTTGGTCGGACGTCCCCCTCTGTCCGGCTGTCCCGCTCGCCACCGCGCTCTCCAAGGGATCTGCGCCATCTGTCAGCGCACAGGGAAGGAAGACCAGTGGCAGACGGCGGCGAGCCACCAGCCGCAGGAACCTGCAAGTCACCGGAATCCTGGGGCTGGGCGCGGCCAGCGGATTGGTCCTCGCCTCTTGGCTGCTGATCGACCACAACGCCGAGACCTCCTCTTCGCCTCCCGGGCACATGGAAACCCCACTGCCGGTGACTCCCGCGCCGAAGGACCCCGCTCCCCGGACTCCAGGGCAGGCGAACCGCTCGCAGCCCGGCACGCCGGATCCGCCGCTCCCCGAGATCCCGGGCACGGGCGTCCTACGCGAAGGAGACAACGGCCATGGGGTCTACGAGTTGCAGGTACGTCTCCTGCAGATACCGAACATCTACGACGGTGGCCCGATCGATGGCCGCTACGACACGGGGGTCCGAGCGGCAGTGACCCTGTTTCAGAAGCGGTACGGGGTCAACGGCGATGAGAGCGGGGTCTACGGCGACAACACTCGTCTTGCCCTCATGCTGCGGACCACATAGCCGGCGACGGAAGGCCGGGCCCTGGGATCGCTTCGGCGCCCATCGTGGCAGGACGACGGAACTTCGGCTCTTCCAGCTGAGCCACCATGCCGTGGCTTGCGGATGGCCTGTGGTGTGTCGGGTACGAACTCACCGGCTCCCCTTCCGGGTGCGCCAGGTCGGGCTGCTGGGCCACGGCGCTGCCACCTGCGACGGGCCCCGCCGGCACCTGTGCCGGCTCCTCGCCGCGCGTCACGGGTTGCGACCGGTCCACCCATACGTTGTCGGCCAGGTGGGGGACCATCACATCGGCGAGTTCGCAGGCCCTCCGTCGCACGTCCAGCGTCGATCCGATGCGGGCGCCGGCCTGGTCGAGGAGCGCCGGGCGACGTCGGGTCCGGTGGCGTTCGGTGACGTCCACGACCGTCTCGGCCACCCCCAGGACCCGGCTGCCGGGATCTTCCCGTCGGAAGGCCCGGACGGACGCGGCCCGCACTGCTCGGTGGAGACCGGTGTTTGCCATGTGACGAGTTGAACTCAGTCAGGGCCTGCAGGCCGCCGGGCGCGGTGACACGGCCTGGCAGCCACCACCCGCACGGTCCCACGATGGATCCGCCTGGCCATCCACGCCACAGGGGCTGGGGCCACTGTCCTCGTTCATGCGCTGTGGCCGCCCGAGCGGCGACCGCCGAGCAGGCGCCCGCACGCCACGGCCTGCGTGCCGGAACGGCCCGTCACGTCAGGCTTGACGGGACGATCCCGTAGCGACGCATCTTGCGGTACATCGTGGCGCGGGAGATCCCGAGGTCCTGCGCGGTGCGCTGGACGTTGGAGTTGCGGTTCACCAACCCACGCAGAATGGCATCACGTTCCAGCGCCTCGATGGTGGTGAGGACCTTGTTCGACGACACCCGGCATTCCGGCGGCAGGTCCTCCACTTGGATCATCCGGCCCGAAGGCCGCCGCGCCAGGCCCCGGATCACCGACTCCAACTGCCGGACGTTCTCCGGCCAGGGGCATCGCTGCAGCATGGTCAGCGCATCCGGAGAGAGCCTGTTCTCGCCGCTCGGCCGGTACTTGCGCAGGAAGAACCGCGCCAGGTGCTCGGTGTCCCCATAGCGGTGACGAAGGGGAGGCACTTCCACCGAGGCGCCACAGAGTTGGTCGAGCTGGTCGCCGGCTCCGACCATCGACGGCTGGCCGGTCATGACCAGTTGCCCGGGCGCGCTGCCGTCCAGCCGCACCAGCAGGTTCGCCAGCCGCTGCCGCAGCCGGTCGCCGAGCAGGTGGACGTCGCTCAGGACGAGCACGTTGGACGGCACGCCAAGCAGCTCTCCGATGTCGTGCAGCCAGCGCTCGGTGACAGCCGGTGCATCCGACAGCGGCGCTTGCGTCAGCTCCAGCCGACGTCCGGCGCCGTGGGCCCGGTGCAGGGCCTCGACCAGCGTCCTCTTGCCGACGCCGGCTTCGCCCAGGAGATTGAGCCATGTCCCGGCGACGAACGCTGTTTCGCTGTCGGCGACCGCCCGCAGCCATTGCGGGGACGAGCCCACCAGTCCCAGGTCGGAGCGGGCGGGCGCGGCGGAAACCGCATCTGTGGGCTGGGGCCGTCCGATCAGCCGGACACGGAAGACGGCGCCCGCGTCACGGTCTTCGCGCCGACAGCGACTGACCCTGAGTTCGGCGACCCGTCCCGACGGCAGGGCGATGCTACGGGTCCCCTCCAGCCGGGGATGGCCGGCGATCTCACGGGCGTGGTCGAGCAGCGCATGGTGATCCGGCCCGGCCACGGCGGCACTGAGCTGCTCGTTCATCATGACGACATCACGGTTGAGGGCCAGCACGGGTCCCGGTCGCGCCGAGGAGCACGCCTCCATGTAGTCCTGGAAAAGAGCCCGCTCGCGCCGCGAGGTGATCGCAGCGATCTCGGCCTCGATCTGGGCCGCGACCGAGCGGGCGAAGGCCATCAGCATGCCGTCGGAGCCCTGACGGATGGTGGTGAGGTTGAAGGCTCCCAGCAGGGTGCGCCGGGTGGGATGCAGGATCGGTACGGCCGCGCAGCGGAAGTCCCGCAGCGCCTCGACGTAGTGCTCCATTCCGGCGATCATGACCGGGCGGCCGCTGGCCAGCGCGGTCCCGATGCCGTTGGTGCCCACGTAGCGCTCGGCGAACACATGGCCCGGTGCCAGGTGCACGCGGTTGAGGTTCGTCGTCAGCCCCTCGTGGGAGACCTTCCGGGAGAGGACCACGCCGTTGCGGTCTGTGACCATCGTGGAGACGGGGTCGTCGGCGAGTTGCTCGTGCAGCCTGTCCAGGATCGGCAGCGCCGCCCTGGCGAGGTGGCTGTCCAGATTGGGATTGTCCAGGTACGGAGCGTCGAGGCTGCCCGGCATCACCTCGTATTCCATCGAGCGATGCCATGAGGCCACCACGAGCGGCCGGGCGATTGGATCCTTGGTGACTTCCAGGTAGAGCTCTTTGGCTGCTCTCAGTGAGCTTCCGGGCTGTTGGCGGGGCATTAACACTCCCGTACTGCGCGCGTCACAATCCCTCGGTGCAGTGATTGGACCAGTTCGACGGTGTGACACCTACGGCGTGTATCACATTGAGACATTCGCGGACGGATTCTGAGACATCGACCTGCGAGCGGCGGCCTGTGTAATCGGCGCACCACCCACCCGCCGACTCGCAGGGAGCCGCTATGAAAGCCGTGCAGGTCATCGAGTACGACGAGCCGCCCGTGCTCGTGGACGTGCCGGACCCGCAGATCACCGGTCCGCTGGATGTGATCGTGAAGATCGGGGGCGCCGGAGTCTGCCGGACCGATCTGCACATCCTCGAAGGACAGTGGAAGGAGAAGAGCGGGGTCGCCCTCCCGTACACGATCGGCCACGAGAACGCCGGCTGGGTCGCGGAGGTCGGGCAAGCCGTCACCAACGTCAAGGTCGGTGACCCGGTCATCCTGCACCCGCTGGTGACCTGCGGTCTGTGCCGCGCCTGCCGGGCCGGCGACGACGTGCACTGCATGAACTCGGCCTTCCCCGGGATCGACGCCGACGGGGGCTACGCCGAGTACCTCAAGACCAGCGCCCGCTCTGTCGTGCCCCTCGCCCCGTCCCTGGAACCGGCCTCGGTGGCGGCCCTGGCCGACGCCGGGCTCACGGCGTACCACGCCGTCGCCAAGGCGGCCCGGGTGCTGCGGCCCGGCGACAAGGCCGTGGTCATCGGCGCCGGCGGACTCGGGCATATCGGAATTCAGGTGCTGCGGGCCCTGTCGCCGGTGGAGATGACCGTCATCGACCGCAGCCCGGAGGCCCTGGCTCTGGCCAAGGAACTGGGCGCCGACCACACCCTCGTCGCGGACGGAAGCGAAGCCGACCGCGTACGGGACCTCACCGGCGGTCACGGGGCGGAGGCCGTCCTGGACTTCGTCGGCGAGGGGGGCGCTGTCGAGACGGGCATGGCCTGCCTGCGCCGCAACGGCAACTACTACGTCATCGGCTACGGCGGCCACCTCCACGTGCCGACGATCGACGTCATCTCCACGGAGATCAACTTCATCGGCAACCTCGTGGGGTCCTACAACGACCTCTCCGAGCTGATGGTCCTGGCGGCCCAGGACAAGGTCACCCTGCACACCCAGCGATACCCCCTCGCCTCCTTCCGGCAGGCCCTCGACGACCTGGACACCGGGGCCGTACGCGGCCGAGCGATCTTGATCCCCTGACACCGCAGGAGAAGCCCCATGCGCAGCAGACCGTACAAGGCCCTGGTCGCCGTCGCCGCCGTCGCGGCCCTGACCGCCACCGCGTGCACCGCCCAGAACGAGGCACAGCAAAAGCCCAAGGAGAAAGCCGGACTCTTCAAGCCCGGCTCGGAGATCAGCTACCAGAAGTACGGCAAGGACTACCCGGCCACGAAGGCCAGGGACGTTCCCGGACCCTGCAGCTACGACTCGATCAGCCGCAAGGACTACTCCGGACAGACGCTGAAGATCATCAGCCACGCCGTTCCCGTCATCGGCGAGCCGACCCAGCTGCACGCCAAGCAGTTCGAGGACATCACCGGCGGGAAGGTCCAGGTGGTCAACGTCCCCTTCGGCGAGCTGCACCAGAAGATCCTCACGCCCCTCCAGGCGGGCCAGCCGGCGTACGACGTCATGTTCTACCCGTCCCTGTGGATCGGTGACATGGCCCCGTATCTGGCCCCGGTACCGGAGACGTACCTGGACAGCCCCGGCATGAAGGACGTCACCACGGCCTACATGGACGTGGCGACCTGGAACGGCAAGGTCGTGCAGTACCCGGTGGACGGTGACCGCCACTACCTCAAGGTCCGCACCGATGTACTGAAGGACCCCGAGCGGCAGGCGGAGTACAAGAAGGCAACGGGTAAGGAACTGCAGGTCCCGAGGACGTGGGCCGAGTACCAGGAGATCGCCAAGTTCTTCAGTGGCAAGGACCTCGACGGCGATGACAAGGCCAACTACGGCAGTGCCGAGGTGACCAAGCGCGACGACCTGACCTTCTCCGCGTTCATCAGCCGTGCGGCGCCGTACGTGAAGAACCCTGAGGTCAAGGGCGGCGTCTTCTTCGACCTCAAGACCATGAAGCCGCTGATCAACACGCCGGGCTTCGTCCGCGCGCTGGACGACATGGTGAGGGCCAGGTCGACCTGGGCGCCCGGCGGCGCCAACTTCGGCCTGGGAGACGAGATCTTCTCCTTCGGAGGCGGCCAGACCCTGATGTCCTACTCCTGGGACGACGCCTTCATCCAGGCCCAGCAGCCGGACAGCAGGATCCGCAACAAGGTCCAGGCGGCGCCGCTGCCGGGCTCCACGGAGGTCTACAACCGCACGACGAAGTCGTGGGACAAGAAGACGAACCAGGCTCCGTACTTCACCTGGGGATGGACCTCAGCGGTGGCCGAGGCCTCGCGCCACCAGCAGATGGCCTTCGACTACCTCTGCTTCTTCAGCAACGAGGCCAACACCGCCCTCGACCTGACCATCGGCCGATTCGGTGTCAACCCCTACCGCTTCACCCACTTCGACCCGGCGTTCTGGGAGAAGCAGGGCTGGGACAAGGACGTCGCCGAGTCGTACGTGCGCACGCTCGCCGGCATGGAGAAGAGCACCAACCGCGTCTTCGACCTGCGCGTTCCCGGTGTCAACCAGTACATGTCCGCGCTGGCCAACGGTGTCGCCGCGGCTCTGGCGGGACAGAGCTCCCCGCAGCAGGCACTGGACGACGTCGCCGAGGAATGGTCCAAGATCACCGACCAGATCGGCAAGGACAAGGTCCGAAGCGCCTATCGCAACGTGGTCGCGCTCGAGGACTACTCCTGATCCGACCGCAGGACACCCCCGGGTGACCGGACCGGACCGACCGGCCATCCGGGGGCGCCCGCCCCCTTCCGCAAGGAGAACCATGGACGGCCTGCGCCGGCACAAGAGCATGTTCCTGCTGCCGGGACTGCTCACGCTCTTTCTGATCATCGTCTTCCCGCTTCTGTTCACCATCCGCGTCAGCTTCTCCGGCTGGAACGTCAGCAACCCTGCGATGGACTTCATCGGAGGCGCCAACTACACCGCGATGCTGCACGACAGCCGCTTCTGGGCCTCCATCATCCGGCTGATCGTGCTGGCGGGCGGCACCGTCCTGATCCAGTACGCCATCGGGTTCGGTATGGCCCTGCTGGTCTGGCGCGAGGTACGCGGCCGCAGATTCTGGCGGGTGCTCTTTCTCGTCCCCATGATGACCACTCCGGTGGTGATGGCCGCCATCTGGCAGACGATCTTCCACGAGTCACTGGGACCCGCGAACGATCTGCTGGGGATGCTGGGCCTGACGAGAATTCCCTGGCTCACCGAGTCCGGTCCGGCGATGGTCGCGCTGATGACCGTCGAGGTCTGGCAGTGGACCCCCTTCATGTTCCTGTTGCTCCTGGCCGGCCTGCTCAGCCTTCCCAAGGAACCGTTCATGGCCGCCGCGATCGACGGCGCCGGCACTTGGCGCACCTTCTGGAAGGTGACCTTCCCGCTGATGGCGCCGGTCTCGGTCGCGGCGGTCATCATCCGGCTGATCGAGGCGTCCAAGCTGTCCGACAGCGTCTACGTATTGACGTCCGGTGGGCCGGGGTCCTCCACCGAGACCCCGGGCTACTACCTCTACATCCAGGGACTCCGCGATCAGCAGACCGGCTACGGCGGGGCGATGTCCCTGACCTACCTCGTCCTGATGATCGTCACGCTCACCGTTGTCGCCGCCCTGCTCACCAGGGCCTTCAAGCTGAAGGGGGACTCATGAGGTCGCGCCTTTATCCCGTATTCAAGTACACCGTGATCGCCTTGTGGGCCTGCTTCGTCGCGGGACCGTTCTTCTGGGCGATGACGACCAGCTTCAAGAACGCCAACGCCGTCCAGGGCGGTCCCACCTACATCCCATGGGTGCAGTACCAGCCCACTCTCACCGGCTGGCGCAACATCTTCGGCGGAGCCGGCGGTATCGATGTGATCGATCCCTTCATCAACAGCGCCATCATCACCATCGCCGCGTCCGCCATCAGCCTGGCCCTGGGATCCGTGGCCGCCTACGCGCTGTCCCGGTACCGGTTCAAGCTGGGCTTCATCAAGAACAGCGACATCGTCTTCTTCTTCGTCTCCCAGCGGATCATGCCGCCCGTCGTCCTGGTGATCCCCTTCTTCTACCTCCTGCAGTGGGGTGGCCTCCTGGACAGCATCCCGGGCCTGGTCATCGTGACGGTCGCACTGCTGCTGCCGATCGCGGTCTGGGTGATGGTGGACTTCTTCAACGGCATCCCTCGGGAGATCGACGAGATGGCGATGCTGGACGGCTGCCCCCCGTTCCAGACCTTCGTACGGGCGATCCTGCCGAACTCCCTGCCCGGGCTGACCGTGGCGGCGATGTTCTGCGCCGTGTTCGGCTGGAACGACTTCTTCTTCGCCTTCCGGCTGACCTTCACCGAGGTCCAGACCCTGCCCCAGGCGGTCGTCGCCCTCAACTCCTCCATCCCACCGTGGTGGACGCTGTCCGCCGCCGCGCTCTTCGGCGTGGCACCGCTGATCCTGCTCGCCCTCTGGGTGGAGCGCCTACTGTCCAAGGGGAACCTGTCGGGAGCGGTCCGATGAATTTCAGCGCCACTGATCTGTGCCTGACCGTCGACGGCGTCGACCACCTCAAGAACGTGACCGCCACCTTCCAGCCGGGACGGCTCCACACCGTCATCGGCCGGACGATGGCCGGGAAGACGACACTGCTGCGGGCCCTGGCCGGCCTGCAGAAAGTGGACTCCGGCTCGCTGACCCGGGCGGGAGCCGACTTCCTGAGGACGCCGGTGTGGCGGCGCGACACCGCCATGGTCTACCAGCAGTTCATCAACTACCCGCATCTCAACGTGTTCGACAACGTGGCCTTCCCGTTGAAGCGAGCCGGGCTGTCACGGAACGAGGTCCAGCGACGGGTCCGGCAGAGCCTGGCGAGCGTGGGGCTTGCGGACTTCGAGAAGCGCAAGCCCTCCCAACTCTCCGGCGGGCAGCAGCAGCGCGTCGCGATGGCTCGCGCCCTGGCCCGCAGTACCGGCATCCTCCTGCTCGACGAACCGTTGGCGAACCTGGACTACAAGTTGCGCGAACAGCTGCGCGACGAGTTCAAGGCCCTCTTCTCGGACCAGGGCGACACGATCGTCATCTACACGACCACCGAACCCGCCGAGGCCATGATGCTCGGGGACGTGGTCCTGGTCATGCACGAGGGACGGATCCTCCAGACCGGCACCCCGCAGGAGGTCTTCGAACATCCGGCGACCACCGCGGTGGCGTCCATCATCAACGACCCGCCCATGAACATCTTCGCGGGCCGGACCGAGGGAGGCCAGGTCATGGTGACCGGCTTCCAGGCCACGCACGTCTCCGCGCACCTGGCCGACCTGCCCGACGGTGCCTACCAGTTCGGCCTGCGCGCCACCGACGTCAGCCTGGCTCCCAGTGGGGTCGAGGCCGAGGTCACCTTCGTCGAGATCTCCGGCTCCGAGACCTTCGTCCATGTGGTCGTCGGCGAGGCCCCCTTCGTCGTACAGATCGAGGGCATCCACGACGTCGCCCTCGGCGACCTGGTCAGACTTCGGCTCCGTCCCGACCGGCTGTTCGCCTTCGACGAGCAGGGGACGCTCGTGCGAACACCTTCATACGATCTCGCTTCAGTGGAAGGGCGCTGATATGGCGCAGTTGGACATCGTCGACGTCGGACACACGTACACGCCGGGTGCCGAGGAGGAGCAGTGGGCTCTCAAGCCGCTGAAACTGACCTTTGAGTCCGGCAAGACCTATGCACTGGTCGGGCCCTCGGGCTGCGGCAAGACGACGCTGCTGAACATCCTGTCCGGCCTGGTCAGACCATCCCGGGGACAGGTGCTGTTCGACGGCGTCGACGTCACCGCCCTGCCCACCAAGGCGCGCAACATCGCCCAGGTCTTCCAGTTCCCCGTCATCTACAGGTCGATGACGGTCTACGAGAACCTCGCCTTCCCGCTGCAGTGCCGGCGCTGGGACAAGGCGAGGATCGCCGCCAAGGTGCAGCAGGTCGCCGAGGCCCTGGACCTGCACGATCGGCTGCGCCAACCCGCCCGCGGCCTCACCGCCGACGACAAGCAGCTGATCTCGCTCGGCCGCGGCCTGGTCCGTGACGACGTGGCGGCCGTCCTGATGGACGAGCCGCTGACCGTCATCGACCCACAGCTGAAGCACTCATTGCGGCGCAAGATCCGTGAGATCACCGAACAGTTCCAGCCCACGGTGATCTACGTGACCCACGACCAGTACGAGGCGATGAGCTTCGCGCAGGAATTGCTGGT
The DNA here is from genome assembly GCF_055606485.1 of Streptomyces sp. NPDC037083. Classification (NCBI taxonomy): domain Bacteria; kingdom Bacillati; phylum Actinomycetota; class Actinomycetes; order Kitasatosporales; family Streptomycetaceae; genus Streptomyces; species Streptomyces sp. NPDC037083. Next base: position 338,067 of record NZ_JBVJSQ010000008.1, on the reverse strand, counting down.
CATGAAGGATGGCCGCGCCGTGCAGCAGGGCACCCCGGAGCAGCTCTTCGAGGCGCCCTCCTCCACCTACGTCGGCTACTTCATCGGCTCACCGGCGATGAACTTCCTTGCCCTCGACCGTAACGACGGGCCCTTCGAGCTGGGCGGCCGGACGCTGTCCGTCGCCTGGGACATCCCCCACAGCACGGCCGACGTCCAGGTCGGCGTCCGGCCCGAATACGTCAGGGTCGTCACGGACCCCGGCCTCAACACCTTCCCCGGCCGACTGCGGGGGGTCAGCGACCACGGCGCACAGCGCGTGCTCGAGGTGGAAGTCGCCGGGCAACTCGTCAGGGCCAAGACGCCGCGGGAGGAGGGAGTTCCGGTCGGCGAGGAGGTCCTCGTGCACCTGCCGCGCGCCAAGGTCCTTCCGTACACGGACGGTCGGTTGGCGCTCCGGTCGTAACGACCGTCGGGCATGCCCGCGCCCCTGCCCGCCCGACCGCAGCGCGTTGGGGGCCGCGGGCCGTGCGGCGGAATGCCGCGACGCTCAGGTGTCGGGGGGTCCGTAAACCGGCGACGGCAAGCCGAGCTCGTACGATCGTGTCGCCATGAGTCCTGATGGCGCGGCCGGAAAGCAAGCAAAGCCCCGCTTGCCCGTGGATCGCCTCGTCGTCCCCGCCGACGCCGTACGCAATGCCTGTTTGACACAGGACGCACAGACATCAGCGAAGGGAATCCCATGATCTTCATCACCGCCAAGTTCCGAGTCCGTCCCGAGCACGCCGACCGTTGGCCCGAGATCACCGCCGACTTCACCCGAGCCACGCGCGCCGAGCCCGGCTGCCTGTGGTTCTCCTGGTCGCGCAGCGTGGAGGAGCCGACGGAGTACGTCCTGGTCGAGGCCTTCCGCGACGAAGAGGCCGGGGTCACGCATGTGCAGTCCGGGCACTTCAAGGCTGCGCGGCAGACGCTGCCGCCCCATCTGCTCGAGACGCCGCGCATCGTGAACGCGATCGTTCCGCAGGACGACTGGTCGCTCCTCGGGGAGATGGCGGTTCCCGGACAGGAGTAGGTCTCTGTCCGTCCCGCCGTACCTGTCCTCGCCCGGTCAGCGCCAGATGTCTGTATGTGACGCCGCGTGGTCGGCACCGAACCGCCGTACCCCGAGGGTGACACCCCGACCCCACTGCGACGGCCCAGCCGGAGCCTCCCATCGCCGGACCCGAGGGTCCTTCCGTACGAAGGCCGGCGGTTCGGGGCCCGGACCATAGGCGGGCCAGCGACCCGCACCCCGCCCTGGCGTTGACCATTTCAGCTGGTCAACGACGTGTGAGCTCCTAACCATCAGCAGACGAAGAACATCCTTTGTTCCTACAGCCCCAAGAAGCTCGGGTTCTTCTAGAGCTCGCACCCGGTCGCGGCCCCGGGTCGCCGCCACCACGGCGGCGACCCGGGGCCGTCGGCGATGGCTTCAGGAAGGGACGGGGGAAGCCGCACCGGAGGTCTTCATCGATGCACCCTTTCGTTTGCGGCAGGCCCCATCAGGTGCGGGTCCAGCGTTGGTTGCTGCCGTTCGAGCAGGAGTAGAGCTGGATCAGGGTGCCGTTGGCGGTGCCGCCCGCGACGGCGTCGAGGCACAGGCCGGACTGGACGCCGACGACGGATCCGTCGGAGTTGAGGCGCCATTTCTGGTTGTCGCCGCCCCAGCAGCTGTAGATCTGGACTTTGGCGCCGTTGCCGGTGCCCGCGGCGTCCAGGCACTTGTTGCCGTAGACCCGGAGCTCGCCGGCGGCGGTGTACGTCCACTGCTGGTTGGTGCCGTTGTGGCAGTCCCACAGGTTGAGCTGGGTGCCGTCGGCGGTACTGGTGCCGGGCACGTCCAGGCAGCGGCCGGAACCGACGCCCTTGATCGGTCCGGAATCCGAAGGGGGCGTGGAGGTGCCGCCGTTGAGTGCGTTGAGGACGGCGGTGTAGGCGGGCTTCTTGCTGCCGTCGCCGTTGAACAGCAGCGGTGTGTGCTCCGGTCGCCAGGAGTCGGTGTCGCGCACACCCCAGACGGTGATGCCGAGGCAGCGCGGGACGGCCAGGCAGTCGTTGGTCACGTTGGCGTAGGTCGTGGCCGGGGCGCCCTGGATGTCGAGTTCGGTGACGGCCACGTCGACGCCGAGGGCGGCGAAGTTCTGCAGGGTGGTGCGGAAGTTGCTGTTGTAGGGGCTGCCGCTGTTGAAGTGCGACTGGAAGCCGACGCAGTCGATCGGCACGCCGCGCTGCTTGAAGTCCCGGACCATGCTGTACACGGCCTGGGTTTTGGCCCAGGTCCAGTCCTCGACGTTGTAGTCGTTGTAGCAGAGCTTGGCGGCCGGGTCGGCGGTGCGCGCGGTGCGGAAGGCGACCTCGATCCAGTCGTTGCCGGTGCGTTGCAGGTTGGAGTCGCGGCGGGCTCCCGAACTTCCGTCGGCGAAGGCCTCGTTCACGACGTCCCACTGGGCGATCTTGCCCTTGTAGTGGGCCATCACACCGTTGATGTGGTTGATCATCGCCTGGCGCAGCGTGCTGCCGCTGAGGCTCTGCATCCAGCCGGGCTGCTGGGAGTGCCAGGCCAGGGTGTGGCCGCGTACCTGCTTGCCGTTCTGCACCGCCCAGTTGTAGACGCGGTCACCGGCGGTGAAGTTGAACTGGCCCCGCTGCGGTTCGGTGGCGTCGATCTTCATCTCGTTCTCGGCCGTCACCGAGTTGAACTCACGGCCCGCGATCGTCGTGTACGCCGAGTCGCCCAGCCGGCCCGAGGCGATGGCGGTGCCGAAGTAGCGGCCGCTCTGCGCCGCCGCGGCGCCGAGCGTGTTCTCGGCCGCGTGTGCGGTCGGCGGCGCGACCAGTGTGGCGACCGTGCCGAGGACGCCGACGACCAGCGTCAACAACAGGCCTCGGATCCTCCGGCGGACAACGGATCCGGGAAGGGCATACGAGCCCATGACTGTGCCTCCAAGGTAGAGATCACGGAAGGGATGAAGCGCAGGGGAATGCGTCGTCCGCTCCCAGTCGGCGGACTGACGGGACGGGCCGGAACCGGGGCAGCACGGAATCACCGGACATCGCGGTCATGGGACCGGGACGATTGCGGCTCTGCCGTGCAGTCGTGCGTGGATCTGCCGTGCAGCAACGGTTGCTCGGGGCCGGAGTCGTTCGATATCTCGACCCTCGGCCGGGCTCTCAGAAAGGGATGATTGAGGTGTTGACGATGGATCGTCAACACTCTCCGCAGAAGAAGTTTCCGTTCCTCGCCCGAAACTTTCCGTCCCGGCGGGCCGGACGGCGAACCCTCGGCGCCGCCCTCGGCGGATGCCGTAGGACCGGAGCCGGGGCCTTGGCCGGGACGGGTGTGGCCGGTTGGCGCGACATCCCGTCAGGCCCAGCGGGGAGGCGCTGTTTGTGGACAGATCAGCGACAGGCCTTGACCGAAGGGCCCCGCATTCCTAGCTTGTGACGTCGAATCATCCGGGAATTCTTCGAAACTTTCGAGATCGTCCCTGTCCCCCGGCACGTCCACTGCGCGGTTCATCGGGGTCACTTCACCCCCACCCCCGAAGGAGGCCCTCTGATGTGGTTTCGCCACCCGTCCCCGGTCCGTCTCAGACGATTGCTCGCCGTCCTCGCGCCCCTGCTGCTCGTGGCCGCCTTCCTCGGCGCCCAGCCCGCCGGCGCGGCGACCGTAGACCCCAACGCCTCGTATGTGCTGGTCAACCGCAACAGCGGCAAGGCCCTGGACGTGTACAACATGGCGACCGACGACGGCGCCCGCATCACCCAGTGGACCAGGAACGACCAGAACCAGCAGCAGTGGCAGTTCGTCGATTCCGGGGGCGGCTACTACCGCATCAAGTCCCGCCACTCCGGCAAGGTGCTGGACGTCCACAACTGGTCCACCGCGAACGGCGGCTCGATCGTCCAGTGGGCCGACCTGAACGGCACCAACCAGCAGTGGCGGCTGGCCGACAGCTCGGACGGCTACGTGAGGTTCATCTCGCGCCACAGCAACAGGGCCCTCGAAGTGCAAGGCGCCTCCACCGCCGACAACGCGAACATCGTCCAGTACGACGACTGGGGCGGCACCAACCAGCAGTGGCAGCTAGTCAAGGCCGGCGGCGAGAATCCCGGCCCGTGCGAGCTGCCGTCGGCCTACCGTTGGACGTCGACGGGCGCACTGGCGCAGCCCAAGCCGGGGTGGGTCTCGCTCAAGGACTTCACCGTCGTCCCCTACAACGGCAGGCAACTCGTCTACGCGACGACGCACGACACGGGGACGAGTTGGGGTTCGATGAACTTCGGCCTGTTCACCAATTGGTCGGAGATGGCCTCGGCCGGCCAGAACACGATGTCGGCTTCCACCGTCGCGCCCACGCTCTTCTACTTCGCGCCGAAGAACATCTGGGTGCTCGCCTACCAGTGGGGCGGGACCGCCTTCTCCTACCGGACGTCGAGCGACCCCACCAACCCCAATGGCTGGTCATCCCAGCAGGTGCTCTTCTCCGGCAGCATCTCCGGCTCCGGAACAGGACCCATCGACCAGACCCTCATCGGTGACGGGACGAACATGTACCTGTTCTTCGCCGGTGACAACGGCAAGATCTACCGGGCGAGCATGCCGATCGGGAACTTCCCGGGCAGCTTCGGAACGACCTCGACAGTGATCATGAGCGATACGACGAACAACCTGTTCGAAGCCCCTCAGGTCTACAAGCTGCAGGGCCAGAACCGCTACCTCATGATCGTCGAGGCGATCGGCTCGCAGGGCCGCTACTTCCGCTCGTTCACGGCCACCAGTCTGAACGGCTCATGGACGCCCCAGGCCGCGACCGAGAGCAACCCCTTCGCCGGCAAGGCCAACAGTGGTGCCACCTGGACCAACGACATCAGCCATGGCGAACTGATCCGCACCGGCGCCGATCAGACCATGACCGTCGATCCCTGCAATCTGCAGTTGCTCTACCAGGGGCGCAGCCCCAACTCCGGCGGCGACTACGGCCTCCTGCCCTACCGTCCGGGTCTGCTCACACTGCGGCGCTGACGGTATGACACGAGTCCGGCCCCGGCAGGGAGCCGGCGTGGCGGGCTCGGCGGAAGGCCGAGCCCGCCCGGGTCACGCGACGACGCCGGGTCGCGCGCGGCACACCTGACCTGGTCGGGGCCGACCACCCGCCGCGACCACGTCAGGGATGGTAGATGTCCCAGCCCGTCGACCCGGTGGGTGAAGGGCTCGGCGTCGACCGGTCCGCGTCGCACTGTGCGGGGTCCTGCGCCGGGAGCAGCCGGTGCACACCGATCCGCTCCGTCCCGAACCGCACCTGAGCGGCCTCGGCGGTGGCCAATTCCCCTGTCACCCGCGGCAGTTCCCTGCCGGCCAGGGGCCTGCCCGCGTACGCCGCGACAAGGACACGGGTGCACGTGCCGTCCCGTCCGGTGGGCAGGCCGCTCGGGAAAGCGACGGTCCGGGTGCTGCTGCCGTCCACGGACAGTCCGTAGCGCATCAGGAACGACGTCTCCGGCCCCGTCGTCCTGGCGGTGAGGACCCAGAACTCGACCTGTACGGCGAGTGGTCGGCACAGCGCCCGGACATCGCCCGTACGCCGTGGGTGGATGACGACCGATGCCTTGCCGTGCGACGGTCCGGCCCCGTCGGCCGTCCCGTGGAAGGCGACCGCGCTCCGCAGCCAGGCGGCCTGCTGCCGTCCCGACCAGTCGCCGTCGTCACGGCAGCCGCCGGTCTGCGCGCCCGCGGACGCCTTCGAGCAGCCGACGGCGAGCAGGGCGAGGACCGCCGCGCCCGCCGTCAGGGCTCCGTGGCGGAAGCGGATCTGGGTGCTGTGCATGGTCTCCCTCGATCGGAACGGGACGGGTGCGGACACCGCGCGGCCCGGGCGGCGAGCAGTCTGCTGGCGCCTCGCCCGCGCCGGGGGCAGCGGGGGCCCGCTGTGTCCGTCCCGTGATCAAGGAGGCGGCCCGGGGTCCGGCAGAGGGTGTGCCGTCCGTCTCGCGGCAAAGGTCCCGCGGGGCTCGCCGGGAGACGGTTTGCCTGAGAGTCGCCTCGATTTCGGCGATTCGTAGCCGAATTTTCCAAACGGTTGAACGCCTGTCGTCCTCTCTCCACGATTTGCCTGTCAAGTGCCCGACGGCCAGGCCTCGGGCCCCAGCGCTGCAGAAGCGAGACCAGCATGGTGCGTGTCCGTGCGTCCCTGTCCCAGCTGCCCGCCTACGTTCCGGGCCGCAAACTGCCCGGGGCCATCGTGCTGGCCAGCAACGAGTCCCCCTACGGGTTGCTGCCGGGGGTGGCCGCGACCCTCGCGGAGGCCGCCGGCGGCGTGTCGCGGTACCCCGATCTGCACGCCGCCTCGCTGGTCGAGGCCCTGGCGGCGCACCACGGGGTCGAGCCGGACCGGATCGCGGTGGGCGCGGGTTCCTCCGAGGTGTGCGGGCAGTTGCTGCACACCGTCGTGGGACCCGGCGACGAGGTCGTCTTCGGCTGGCGGTCGTTCGAGGCGTATCCGATCCTCACCGCCGTGGCGGGCGGTACGGCGGTGCGGGTGCCGCTGCGCGACCATGCCCTCGACCTCGACGCCATGGCCGCGGCGATCACCGCCCGTACCCGGCTGGTCTTCGTGTGCAACCCCAACAACCCGACGTCCACGGCTGTCGGTACGCGGGCCCTGACCGACTTCGCGGACCGGGTGCCGCGGGACGTGCTGATCGTCGTCGACGAGGCGTACCGGGAGTACGCCGATCCCGACCGGGTCCCCGACGGCCTCGCCCTGCTCGGGGACCGGCCGAACGTGGCGGTGCTGCGGACCTTCTCGAAGGCGTACGGACTGGCGGGACTCCGGGTCGGCTACTGCGTCGCGCCGCCCGGGATCGCCGCGCACGTGCGCCGCACGCAGGTGCCGTTCAGCGTCAGCGCGCTCGCCCAGCGGGCCGCGGTCGTCGCCCTCGGCGAGGGCGCGGAGGTCGCCCGGCGGGCCGCCCTCACGGTCACCGAACGCGAGCGTGTCACCGAGGGGTTGCGGGCGCTCGGCCATGACGTGCCCGACTCGCAGTCCAACTTCGTCTGGCTGCCGCTCGGCGACGACAGCGCGCGGTTCGCCCGGCGTTGCGCCGACGGGAAGGTCGTGGTCCGGCCGTTCCCCGGCGAGGGCGTACGGGTGACGATCGGGCTGCCGGAGGAGAACGACGCCCTGCTCGCACTCGCGACGAGCCCGAGAGGCTGACGGCCGTGCGTCCCGGTCCCTACGAGCGCCACGGCGAGCTGCTGCAGAGCGTCGTCCGCGCGATCGCCGCCGGCGAGTGCCGTCGCCCCTTCACCGAGGCGACCGGTCAGGACGCGGCCGACGCGGGCATGAGGTCGACCCGCACGGCGCGAAAGGTGTTCCGCTCGCTGCTGGGACGGCCCTTCGACCTGGGGCAGCCCGGCGGCCTCGGCCTCGTGCGCACGGAGTCGTCGCCGTACGCCGCCGGTCCGGCCGTCGCCTACCCCCGCTGTGACCCCGCGGCGCTGGTCGCGGCCGCCGAGCGGGCTGCGGCCGGCTGGCGGGTCGCCGGGCCGCACGAGCGCGCCGGGCTCGCCGTGGAGATCCTGCGCCGGCTCAACACCCGCAGCCACGAACTGGCCCTCGCGGTGCACCACACCACCGGCCAGTCCCTGCGAGCGGCCTTTCACGCCGCCGGGCCGCACGCCCAGGACCGTGCCCTGGAAGCGGTGGCCCGCGCCTTCGCCGAGTCGGAACGACTCCCCGCCGACCTGCACTGGGAGAGCGCCGAACGAGGCGGGCTGCCACGCGCGCTGCGGGGCACCTGCGTCCTGGTGCCCCGTGGGGTGTCGCTGCTCGTCGGCTGTCCCGACTTCCCGCTCTGGAACGGTTGTCCGGGCCTGTTCGCCAGCCTGGTGACCGGCAACCCGGTGGTCGTCGCTCCGCACCCGCACTCGGTGCTGCCGCTGGCGATCACGGTGCGGGTCGCCCGGCAGGTACTGGCGGAGGCCGGTCACTCCCCCGACCTCGTGACCCTGGCGGTGGCGGAACCCGAGCGGCAGGTGCACCGGCAGCTGGCCACGCACCCTGCGGTGCGCATCGTCGACTTCACGGGCTCGGCGCGCTTCGCCGACTGGCTGGAGCAACACGCCCGGCAGGCCGCCGTGTTCGCCGACCGGACCGGACTGAACACCATGGTCGTGGACTCGACCGACGACTACCGGGGCCTGGTACGGGCGCTCGCCCTCTCCTCGTGCCGGTGCAACGGCACGGTGCGGACCACGCCGCAGAACATCCTGGTACCGGAGCGGGGCCTGAGCACCGACGAAGGGCACAGAACACTGCGGGACCTCGGGGCCGACCTCGGCGACGCCGTCGACCGGCTGCTGGGTCATCCCGCCCGCGCGGCAAGGGTGTTGGGCGCGGTCACCTCCGACGAGGTACGGGGCGCCCTGACGGAGGCCGCGCGGTACGGCCCGGTCGTGCACGCCTCCGGCCCCGTGCCGCACCCCGACCACCCGGAGGCCGATCTGCGCAGCCCGCTGCTGGTGCGGCTGCGCGCCTCGGACGAGCGGGTCTACACGCGCGAGTGGCCCGGTCCGGTGACCTTCCTGGTGGGCACCGACTCTACCTCGCACAGCCTGGCGCTGCTGCGCCGCACGGTGGCGCGGCACGGGGCGCTCTACGCCTCGGTGCACTCCACCGACCCGTTGGTGCTGGCGGCCGCCGAGACCGCGGCGCTGGACGCCGGGGTGCACCTGGTGGAGAACCTCGACGACCTGCCCGCCGACCCGTCCTCGGCCCTCGCCGAACTGCCGGGCGGCGGCGCCCACTTCGTCACCGGGCGGTTCCGCGTCGTGCGCTCGCGGAGGCACGCGCCGCCGACGGCCGCCGTCCCGGCACCGGACCGGCTCGAGGCCGCCGCCGCGCTCATCGACGTATGACCGCACCCGTCCTCAGTCCGTCCAGGCGGCGCCGCGCCCCCGCACCTCGTCGAAGACGAGCCAGGTGCGGGTGGAGCGCACGCCCCGCACCGCCTGGATGCTCTCCAGCACCACCTTGCGCAGCGCCAGGTTGTCCGGCGCCCTCACCAGCACCAGCACGTCGAGGTCGCCGGCGACGAGGGCGACGTGTTCCACGTACGGGATCTCACGCAGTTCACGGGAGATGTCGCGCCAGGCGTCCTGGTCGATGCCCAGCGTCACATAGGCGCTCGTGCCCAGGCCCGCCCGCTGGGCGTTGAGCTGCGCGGTGAAGCCCGTGATGACGTCCTCGGCCACGAGCCGGCCGATGCGCGTGTACGCGTTCGCCCGAGAGATGTGGACCTGCTCGGCGAGGGCCCGGACCGAGATCCGGCCGTCCTCGAGGAGCCGGCTCAGGATCTGCCGGTCGATGTCGTCGAGCGGGACGGCAGTTCGTCCGGCCACTGCCCCCGGCAGCGCGTTTTCCTCGGACACTTTGTCCTCCCAGACCCCGATGTTCGGCAGTTCATCGCCGCTTCGGCCGAGCTATTGAACACATATTCCGCGATGGCCACCATTCTCCTGTCAAGTGTCCAGAGAAAGCGAGTGCCCTCCCATGCCTGTGAAGAGCCTCCGCCAGACGGTCCAGGGCCTCCTGCCGTCCCTGACGCCGGTGCGGTTCGTGGCCGAGGACGGCACACCAGTCGCGAAACGACCGGCCGACTACACCGAGCCCGAGGTCGAGACCCTGCTCGACGCCTGGCGGCGCATGGTGCTGGGCCGCAGGTTCGACACCCAGGCGACCGCCCTCACCAAGCAGGGCCGCCTCGCGGTCTACCCCTCCAGCCGTGGCCAGGAGGCCTGCCAGATCGGCGCCGTGCTCGCACTGCGCCCGGACGACTGGCTGTTTCCGACCTACCGCGACTCCGTCGCCCTGGTGACGCGCGGCATCGACCCGGTCGAGGTGCTGACGCTGCTGCGCGGCGACTGGCACTGCGGCTACGACCCCGCCGCCACCCGTGTCGCGCCCCAGTGCACCCCGCTGGCCACCCAGGTGCTGCACGCGACGGGCATGGCCGAGTCCCTGCGCCGCAAGGGCGAGGACGGGGTGGCGATGGCGCTCGTCGGGGACGGGGCGACCAGCGAGGGAGACTTCCACGAGGCGCTGAACTTCGCGGCCGTCTTCCGCGCCCCGGTCGTCTTCTTCGTGCAGAACAACAAGTACGCGATCTCCGTGCCGCTGACCCGGCAGACCGCGGCGCCCGCCCTGGCGTACAAGGGCATCGGCTACGGGGTGCGCTCCGAGCAGGTCGACGGCAACGACCTGGTCGCGGTGCTGGCGGTGCTGACCTCGGCCGTCGAGCACGCCCGCGCCGGTCACGGCCCCGTCCTGGTCGAGGCGCACACCTACCGCATGGACGCGCACACCAACGCCGACGACGCCACCCGCTACCGGGAGGACGGCGAGGTCGACCAGTGGCGGGCCGCCGACCCGGTCGACCGCCTGGAGGCGTACCTGCGCTCGCGCGGCGCGCTCTGCGACGAGGACGTGGCGGCGCTGCGGGAGGAGGCCGAGGAGCTGGCGGCCCGGGTGCGCGCCGGCATGAACGCGGACTCCGTGCTCGACCCGCTGGAGCTGTTCGACCACGTCTACGCCGAGCCGACGCCCCAACTGCGCGAGCAACGTGCCCAGTTGGCGGCCGAGCTCACCGAATCCGCCCAGGCCCAGGAGGACTGACGACCATGGCCAAGGTCACGATGGCGCAGGCGCTCAACACCGCCCTGCGCGACGCGCTGCACGAGGACGAAAGGGTCCTCGTCTTCGGCGAGGACGTCGGTCCGCTCGGCGGGGTGTTCCGCATCACCGACGGGCTGACCCGCGACTTCGGCGAGCAGCGCTGCTTCGACACCCCGCTCGCGGAGGCCGGCATCGTCGGCCTGGCGGTCGGCATGGCGATGGGCGGCTTCCGGCCCGTGGTGGAGATGCAGTTCGACGCGTTCGCCTACCCGGCGTTCGAGCAGATCGCCTCGCACGTCGCCAAGACGCGCAACCGCACCCGCGGACGGATCGGCCTGCCGATGGTGATCCGCATCCCCTACGCCGGCGGGATCGGCGGAGTCGAGCACCACTGCGACTCCAGTGAGGCCTACTACGCGCACACACCCGGCCTCAAGGTCGTCACCCCGGCCACGGCCGAGGACGCGTACTGGCTGCTGCGGGACGCGGTGGCCGACCCCGACCCGGTGGTGTTCCTGGAGCCGAAGAAGCTGTACTGGTCGCGCGAGGACACCGACCTGCAGACGCGCGGGGCGCTGCCGTTCGGGCGGGCGGCGATCCGGCGGGCGGGGCGCGACGCCACCCTCGTCGCCTACGGTCCCTCCGTCCCGGTGGCGCTGGCCGCGGCCGAGGCCGCCGCCGAGGACGGCGTCGAGCTGGAGGTCGTGGACCTGCGGACCCTGGTGCCCTTCGACGACGAGACGGTCGCGGAGTCGGTGCGCAGGACCGGACGCTGCGTGGTCGTGCAGGAGGCCCAGGGCTTCGCCGGGGTCGGCGCGGAGATCGCCGCCCGGGTGCAGGAGCGGTGCTTCCACTCGCTCGCCGCTCCCGTGCTGCGGGTGGCCGGCTTCGACATCCCGTATCCGCCGCCGAAGCTGGAGCACGCGCACCTTCCCGGCGTCGACCGGATCCTCGACGCCGTCGACCGTCTGCAGTTCGCCGACGAGCCGGACACCCGGCACCTGGTGAAGGGGGCGGTCGCATGAGCGCCAAGACGCTGGACGAGCAGCTGTTCCGGCTGCCCGACCTCGGCGAGGGGCTCACCGACGCCGAGATCGTCGAGTGGAAGGTCGCCGTCGGCGACACCGTGGCGATCGACCAGATCGTGGTCGAGGTGGAGACCGCCAAGGCCGCGGTCGAGGTGCCGGTGCCGTACGCGGGCACGGTGCTGCGGCTGCACGCGGAGGCGGGAACGCCGCTGGGGGTGGGCGAACCGCTGATCACGGTGGGAGCGGCGGCGCCCGCGACACCGGAGCCGGCCGTCCCGGAGCCGGCCGCCGAGCGGTACCGCGAGGAGGAGCAGGCCGGTTCCGGCAACGTCCTGATCGGGTACGGCACCGGACACCAACCGGCGCCGCGCCGTCGCCGCCGACGTGCCGGCTCCACGGCGATCGGCGCGCCGGTGGCCGATACGGCACCGGCCGGCGGGACGGCGCCTGCGGCCGAGGCGCATGCTCCCCGTGTCATCTCACCGCTCGTACGGCGGCTGGCCCGGCACCACGGGATCGACCTCACCGCGCTCGCGCCGTCCGGTCCCGCCGGGATCGTCCTGCGACGGGACGTCGAACGAGCCATGGCCGAGAGCGCGCCGACGCCCGCACAGCCCAGGCCGACGCCCGCGCCCCCGCAGCAGCCCGCACCCGCGCAGCCCACACCCGAGGCGGCCCCCGGCGGCCCCGTCCGCATCCCGCTCCGAGGCGTCCGCAAGGCCGTCGCGGACAAGCTCTCCCGCAGTCGCACCGAGATCCCCGACGCCACCACCTGGGTCGACGTGGACGCGACCGGCCTGCTCCAGGCCAAGAAGGCGCTGGAGGCCGCCGAACCCGGCCGCCGCGTCGGCCTGTTGGCCCTGCTGGCCCGGATCTGCGTCGCCGGTCTGCGCCGCTACCCCGAGCTCAACTCGGCCGTCGACACCGAGCGCCGGGAGATCCTGCGCTTCGACGAGGTGCACCTGGGCTTCGCCGCCCAGACCGACCGCGGCCTCGTCGTCCCCGTCGTCCGGGACGCCCACCGGCTCACGACGGTCCAACTGGCCGCGGAACTGACCCGGTTGACCGAGCTGGCCCGGACCGGCAGCCTCCCGACCGACCGGCTGACCGGGGGCACCTTCACCCTCAACAACTACGGCGTGTTCGGCGTCGACGGCTCCACGCCCATCATCAACCACCCGGAGGCGGCGATCCTCGGCGTGGGCCGCATCGTCGACAAGCCCTGGGCGGTGGACGGCGCGCTCACCGTCCGCAAGGTCACGCAGCTGTCGTTCAGCTTCGACCACCGGGTCTGCGACGGCGGCACCGCCGGCGGCTTCCTGCGATTCGTGGCCGACTGCGTGGAACGCCCGGCAGTCCTGCTCGCCGACATCTGATCGACCTCCTCTTCTGCCGCGTCACCCTGGGCGCACTCCACCCACCACCCGACCGAACGTTCGGCCTGGAGCTTCCATGTCATCAGCCTTCTACGCCCGCCACGCGGACCTGCTCGAACAGGCCCTGGCCCGCACCACCGACCGCGGCCACTGGACGCCCTATCCCGAAACCCCCAGCGCCTCGGCGTACGGGGCCGGAGCGCCGGAGTCGGGCGAGGCGGCCTTCCGCGCCCTCCTCGACCGCCCGTTCCCGCTCGACGGGCACCCCACCACCGGCACCGTCCCGGCCACGGAGATGTCGCCGTACGGCTTCCCCCTCGGCGTCAGCTACCCGCATCTGACGCCCGAGGCCGCCGTGGCGACGGCCAAGTCCGCTGCTCCGGCGTGGCGTTCGGCGAGCCCCGACGTCCGGGCCGGCGTGGCGGCCGAGATCCTGACCCGCCTCAACGCGGCGAGCTTCGAGATCGCGCACGCCGTCCAGCACACCACCGGCCAGCCCTTCGTGATGGCCTTCCAGGCGGGCGGCCCGCACGCCCAGGACCGCGGCCTCGAAGCGGTGGCGTACGCCTGGGAGGCGCAGCGGCGCCATCCGGCCACCGCGCGCTGGAGCAAGCCCCGGCGACGGGGCGGCCCGCTGGTCATGGACAAGACCTACACCCCGGTCGGCCGGGGCGTGGCCGTGCTCGTCGCCTGCAACACCTTCCCCACCTGGAACGGCTATCCGGGCTTCTTCGCGAGCCTGGTCACCGGAAACCCGGTGATCGTCAAGCCGCACCGGCGGGCCGTGCTGCCGCTGGCGATCACCGTGCGGATCGCCCGTGAGGTGCTGGCGGAGGCCGGCTTCGACCCGGACGTGGTGCTGCTGGCCGCCTCACGGCCCGAGGAGCGCACCGCTCCCGCCCTGGCCACCCACCCCGACGTACGGATCGTGGACTTCACCGGTTCCAGCGAGTTCGGCGACTGGCTGGAGACCAACGCCCGCCAGGCCGTCGTGCACACGGAGAAGGCGGGTCTCAACACCGTCGTCGTGGACTCCACCGACGACTACACCGGGCTGCTGCGCAACCTCGCGTTCTCGCTGTCGCTCTACAGCGGGCAGATGTGCACCACCCCCCAGAACATCCTGGTGCCCCGTGACGGGTTTCCGACCGACCAAGGGCCGCGCACGGCCGACGAGTTCACCGCGGATCTGGGCTCCGCGCTGGACGACCTGCTCGGCGACCGGGCCCGCGCCACCGCCACCCTCGGCGCGATCGTGAACGGCTCGGTCCTCGCGCGTCTGGAGGAGGCGGCCGCCCTGGGCCGTACCGCCCGTCCCTCGCGGGCCGTGACGCACCCCGACCACCCGGACGCCGTCGTCCGCACCCCGCTGGTGGCCCAGCTCGACGCCGAGGCCGACGAGAAGACCTACACCAGCGAGTGGTTCGGGCCGGTCTCCTTCGTCATCGCCACCGACGACACCGCGCACTCCCTGCGCGTCCTGCACGACACCGTACGGTGCCACGGCGCGCTCACCGCCTGCGTGTACACGACGGGCGGGGAGGTGCTGGCGGCGGCGCGTGCGACGGCCCTGGAGGCGGGGGTGCACCTGTCGGAGAACCTGACCGGCGAGGTGTTCCCCAACCAGTCCGCCGCCTTCAGCGACTTCCACGGCACGTCGGCCAACCCGGCCGCCAACGCGACCCTGACCGACCCGGCGTTCGTCACCGGCCGGTTCGCCGTCCTGCAGTCCCGCCGTCACGCCCCCGCCGAGGAGCACGCCGATGTCCGATGAGGTCTATCTGATCGACGGGGCCCGTACCCCGCAGGGCCGTTACGGCGGGGCGCTGGCCCCGGTGCGCCCCGACGACCTGGCCGCGCTCGTCGTCGGCGAGGCCGTGCGACGCGCCGGGGCACCGGCCGACTCCGTGGACGAGGTGATCCTCGGCGCCGCGAACCAGGCCGGCGAGGACAACCGGGACGTCGCGCGGATGGCCGTACTGCTGGCGGGACTTCCGCACACCGTGCCCGGATACACCGTCAACCGGCTGTGCGCCTCCGGACTCACGGCCGTCGCGTCCGCCGCGCAGTCCATACGTGCGGGCGAGGCGGAGCTGGTCGTGGCCGGCGGGGTCGAGTCGATGACCCGTGCACCCTGGGTGATGGCCAAGCCCGGCACGCCCTGGGCCCGGCCCGGTGACGTCCACGACACCTCCCTCGGCTGGCGCTTCACCAACCCCCGCTTCCCCGGGACGACGACCTTGTCGATGGGCGAGACCGCGGAGGAGGTCGCCGCCCTGGACGGCATCAGCCGCCTGGACGCGGACTCCTTCGCGCTGCGCAGCCACCGTCGCGCGGTGGCTGCGCAGGCGGCGGGCCGCTTCACGGCGGAGATCGTCCCGGTGCCGTTGACGGACGGTGAGATGACCGAGGACGAAGGACCGCGCCCGACCACCACGTTGGAGAAGCTGAGCGGACTGCGCACCGCCTTCCGCCCCGGCGGCATCGTCACGGCGGGCAACTCCTCGCCGCTGTCCGACGGGGCCGCCGCCCTGGTGGTGGCGAGCGAGGCGGCGGTGGAGCGCCACGGGCTGACTCCCCGGGCCCGGGTCGTCACCGCCGCCTCGGCCGGCGTCGAACCCCACCTGATGGGGCTCGGCCCGGTGCCGGCCACCGCCAAGGCCCTGGAGCGGGCCGGCTGGACGGCCGAGGACCTCGACGCGATCGAACTCAACGAGGCCTTCGCCGCCCAGGCCCTCGCGGTCATGCACCGGCTCAAGCTCGACCCGGACCGCGTCAACGCCGACGGCGGCGCCATCGCCCTCGGCCACCCCCTGGGCTGCTCCGGCGCCCGCATCCTGCTCACCCTGCTGGGCCGACTGGAACGGGAGGGCGGCCGACGAGGCCTGGCGACCCTCTGCGTCGGGGTCGGACAGGGCGTGGCCATGCTCGTGGAGCGCGTATGAACACGCGCGAGAAAGCCTCTTCCGAGACGCCGGCGTCCGCGCACCCGGCGCACGTGCACCCGCCGGACGGGAAAACCCCGGACGGGAAACCGCCGTACGAGACGCTGTCGGTCGAGGAGCACGCGGACCGGGTGGTCGTCACGCTCCGCCGGCCCGCCGCCCGCAACGCCGTCAACGGCCGCATGGTCGCTGAACTCCACCGCGTGTGCGAGGAGTTGGAGCGCGCCCCGAAGCTGCTCCTGCTCGCCGGGCACGGCGGGGTCTTCGCCGGCGGCGCCGACATCGGCGAACTGCGGCGGCGCGGCCGGGACGAGGCGCTGGAGGGGATCAACAGCCGGCTGTTCGAGCGGGTGCGCAGGCTCCCGCTGCCCACCGTGGCCGCTGTGCCCGGCTGGGCTCTGGGGGGCGGCGCCGAGCTGGCGTACGCCTGCGACCTCAGGATCGCCGGGCCGAACGCGGTCTTCGGCAACCCGGAACCGGGCCTGGGCATCCTCGCCGCCGCCGGTGCGTGCTGGCGGCTGCGCGAACTCGTCGGCGAGTCCGTGGCCAAGCAGGTCCTGCTCGCCGGACGCACCCTCGACGCCCGGGCCGCACTCGCCTGCGGGCTGGTCATGGACGTCGTGCCGACGGACCGGCTGACCGCCGAGGCACACGCGCTGCTCGACCGGATGGCCCGCTCCTCGGCACTCGCCCTGCGGCTCACGAAGCTCGTCACCGACGCCTCGGGCCCGCATCCCGTGGCCGACGACCTCGCCCAGGCGGTGCTCTTCGAGAGCCCCGACAAGCAGGAGCGCATGACGCGCTTCCTGGAGAAGAAGGGAGGCCGGGCATGACCTCGGCAGCAGCACCACCCCCCGTGGTGGGGGTGATCGGCGGCGGTCGTATGGGCGCTGGCATCGCCCAGTCGTTCGCGGCTGCCGGATCGCGCGTGGTCGTCGTGGAGCGCGACGGCTCCGCGGCCGCCGCCGCGATGGAGCGGATCGGCACGGGACTTCGGCAGGCGGCCGAGCGCGGGACGCTCGCCGGGCCGTCGGACCTCGGAGTGCCGGACCGCGTCGCCGTCGTCTCATCGACCGCCCAACTGCCCCACGACGCCGACCTGGTCGTCGAGGCAGTCCCGGAAATCGCGCCTCTCAAGGCCGAGTTGCTCATCGCCGCCGAGGGGGCCGTGCACGACGGATGCGTGCTGGCCAGCAACACCAGTTCCCTGTCCGTCACCGGACTGGCCGCGGCGCTGCGGCGTCCCGGGCGGTTCCTGGGGATGCACTTCTTCAACCCCGTGCCCGTCTCCGCCCTCGTCGAACTGGTCCTGGCCCCCGACACGACCGAAGCGACCCGGGCCGCGGCCGTCCGCTGGACGCACGCCCTCGGCAAGCAGGAGGTCGTCGTCAAGGACTCGCCCGGGTTCGCCAGCAGCCGCCTCGGCCTCGCGCTCGGTCTCGAGGCGATCCGCATGGTCGAGGAAGGCGTGGCCGACCCGGAGGCCATCGACACGGCCATGCGCCTCGGCTACCGGCACCCGATGGGCCCGCTGCGGCTGACGGACGTGGTGGGACTCGACGTACGGCTCGCCATCGCGGAACACCTGCACGCGACGCTCGGCGAGCGGTTCGCCCCGCCCCGCCTGCTGCGGGAGAAGGTCGCCCGCGGTGAGCTGGGCCGCAAGACCGGTCAGGGGTTCTACCGATGGCAGTGAGCGAAAGACCGCCGGGAGTGCGCGAAAGTCCGACGCCAGTGAGGGGAACCCCGACGTCGCACGGTGTGTCGTACGAGGTCTCCGGGTCCGTGGCCGTGATCGAACTGCGCGGACGCGCGAGCGGCAACGCGCTCGACGCACACCTGCGTGGCGCCCTCCTCATGGCCGCCCGGCGGCTGACCACGGACGCCCGGCGCGAGGTGCGGGCGGCCCTGATCACCGCCCGCGGCCGGCACTTCTGCGTCGGCCAGGACCTCAAGGAGCACGCCCACCTGCTGAAGACCTCGCCCGCCACCGCCTTCGCCAACATCCCGGACCACTACAACCCGCTGGTGAAGGAGCTGCACGCGGTGCCGATCCCGCTCGTCGTCGCGGTCGAGGGCTCCTGTGTCGGCGCCGGACTGGGCCTCGCTCTCTGCGCCGACGTACGAGTGGCGGCCGAGGGCGCCCGCTTCGCCACCGCGTTCGGCGGCATCGCCCTCGCCTCGGACTCGGGCGTGGCCCGCGCCCTGGCCCGGCAGCTGGGCCCCTCCCGCACCGGCGGACTCATGCTGCTCGGCGAGAGCTTCTCCGCGCGGGACGCCGAGCAGTGGGGGCTGGTGCACCGCGTCGTCGCGGACGGCTCGGCCGCCGCCGAGGGGCTGGCGCTGGCCCACGCGCTGGCCGCCGGACCCACCGCAGCGCACCGGGAGACCAAGGCGCTGCTGCGGTCGGCGGCCACCACCGCCCTGCCGGCGGCGCTGGAGCGCGAGTCCGTCGTCCAGCGGCGGCTCGGCGCCACCGACGACCACCGCGAGGCCGTCGCCGCCTTCCTGGAACGGCGCGGCCCGGTCTTCCGCGGCCGCTGACCACCCGTCACCCATGAGCCATGGCCCATGACCCGTCCATGACCACCACCCGTGAAGGAAACCCATGCAGGAGACCGATGTGAAAGAGGCACCCGCCTCCATGAACATGTCCGTGTTCGAGGACACCATCGCCCGTGACCAGCGCATCGAACCCCGTGACTGGATGCCCGACGCCTACCGGGCCACGCTCGTCCGGCAGATCGCCCAGCACGCCCACTCCGAGATCATCGGCATGCAGCCGGAGGGCGAGTGGATCACCCGGGCGCCCTCGCTGCGCCGCAAGGCGATCCTGTTCGCCAAGGTTCAGGACGAGGCCGGGCACGGGCTCTACCTCTACGCGGCGGCCGAGACCCTCGGCGCCGACCGCACCGACCTGACCGAGCGGTTGATCGACGGCAGCCAGAAGTACTCCTCGATCTTCAACTACCCCACCCGCACCTTCGCCGACGTCGGGGTGATCGGCTGGTTCGTGGACGGGGCGGCCATCTGCAACCAGGTCCCTCTGTGCCGCACCTCGTACGGCCCGTACGGACGCGCCATGGTCCGCGTCTGCAAGGAGGAGTCCTTCCACCAGCGGCAGGGCTACGAACTGCTGCTGACCATGATGCGCGGCACCGACGAACAGCGCGCCATGGTGCAGGACGCCGTCGACCGCTGGTGGTGGCCGTCCCTGATGATGTTCGGCCCGCCCGACGACGACTCCCCCAACTCGGCGCGTTCCATGGCCTGGAGGATCAAGCGGCACTCCAACGACGTCCTGCGGCAGCGCTTCGTCGACATGACCGTCCCGCAGGCGCGGAAGCTGGGCGTCACCCTGCCCGACCCGGACCTGCGGTGGAACGAGGAGCGCGGCCACCACGACTTCTCCGCCCCCGACTGGGACGAGCTGAAGCGGGTCGTCTCCGGTGACGGACCGTGCAACGCCGAGCGGATCGCCCGTCGCCGGGCCGCGCACGAGGAGGGCGCCTGGGTGCGGCGGGCCGCCGCCGCGCACTCCGCCAGGCGGACCGCCGGGCTGCGGGAAGGAACGGCGGCATGAGCACGATGAGCAGAGGCGACTGGCCGCTGTACGAGGTGTTCGTCCGCGGCAAGCGCGGGCTCAACCACGTCCACGTCGGCTCCCTGCGCGCCGCCGACGACGCGATGGCCCTGTTGCACGCCCGCGATCTCTACACCCGGCGCAACGAGGGCGTGAGCATATGGGCCGTGCGCTCGGACACCATCGCCGCCTCGGCGCCCGACGAGAAGGACCCCTTCTTCGCGCCCAGCGGCGACAAGGTCTACCGGCACCCCACCTTCTACGACATTCCCGAAGACGTCCCGCACATCTAGGGACGTCCGGCCATTACCAGGCACATCCACAGGAACATCCAGGAGCAGCGCATGACCGACGAGGACCTGTACGTCGACGGTGAGGACGACCTGTACGTCGACGGCGACGGCGCGCGGTGGGCATTCGGCACCGGGTTCACCGACCCGCTGCACGGCGTCGACCAGGCGGTGCCCGAGGGGGTCGACGCGGAGGACCTGGCCGCCTGCTGTCTGGCACTCGGCGACGACGCCCTGGTGTCGGCGCAGCGGCTGGCCGAATGGTGCACCCGCGCCCCGGAGTTGGAGGAGGAACTGGCGCTGGCCAACATCGGCCTCGACCTCCTCGGCCAGGCCCGTCTGCTGTACGCCAGGGCGGGCAGGGCCGACGGCACGGGCCGTGGCGAGGACGCGTACGCCTACTTCCGCGATCCCCGGGACTTCCGCAACGTACGTCTCGCCGAACTGCCGGGCGGCGACTTCGCCTTCACCCTGGCCCGGCTGCTGGTGCTGTCCGTCTGGCGGCTGGCCGCGTGCGAGGCCCTCGCCGCAGCGCCCGATCCGGTGCTGGCCGCGATCGCGGCCAAGAGCGCCAAGGAGCTGGCCTATCACCGGCGTTGGGCCGCGGAATGGACGGTGCGGCTCGGTGACGGCACCGACGAGTCCGCCGGACGGATGCGGGCCGCGCTGGACGCCCTCGCCCCCTGGCTGGAGGAGCTGCTGACGGACCGTGCGGCCGCGCGCCTCGGCGCGGATCCGGCCGCCGTCGCCGCGCGGACCCGCCAAGAGCTGTTCCACGTGCTGGCCGACGCCGGGCTGAACCGGTCCGACGACGTGTCCCCGCTCGACGTGCCGGCTCCCCCGGTCCCGGGCTCCGGCAGGAACGGACAGCACACCCCGCACCTGGCGCCGCTCCTCGCCGAACTGCAGAGCGTCGCCCGCGCCCACCCGGACGCGTCGTGGTGACGGCGTCACCGGAACGGGCCCTGCGGATCGCCGCCGAGGTCCCCGACCCCGAACTGCCGATGCTGACGCTCGCCGACCTCGGGGTGCTGCACGGCGTCGAGGCGGCGCCGGAGGGGACCGTCGTCGTACGGCTCACTCCGACGTACGCGGGCTGCCCCGCCGTGGCCGAGATGCGCGCCGAGGTGGCGGCCCGGCTGCTGGCCGCCGGCTTCGCCGACGTTCGGGTGGTCACGGTCCTCGACCCGCCGTGGACCACCGACCGGATCACCGACGAGGGCCGCCGCAAGCTGGCGGAGCACGGCATCGCACCGCCCGGCCCACGCGGAGCGCCAGGTCCGGCGCCGGCCCGGACCTGGCTGAGCCTGACCGTCGCCCCGCCCGAAGTCCCCTGCCCGCGCTGTGCCTCGGCCGACACCGAGGAAATCTCGCGCTTCGCCGCCACCGCCTGCACGGCACTGCGACGCTGCCGTACCTGTCGGGAGCCGTTCCCCCACGTCAAGGACCTGCCATGACTCCGTCCCCCGTTCGGTCCCGCCCTCGCCCCGCCTTCCACGCCCTGCGGGTGTCCGCCGTGGAGCCGCTGTGCGCCGAGGCGGCCGCCCTCACCTTCGACGTCCCCGACCGCCTGGCCGCCGAGTTCGCGTTCCGGCCCGGTCAGTGCCTCACCGTGCGCCGCGAGATCGACGGCCGCGACGAGCGGCGCTCGTACTCGATCTGCTCACCGGCCGGTACGGCGCCGCGCATCGGCGTCCGTGCGGTACCGGGCGGCTTGTTCTCCTCCTGGCTCGTGCACGGCGTACGCCCCGGGGACACCCTGCAGGTCATGGCCCCGGCCGGCGCGTTCACCCCGGACCTGACCGGTGCCGGCGGCCTCGGCCACCATGTCCTCGTCGCCGCCGGGTCAGGCATCACACCGATGCTGTCCATCGCCGCGTCCGTCCTCGCCGCGGACGAGGACTCGCGCGTCACGCTCCTGTACGGCAACCGGCGCACGGGCACCGTGATGTTCGCGGACGAACTCGCCGACCTGAAGGACCGGTACCCGGCCCGCCTCCAGCTCGCCCACGTCCTGTCCCGTGAGCCGCGCGAGGCCGAGGTGCTCTCCGGCCGCCTCGACACGGCCCGGCTCACCGCGCTGCTGGACGCTCTCCTCGACGTCCGGGAGGTCGCCCACTGGTGGCTGTGCGGCCCGCACGCGCTCGTGCGCGACGCCCGCGCGCTCCTGACCGGACTCGGCGTCCCGGCGGACCGTGTCCACCAGGAACTGTTCCACGCGGACGAGGAACCGCCCGCGGCACCCGCCGCCGACCGCGAAGTCCCCGCCGACCGAGGGCCCACGAGCGAGGTCACCGTGATCCTCGAGGGCCGGGCGACCACGTTCGCCGCGCCACGCCACCGCAGCATCCTCGACGGCGCCCAACAGGTGCGGGCCGACCTGCCGTTCGCGTGCAAGGGCGGCGTCTGCGGAACCTGCCGGGCGCTCGTCACCGACGGCAACGCCGACATGCGCCGCAACTACGCCCTGGAGCCGGCCGAAGTCTCCGCGGGCTACGTCCTCACCTGCCAGACCCATGCCGTCTCCGACACCCTCACGGTCGACTTCGACAGTTGAGAATCGAGGCCGGACCCGACCCGACCCCTCCAGGAGGAAAGCCAGTGCGGTACGCCGAAGCTCCGAGCGTGTCCTGTGACGTCTACGTGGAAGCGGCTGTGTCGCGCGTGTGGACCCTGGTGACCGACATCGCCCTGCCGGCCCGTCTGAGCCCTGAACTGCAGCACGTGGAGTGGCTCGACGGCGCCGAGGAGCCCGCGGTGGGGGCGCGGTTCGCCGGGTACAACCGCCACCGCCTGCTCGGCGAGTGGCGGACCGTCTCGCACGTCGTCGAACTGGAGGAGCAGCGGGTGTTCTGCTGGGCGGTCGTCGACGAGGACGGCCGGTTCGGCACTCCGTCGCGGCGCCCCTCGCACCCGCTGGCCACGTGGCGCTTCGAGCTGGCGCCCGAGGGGGCCGGCACCAGGCTGCGGCAGGTCGCCCGGATGGGCCCCGGTCGCTCAGGTGTCTCTCTGGCGATCGAGGGCACGCCCGGGCGGGAGGAGGAGATCGTGGCCTTCCGGATCACCGAGCTGCGCGGCAACATGGAAGCCACCTTGCACGGCGTCAAGGCACTGGCCGAACGCTCCGACCAGACACCTCCTGGGATCGACGGAGTCCACCGAGCCGGGCACGGAGGGGCAGCGTGAAGCGGCCGAACGGCAGCGGCGGTCTTCAGGCGGCTCCGGAGGTGACGGGGCCAAGGCCGGAGGGCAGATGGCGCACGGCTGTCGACACGACGTCCGCCACCGTGATCGTGTCGACCAGGACCTCACCCATGAAGTCGGCACTGAGGGTGTAGCGGCTGTCCCGATGCGCGTCCAGGCACAGCGGGACGACCGTGAGGCGAGGGCGGGTGCTGGTGGAGAATCGCAGCGTCCGGTGGCTCGTGAACGGGTAGAGCCCCCGCAGCGCCGGTTCGGCGTAGGCCGCCTCCAGGAGCGCGCGGTACTCGGGCCAGTCCACCTCGTCCGCCTCCGTGAGGAGGTGCTGCCATTCGGACTCGGCCAGTCGCACCGGATCGTGGTCGGCCACCTCGAAGCGACCGGTGAGGTGCACGAACGACGCGGCTCGGGAGACGTCGGGCAGCGCTGCGCCGTCGTGCCAGGCCTGCGCCGCCGCGGCGACCTGGGCCAGGTCCTGCGTGGTTCCGTCGATCAGCGCCATGCCTTGGAACGACTCGCAGCCGCGGATCGACCACCGTCGTTCGGCCACCCACCCGGTGATCTCCAGGGCCGTCCTTTGCAAAACGGTGCTTGCGACGGCGGCATGACGGAGAAGGTCGGACCCCGAGGCGGTGAACGGGACCGACAAGCCGTCCTCGAGCGCGGTGGCTCGGAGCGCTGCGGCGAGGCTCCCTCGTGCAGCAACGTCGGAATACAGCGCAGCGGGATCAGTTGACATGGCCATGGATCCGATTCTGTCCCAGCGCTCCAAGAGGCCGCGCCCATGAACGCCGGTCCGGCCGGCCCGAGGCGACCGGCTACAGTGCGCGAGACGGCAGCCTGGGCCGAGAGGGGAAGCGTGACCGACACCAGCGACACCCGACCCGCCGACAGCGATGCACGGGCTCCGCGGCAGAGCCGGCTGCACCGCCTGATGCGCTACCTCCCCCTGATCGCCCCCGTCCTGCTGTGGGCCGTGCCCTGCTGGGTGCTCCTGCACGCCGGCCAGCACTGGCCGCTGCCCGTCACGCTCAGCGGCACCGCCCTGTTCGCCCTCGGCCTCCTCGGTATGCCGCTCGCGATGGCACGCGGCCACGGCCGGCGCCAGCAGGACCGGGCGGCGATCGTCGGTGACACCCTGCTGGGCAGCAGTTGGGTCCTGTTCACCTGGTCCGTTCTGCTCGGCGTCCTGCTGCGGCTCGCCCTGACCGCAGCCGGCGTCGGCGAGAGTCAGGACCGGGCCCGCTTCGTCACGTGGGCCGTCCTGGGCACCACCGCCGTACTGCTCGCCTGGGGATACGCCGAGGCCCGCCGCGTACCACGCGTGCGTCGGCTCGACGTGCAACTCCCGCGGCTGGGCGCCGGGTTGGACGGCGTGCGCGTCGTCCTCATCACCGACACCCACTACGGTCCCCTCGATCGCGCGCGCTGGTCGACACGGGTGTGCGAGACGGTGAACACCCTGGAAGCCGACCTGGTCTGCCACACCGGCGACATCGCGGACGGCACGGCCGAACGCCGCCGCGCCCAGGCCGCCCCGCTCGCCACCGTGCGGGCGACCCGGGCCCGTGTGTACGTCACCGGCAACCACGAGTACTACAGCGAGGCCCAGGGCTGGGTCGATCTGATGGACGAGCTGGGCTGGGAGCCGCTGCGCAACCGCCATCTGCTCCTCGAACGCGGAGGCGACACCCTCGTGGTCGCCGGCGTGGACGACGTCACCGCCGAGTCCTCCGGCCTGGCGGGCCACCGCGCCCACCTCGCCGGAGCCCTGAACGGCGCCGACCCCGACCTGCCCGTCCTGCTCCTGGCACACCAGCCCAAGTTCATCGACCGGGCGGCCGCCGCCGGCATCGACCTCCAACTCTCCGGCCACACCCACGGCGGCCAGATCTGGCCCTTCCACCACCTCGTCCGCATCGACCAGCCCGCCCTCGCAGGCCTCAGCCACCACGGCCCCCGCACCCTCCTCTACACCAGCCGCGGCACCGGTTTCTGGGGCCCGCCGTTCCGCGTCTTCGCCCCCAGCGAGATCACCCTGCTCGTGCTCCGCTCCCCGCACCCGCCCACCTCGACGTAGCACTCGGCGGGCCGACACATCCGCCATGTGCAGTCGACGAGCCGGGGGACGCGACGTCGGCGGATGACCGGGCTCGTCCCGCCGAGGGCAAGATCCGGACCCTTCCCGGGCCGCTCCCCCAGGAGAACCCTTGACGTACGTTGATCCCCGGAAGCGCGCCCATGCTGAGGAAAACGGCATCCCGCACGCTCCGGAGGAAGTCATCGCCGAGTGGCACGCGCTGGCGGAGACGGTGTGCCGAGAGCTGCGACACGCCGGTCTTCCCGCTTACGTGCAGCGTCCCGGCACCCTGGCGGACAGGCAGGCCGGCGCACGCGTTGCCGTCGACACCATGGACGGTCCGGCAGGCGGCGTCCACGTCAGCTGGAACGCCGGTGAATCCCTGACCGAGGCCGCCTTCGCATGCATGCAGCCGGATCGGCTCGATCTCCGCGACCCGGTGATCGAGCACGGCGCGCGCATCGGTTCGCTCATGGACGGGACGATCAAGAGCGTGCTCACGCTCGCCGGTTTCCGCACCCGTGACGCCGTCGAGCTCAACGACCTGGCCTCGGGCACCCATGTCGCGGGCCGCCGGACGAGACAGTGGTTCATCGAGTACGTCCTCACGGAGGGTGTACTCGGTCTCATCGCCGCTGTCCGTTCCCGCGACACGAGCGGTGACGATTCCGGTGCGCCACGCGGTGGCAGGGCGGTGGGGCGCACGGCACGGCTCACCGGCAGGGGCATCCGGATCGTGCAGGACGGTCTGCACCGTATGGCGGACGACGACCGGCAGGAGTTCGCCCGCGTCCTCCACCGGCTGGCCGGGGCGATGCACAGCCAGGACATGGCGCACAGGGGCTTCTGGCAGGCGGACCGGTCGCTGCTGGAACTTCCCGCCGAGCTCTGCCTCCCCGCGCAGGGACCGCCGGCCGCAGCCGGTGCTTCGGTGACCCGGTCCGAAGTGCTCGGCGCCGCCTACATGGCGCTGGTCGGCGGTATCCAGGCGGCCGGCGAGGACACCGTCGGCGACGATGACACCGTCAGGATCACCGAAGCCTGGACGGGGACCCTTCGGAGGCGGATGGACCAGGCGCCCGACGAGGACCGGCAGGAGCTGATCCGCCTCTTCCGGAAGGCGGCCGGCGAGGAGAGCGACCCCTCGCACAAGGCGTTCGCTTCCGGTTTCCCGGAGGCCGTCGGTCTGGTCGAGAAGGGCGAGGGAACGACAGCCGCCTGATCCGTCGCCCCGACCTCGGCTCCTGTTTCCCGCTGCGGCCGTCCCACCGGCCTCCCGCGAACGCGTGGCGGCCGGTCGGGACTTCGCCGGACGGTCACGTATCGGCGGGGGCCAGCACGATGTCGAAGGAGACCCGTGACCACGAGCCGTCCACCGCGTGACCGTCCGGCGTCGGGGAGCCGGGGGCCTGGCGCGCGAACTCCTTCACCAGGGACGGCTTGACCCCGAACACCGTGTCCGTGGCGAGCAGTTCGTCGCCGCGGACGAAGATGTGGGTGACCAGCGTGCGCAGTCCGGCGGCGCTGACCATGAAGTGCAGATGCGAGGCACGCATGGGGGACCGGCCGACGGCCGCCAGCATCCTGCCCACGGGACCGTCGTGCGGGATGGGGTACGGCGTCGGCGTGACGCCCCAGAACGAGTAGCGGCCCTCGGCGTCGGTGAACAGATGGCCGCGGGCGGCGGTCCGGCCGTCGTCGTGCTGGACGTCGTAGAGGCCTTCCGCGTCGGCCTCCCAGACTTCGACGCGGGCGCCGGCGACCGGGTGCCCGTCGCTGTCGGAGACGCTGCCCTCGACCCAGCACGGTTCGCCGGCCGCGCCGGCGGAGATGGAGCCGCCGACGGGGATCTCGGGGCTGTTCTCGACGAAGAACGGGCCGAAGACGGTCGCCTCGGTCGCATCGCCGCGCGCCTCGTTGTTGATGCCGATGGTCTGCATGGAAAGGCCGAGTACGTCGGAGAGCAGGATGAACTCCTGGCGCTTGGCGTCCGTGATGTGTCCGGCGGCGGTGAGGAACTCGATGCCCTTGGCCCACTCCTCCTCGGTCAGGCGGACCTCGCGGGCGAAGGCATGCAGGTGGTGCACGAGCGAGGTCATCAGCTGCTTGAGCCGCGGGTCGGGGCAGTCGTCGAAGGAACGGACGACGCGCTCGACCAGGTCCGCCTCGCGACGTTCCTGTTCCTTGGAGACGCTGTCGGTCATCGGGGCTCTGCTCCTTCCCAGGCCGCGTGCAGCAGCCCGGTGATGTTCTCGCGGGTCACGGAGGTCGGATTGCCCGGCGGCACGGCGGCGAGGACGGCTTCAGCGGCGGGGGCGACGCCGGACTGCGGCATGCCGTAGTCGCGAAGGGCCCGGGGCGCGTCGAGCCGGGTGCGCAGTCGGGCGAGTCCGCCGGTCGCGGAGTCGGCGTCGAGGGCCGCGGCGATGCGTCGCTCGGCGTCCGGCGCCGCCGGCGCGTTGAAGGCGAGCACGTGAGGAAGCACGACGGCGTGTGTCTGGGCGTGCGGGAGGTCGAACATGCCGCCGAGCACGTGACAGATCTTGTGGTGGAGCCCCGATCCCGCCGAGGCGAACACCACCGCGGCGAGGTAGGCGCCGTACAGGGCGTGCTCACACCCGTCGAGTCCGCGCGGCTCGGCGGCGACCAGCGGCAGTCCGACGCGCAGGGCCCGAATGGCCTCGTCGGCCAGTGCCCGGTCGATCGGGTCGGCCCGTGGGGCCCACATCGAATCGACGCAGTGCGCCAGGGCGTTGAGTCCGGACGCCACGCTCAGCTCGACCGGCAGGGTGAGCATGAGCGTCGCGTCGTACACGATCGTGCGCGGGAGAACCCGGGGGTCGGTGCCGGTGGTCTTCCGGCCGTCCTCGGTGAGGCCCCAGACGTTGGTGGCCTCCGAGCCCGCGTAGGTGGTCGGCACCGCGACGATGGGCAGGCCGGTGGTGAGCGCCACGGCCTTGGCCAGGCCGGTCGTGGAGCCGCCGCCGATGCAGACGAGCGCGTCGACGCGATGGACGGCGGCCTGTCGTATGGCCCGCTCGGCGACCTCGACCGGCACGTGCATGGCCACCTCGTGGTGCCAGTGCGCCACGGGCAGCTGCGCGGCGATCCGGTGGGCGAGTTCGCGTGCGGCTTCCCCGGCGATCACCATGACCCGCTCCGCGCCGAGTTCCTTGATCTCGTCCGCCAGGTTCCGCGCCGCCGCGGCGGAGGCGAACCGCACGCGCTGCGCGAGTGTGTCGTGGTCGAACCGCATGTCCTTCACGCCTTCCCCGGGATCCGGCGCATCGCCGTCCGCAGTGCGCCCTAGGGGTCCTCGGGCACGGTCGTCGAGCGCCGGGCGATGTGCTTGTCGGGTCGCACCAGTACGGCGCCGTCCTCGTCGACGTCGCGCAGCTTCGCCCAGTCGTAGTCTGTACGCCGCGTCCGGCCGACGCGAGAGGATGCGTCCGGGCCCGCCGGCTCCGGCGGCCGCGAACAGCCTCGACGGGCGCCGCCCGCTTCGGCTCCCACGTCAACCTGGGCTCGACTGCCCGGGACGATCAGATCGACCCCGATCTCGTCAACGCGGGCGAGGTCCCGGTCACCGCATTGCGCGGAGCCGCCCACTGGCACATCGGAGCCCCCGACGCCATCCCGGCCGTCGGCGGGACATCGGCGTACGGCTGAGCGTCGCACCGGTTCCGCTCCGGGTCGTTCAGCAGTCCGGTTGGGACGGCGGGAGTCGCAGGTAGCTCGACGTCAGGCGGTAGACGCCGGCTCTGGGGACGGTGAGGCGGGTCCAGGGACCGTCCGCGCCGACGCAGGCGCCCTCGGCTCCCAGCCAGGGTGAGTGGACGACGCGCACGGTGACCGTCCCGGCATGCGGCATGCGCACGGTCACCCCCGCCTCGTCGGCGGCCAGCACCTCGGCCGGGGCGGAGACGAGTGGGAGGGTGTCGCGAACGCGGTAGAGCGTCCAGTAGCGGTCGCGCCAGACCGGCTGCAGCCAGTCCTGCCCCTGCTCGATCAGTGCGGTCTCGTGTACGGCGGCCCGGTCGGGTGAGCCGTCGTGCACAGCGACGTAGCCGACGGCCCAGTGGCGCAGCCACGCGTGGTAGCGCCCTGCGTCGAGCCGGCCCTCGTAGAACATCCGGCCCCGCACCTTGTCCAACTGCTGGTTGAACCCGCGCATCAGCTGGACGTCCGGGGCGAAGAGAGCGGCCTCGCGATGGTCGGCGGCGGCGGGCACCTCCAGGCGACCGCGGTCCGCACCCAGTCGCTCGAGTTCCCGGAGCAGTCCGGAGGTGTGCGTGGCCCAGGCCGGGACGGGTTCGGGGCCGCGCAGACAGTCGACCGGCGTCTTGGCGAGATGGAGGACGGACGCGGTGAGAACCAGCGCCGCGGCCCGCATCCGACGGCGGGACACAGGGGGCATGTGGAGCAGGCCCGCGAGCAGGACCGCGGGAGCGAGATGGACGGCCAGCCGTTCCACGTTCGAGCCGATCGGGCTGGGGATCAGCCAGCTCAGGAAGACCCCCGCCCCGTAGACGGCCGCACCGGCCCGTACCGCCCGCCATTCGCGGGGGCACACCCCCACCACCGCGGCGGACATGAGCAGGGGCAGGCTCATCCGCAGCGCCGACATGGGCTGTTCGCCGTGGAAGGGGAAGAGCAGTGTGGTCGTGGCGACGGCGGCGACCGGCGGGAGGGCGAGGGCGAGACACTTGCCGTACTGCCGGTCCAACAGGTACCCGGCGCCCGCGACCAGCGCGAACAGGCCGGCCACCGGGCTGGCCAGCGTGGCGAACAGCGCGCCGAGGGCGCCCGCGGCGAGCCGGGCCGGGCGGGGCCGGCGCCCGGCCAGGGCGAGCAGGCCCGCAAGCCCGAAGGCCACGCCGACGGCGAACGTGGTCCGGCCCAGCGCGACGTTCACCCAGAGTCCCAACGCGCCGAGCAGGACGGGCCACAACGGTGCTCGCGCAAGGGTGCGCCGCAGGATCGTCCCCAGCAGCCACGTGGCGCTCATCCCCGCCAGCACGGCGACCGTGCGCCCGCCCAGAACCGCCATCAACGGAGGCGAGAGCACGCTGTAGTTGGCGACGTGCGCCCCGGCGAACCAGAACAAGCCGTAGGGGGTGCCCGGGTTCCTGGCGAAGAAGGCCGCCCACGCGTCCTGCGCGGCCAGGTCGCCGCCGCCCGTGGCGAAGAACGCCGCCCACACTCCGTACAGCGGAACCACGGCGAGGACGGCGACAAGCGGGACACGACCCACCTCGAGCCGGAAGCCGCGCACCGGTGGACGGTGGAGCGCCGGTGGGGATGCGGCGGGTGAGCGTACTGCGGAGGGCGTGGGCATGGCGCTGTTCCTGGAGGGAGGGCACGGGGTGTCCGAGCCCTGTGACTGAGCAGGCGCGGAACGGCTGGGCTGATACCAGCCGCATGTCCACTCTCGTCGCGCGCGCCGTACTGTACCCCGGCCGACGGGTCCCCCGCCGCATGCCCCCGCTCCGGCCCGTCGGCCGAGGCGCCGTCCCGCGCGATCCGCTCAACCCGTCCGCCGGCCCGCCGCCCCGCGTCGGCGCTCGAACATCCCCGTGACGTGCGAAGTCGTCGCTCGGGCGCGGCCGTCCGAATGCCGGCGGTCGCGCCGTCGTCGCGGTTGCCGGTGCAGGTGGCGGGTGCAGGTGAGGAGGGTTCCGCATACCGCCTTCAGGCCGGTCGAACAGGCACGATGACGACATAGCCTGACAACTCCAGCCCTTGGAGCGGGGGTTCGGCTTCGGACGGGCCCCTTGACGACGATGGACGGCCGATACCGGGCCGGAGTCGTCGCCAACGCATCCCGAGTTTCGGTTCGCTCAGCCGAACGAGTGGTCGTGTCGCCGCTCATCCCCGGCGACTGCGGACCAGGGTCCAGCGTTCGGCGCGAGCGGCCTGGACGCCGGGAGCGGGCACGCCGGGGCGTCCGGCGAGGCTCGCCCCGCATCCCGCGCAGAGCAGGTGCTCGGTGCATTTGTCGTGCCGTGATTTCGTGCCGCGGTCGGCCCTGCGCACCGGGCATCGGGCCGGCTCCCCGACGGGGGCGCCGGGACGGATCGGCCGGCGAGCGATGAGTCCGCGCCACGCATAGGGTCTGCCCTGATATGACTGAAATCATCGCCGACATCTCGGTTTCCCTCGACGGCTTCGTCACCGGCCCCGACCCCGGTCCGGCCAACGGTCTGGGCACCGGCGGCGAGGCCCTGCACACCTGGGCGTTCTCCCACGATCCCGAGGACCGCCGGGTCCTGCGCGAGGCGACCGCCCGCTCCGGCGCCGTCGTCCTGGGCCGCCGGCTCTTCGACGTGGTCGACGGGCCCGGCGGATGGGACGACACGACCGGCTACGGCGCCGGCGAGGTCGGCAGGCCCGCGTTCGTCGTCGTGACGAGCACACCGCCGGATTCGGTGCGGCTCACCGACCTCGACTGGACGTTCGTCACCACCGGGCTGGCCGACGCCGTCGGCACCGCGCGCAGGCGAGCCGAGGCGGCGTCCTCGGACAGCGGCAGGGACCTGGACGTCGTCCTCATGGGCGGCGGCGCCACCATCGGTTCGGCGCTCGCCGCCGGGCTGGTCGACGTGCTGTCGCTCCACCTCGCGCCCGTCGTGCTGGGGGCCGGGACTCCCCTGTTCACCGGCGGAGCGCCGCGCACCCTCGGGCAGCGAAGCGTCATCTCGACCTCGACCGTGACCCACCTGACCTACGACGTCCTCTGACCGTGCCTCCGGTCTCGCGGGCGGACGCCCTGACCTCGGCGACCGCCGGGCCCGCTCCCACGAACCGGCAGCGTCGCCGGGCCGCGGGGGCGGCCGCCGGAACGCCCGGTTCGCGGCGAGTGGCGGGCGTGCGACGCACCGCGGGGGATCTTCGTCGTCGCACGCGGGCCTGGCTTGCGGGGCGGTCCGGGGTGTCTCATAGTCCGAGGTATGGACGCGCGCGAGATGGCGCTGCGGCAGGCGTACGGGCATGCCGTGCGCTGGCTGGCGAGCCTCTCCGACCGCCGGGTTCCCGCCCGCGCCTCGGTCGACGCGATCGTGCGCGCGCTCGGCGCCGACCTGCCCGACGGTCCCAGCGCGCCCGCCGACGTCGTCGACCTGCTGGCCACGGCCTGTGAGCCGGGGCTCACCGCGTTTCCCGGCGGACGCTTCTACGGGTTCGTGGTCGGCGGCGCCGAACCGGCTGCCCTGGCCACGGACTGGCTGGTCAGCGCCTGGGACCAGAACTGCGTGATGCGCGCCGTCTCCCCCGCGTACGCGGCGGCGGAGGAGATCGCCGGTACGTGGCTGCTCCAGTTGCTCGGCCTGCCGGACGACAGCGCCGTCGGCTTCACCACGGGCGCCACGATGGCCAACTTCACGTGCCTCGCGGCCGGGCGCGACGCGGTGCTGCGGCGCGCCGGCTGGAACGTCGCCCGCGACGGACTCACCGGAGGACCGGGAGTGCACGTCGTCGCCGGTCAGGACCGTCACATGGCCATCGACCTGGCGCTGCGCTACCTGGGGCTCGGCCGACCCGACCTGGTGACGGCGGACGCCCAGGGGCGCATGGAGCCCGAGGCTCTGCGGCGCACCCTGGCGGCCCGCGGGCCTGGCCCCACGATCGTGATCCTGCAGGCCGGCGACATCCACTCCGGCGCCTTCGATCCCTTCGCCGAGACGATCCGTGCCGCCCGCGAGGCGGACGCATGGGTGCACGTCGACGGCGCCTTCGGACTGTGGGCCGCCGTCTCCCCGGACCACGCGCATCTGACGGCGGGCTGCGCATCGGCGGACTCCTGGGCGACGGACGCCCACAAGACCCTGAACGTCCCCTACGACTGCGGTCTCGCCGTCGTGCGCGACCCGTCCGCGCTCCGGGCGGCGATGGCCCAGCACGGCGACTACCTCATCCACGACCGCCAGGGCGACCCCGTCGACAAGGTCCCCGAGCTGTCCCGGCGCGGCCGCGCCTTCACCGTGTGGGCCGCCCTCCGGTCACTCGGCCGATCAGGCGTGGCCGACCTGGTCGAACGGCTGTGCAGGCACGCCTCCGCGTTCGCCACGGGCATCGCCGGGATCGACGGCGCGAGCGTCCTCAACGACGTCGTCTTCACCCAGGTGTGCGCCGAGTTCGGCGACGACGAACGCACGGACCGGGTCCTCGCCCGGCTGCTCGACGACGGCACGGCCTGGATCAGCGGCTCCACCTGGCACGGCCGGCGCGTCATGCGCATCTCGGTGAGCAACTGGTCGACGACCGACGACGACGTGACCCGTACGCTCGACGCCGTCCGGCGGGCCGCTCGTGCTCGCTGACGGCGTCGGGCGTGGGCGTGTGCACCGGCGATCGCACGGCCGGTGGTGCGCTCACCCCTGACGGGCGGAGGGCGAGGTGTCGCTCGCCGGCGGACGACGGGCCAGCACGCGGGTGGTGCCGCCGTCGTCCTCCTCGATGTCGCGGACGTGTGCGAAACCGATTCTGTCCAGCAGAGCCAGTGATGCCTCGTTGGGCGCGGCCACGGTGGCGTACACCTCGGTCAGTGCGAGCGTGTCGAAGCCGTGGGCGACGATCGCCTCCGCCAGCTCGGTCCCCAGGCCGCGCCCCCACGCCGCCGGAGCCAAGGCGTAGACGATCTCGTGGCCGCCGACGTCCGTCGGCTTGATCTCGGCGTGCCCGACCAGGAGTCCGTCCCGGCGAACGGCCCAGACGTCGAACAGGTCCTCGGCGTAGACCTTCGTGAAGATTCGCCCGAACATGGCGCGGTCCGCCGCTTCGGAAGCCGGGCCGTCGCCCATCCACCGCGACACCGTGGGGTCCTGGAACAGGGCGACGAAGCCCTCTTCGTCCTCGGGGACGTACGGTTCGAGCAGCAGCCGCTCGGTGCGCAGAGTGGGAGTCACGGCCGGCGACGCTACCCACGCGGCACCCCGCCGGCAATCCGAATTCCGCTGCGCCAATCACGGCGTCACTCCGGTGGGGCCTCCGTCTTCCGCGTGCTCCAGTCCCTTGCCGCGGGCCGTCGCGGCGAGGTGTGCGCCAGGCCCAGGAGGGCCGCCGCGGAACGGACCAGGGGGCGGCCGTCCTGGCCGAGGTGTTCGGCCGCGTGCAGGACGTCCGTGAGGACGGCCCGGTCGCGCTGCCGGACGGTGAGCGCGAGAAGCGGGTCGAGGTGGGCGCTCCACGCCGCGCGCGCCTCGGTGCCGGCGGTGGCGGCAGCCGTGGTCACCTGCCGTGCCCAGCGCCGGATTTCGTCGGGATCGGCGCAGGGCAGCGGGTGCGCGGTGAGCGCGGGACGGTGCGAGGTCCGGCCGGCGGAAGCGGCGCCACGCAGGTGTGCGGCGGCGGCGAGAGCGGCCGCCTGGGTCGTGTGGTAGCAGGTGCCGAAGAGGTAGGCCGTGGCCTTGTCGCCTTCGAGACCGGCCAGTACGTCAAGACGGTGCACGGGGCTGGGCAGGGCGCCGTCCGGTCGTTGTGCGCGGGCCAGCGCGTTCCATGCCTGGTTCGCCAGCGGGCCGGGGCCGCGTCCGTCGTCCAGGGCCGTTTCGCACAGCAGCAGTTCGGCGAGGAGGTCGAGGCTGCCGCGGGCGAGGTGGAGACCGAGCAGGACCCGTACGGTCTCGCGCAGCCGGGTCTCCTGCTCGTCGCCCCCGAGCAGGTCGCGGTGCAGGCCGAAGTCCGTTGTGTAGAACAGGACATGGGTGAGGGCGTACGTCTCGCTCTCGGTGAGCTGGAGCACGTCCGGGCCCAGGGCGGCGATGCTCTGGCGGTGGAGCGTGCCGATGTCGGGCAGGCACGAGGGAGGCGTGAACTTCCCGCGGTCGGCGAAGTAGCGCAGTTCGATCCTGTTGAGCACGGGTTTGTAGGCGCGCGTGTGGCCGCCCGCGTCCGCGGCGAGCAGCGCCTGGCACTCGGCGCGAAGCGCCGGCTGAGGGCGTCCGAGGAGTTCGAGCAGCCCGATGAAGTTGAGGTGGTACGGGAAGAACTCGTCGGCGCGACGCAGTCCGTTGCCGAAGTCCGGGCCGTCGGCGGTCTCCTGGGCGAGAGCGAGGGCGTGCCTCGTGAGCGGCGCGTCCGCGGGAAGGACGCCCGCCCGCTCCAGTATCCGGACCAGCCCGAGGAGTTCCAGCAGCGGCCCGGGCCGGAAGGGACGGCGGGGCAGGAACTCCTCCCACCGCCGCGGCGCGAACCATTCGGCGTGCGCTTCGAGCCAACGCAGCGCACCCGTCAGCACCCGCCGGGCCGCCGCGTCGTCGTCCAGCGCCGGGCCGCCGGCCCGGACGTGCGGGGGAAGCGGGGCCCAGGAGGCGGCGTCGGCCGGGTTGTTCATCGCCCGCTCCGCAGGCGCAGCAGCGTCAGCACCAGGAGCAGGATGCCGCCCATCGCGCCGAGGTCCGCCCACCAGGGCAGCAGGCCCCCGCCGCCCAGCAGGGTCTGTCGGGCCAGGTCGACCGCGTACGTCATGGGGTTGAGGTGCATGATCCAACTCAGCCAGTCGGGGGCGTCCTCGGCGCTGAACACGGAGCCGGACAGGAACAGCATGGGGAACATGGCCAGTTGAACGGTGGCCTGGAGGGTCTGCACCCGTTTGATGACGGTGGCCAGGCAGAGGCCGATGACGCTGAAGAGGACGGCGGCGAGTGCGTAGCAGCCCACCGCCGCGAGGAACCTGCCCGGCGTCAGTTCGACACCGACCAGCGGGGAGAAGGCGAGCATCACCACGCTCTGCACGGTGACCATGCCCGCTCCGGCGGCGACCTTGCCCAGCGGCAGGCAGATCCGCGGTACGGGGGCGACGAGGAGTTCGCGCAGTACGCCGTATTCGCGGTCCCAGGCGTAGGTCTGGCCGGAGGCGACCCCGATCGAGACGACCTGGATGGCGATGATGCCGGGATAGACGTACGCGCTGAACGACACGGAGCCGACGGAACCGATCATCCCGTCGAAGCCGACGGCGTAGACCAGGACGAAGAAGAGGATCTGCACGCCCTGGCTGAACAGGACACCGGGGCGTTTGGTCTGCCGCAGCAGATCGCGGTGGGCGATGACGCCGATGGCGCGCAGGGCCACCCTCGGCCCTGCGTCGCCCGCGGCGAGGGACGGGGCGACAGCGGTGGTTGCGGTCATGGCGTGCTCACACTCTCCCGTTGCGGGTACGGACGGTCCTGTCCGGCTGCCGCCAGGTAGACGTCGTTCATGGACGGATGGCGCACGGAGACGGTCAGGCCCTTGACGTCCAGGGCGCGCACCACCTCGACGATGCGGGCCTCGGGGTCCGAGCAGTGCACCGCGACTCCGCCCGGCTCGACGAGCGGTTCGAAACCCGCCGCGCGCAACTGCCGGACGGCGATCTCGTCGTCGGCGCAGGTCACCACGATGCGGGACGAGTCCAGGCGGGTCTTGAGCTGGTCGACGCTTCCCTGCCGGACGACCCGGCCCTGCTGGAGGATGACGATCTCGTCGGCGTACTCGGCCTCGTCCATGTAGTGGGTCGCGTACAGGACGGTCACGCCCAGTTCGTCGCGCATTCGCAGCAGGTCCTCCCAGACGCCGGCGCGCGCACTGGGGTCCAGGCCGTTGGTGGGCTCGTCGAGGATGATCAGCCCGGGGCGGTGCAGCAGGGCACGCGCGATCTCCACGCGCCGGGCGAGCCCGCCGGACAGCTCCTCGACCGGCTGGCGGCGGCGGTCGGCGAGGTCGAAGAGG
Source organism: Streptomyces sp. NPDC037083 (assembly GCF_055606485.1). NCBI lineage: Bacteria > Bacillati > Actinomycetota > Actinomycetes > Kitasatosporales > Streptomycetaceae > Streptomyces > Streptomyces sp. NPDC037083. Next base: position 301,161 of record NZ_JBVJSQ010000008.1, on the reverse strand, counting down.
TCGAGCATCAGGCCGATGCGGGCCCGGGCGTCATCCCGCTTCATGCCGAACAACCTCGCGTGGAACCAGAGATTGCGCTCGACGGAGAGTTCCTTGTCCAGGGTCCGTTCCTGGAAGACCAGTCCGAGACGCCGGCGTGCGGCCATGGGCGCCTGCCGTACGTCGTGGCCGAAGATGCGGACCGTGCCCCCGTCGGGCTTCGCGGCCGTCGACAGCACCCCGAGCAGGCTGGACTTGCCGGCGCCGTTGGGACCCAGCAGTGCGGTGATGCGGCCCGGTGCGGAGCTGATGGACACGCCGTGGACGGCGGTCACCTTGCCGTAGCGCACGACGAGGTCGCTCATCTCGAAGGCCGGTGTCTCGGACACGTGCGTTCCTTTCTCCCGCGCCCCCATCACGCCAGGCCCAGCGTGCGGTCCCAGGGCAGCGGGCCGTCGTCGACCGGCAGGAGCGAGAGCGCCACGCCCGCGGCGCCTTCGAGCATGCCCGCCGTGTCCACGGCCCGGTGCGGGACCGGCGAGCGGGCGGCGGCCGCGAAGCGCATGAGGTGGCGGAAGCCGAACGGGGCGTCCTCGTCGGCGCAGGCCAGCACCCGGTCGGTGAGTCGCTCCCGTCCGGCCTCCAGTTCGGGGTCGTCGACGGCGTGGGCGACTCGGGTCACCACCCGCAACAGACCGGCGTAGCCGTGGCAGACGGTGGCGCCTTCGATGGCCCACAGCGATTCGTCCCGCCGCAGTGCGGCACGCAGTCCCTCGACGGCGGCGGCGCACCAGTCGGGCCGGCCCATGACGCGTCCCGCACGCAGCAGGGCGGCGGCGACGCCGGGCGTTCCGTAGCACCACGCGGTACGGGTGAACAGTTCCCGCGGGCGGCGTGCGGCCACCTCGTGCTCCAGGCCGGCGCGGGCGGGCCAGTAGGGTCCCGCGTCGTCGTGCAGGGTCCAGCCCAGCAGCCAGTCGGCGATGCGGTGGACGGCGTCGCGCAGGCCGGTGACGTCGTGCCCGGCCTCGTACGCCGTGCACAGGACCGCCAGTGGCCCGGTGATGCCGTGGGCCATGCCCAGGTTGAGGTCGCCGCGCGGGTACGTGTCCCGGTCGCGCTCGCTGAGCTGGAGGTCGACCGGCACCCACCAGCCCGGGACCTCGTGGCCGTCGACCCGTACCGGGGCGGTGATGCCGACCAGGTGGCGCAGGGAGGCGGTGAGTGCGGACTCGACGTCGGGACCGGTCTCGGCCGGGTCGGCCGCCGAGTCCAGGAGGAGGCGGGTGGTTCCCGAAATGCCGTTGACCAGGTCGTAGGCCGCCCAGTCGACGCCGACGCCGCCGTCCTCGGCGCGGGCGCGGAAGACGCCCAGCCGTTCGGTCTGGTCCTCGGCGAGCCAGGAGGCCAGCTTCCGGCGCAGCGAGGCGTAGTGGCCGTCGGGGCCGGCGCACGTCTGTGCGGCGGCGAGCAGCGCGGCCGGTCCGGAGAACAGACCGCGGCTGGGCGCCGAGTTCATCGCCTGCCCGGCGGCGGCGAGATGACGGTGGGCGACGGGGCGCCAGGAGTCGTCGGTGCGGGCCAGTTCGCCGTACAGGAGGGCCGTGCCGGGGAGGCCGTTGGCGAGGGTCAGCGGCCCCCACATCACGGAGTCGTAGATGGGGTCACGGTTGTCGTCGCGGGATGCGACCGCGGCGACGTGCTCGGGGTCGGCGAGCCGCTGCGCCACGAGGGCGACGGCTTCCCGCGTGCGCGAGGTGGTGGCGGCGTTCACGACTGGTGCCTCCGGCGGTTGAGGTTGTCCTGTACCGCGCCCCGGGCGATGCCCAGCACGGTCAGCTCACGGGCGCCCTCGCCGCCGAAGAGGCGATTGCAGATCATGTGCAGCAGGCTGCCGACCACCCGGCCTTCCGGCGTGTCGCCCGCCTTCTTCACGAACGCGGCCAGCTCCGCCACCGCCTCGTCCCGTCGGCGGAGTGCGGCGAGGGCTCGGGCGCCGGCCGGTTCCCGCGAGAAGGCGGGCCATCCGCCGTAGGGGTCGACGACGGCCCGCCAGTGGGCCGACCGGGCACGGAACGCGGCGGGGAGATCGCGACGCGCTCCGGTCATGGAGAGCCAGGCCGCCGCGCCGTCGTCGCCGCAGTCCTCGGTCGCTCGCGGGTTGTCCGGCGAGGGGGGCCCGAAGGCGTGCGCCAGGGCGGCACAGGAGACGACGGCCAGGTCGTCGACTCCGTAGTCGTTCGAGGGGTCCTTGGCCAGCCGCAGCAGTTCGATCGCGGCTTCGCTGTCGTGCTGGAAGACCGACTCGGCCAGTGGCTGGGCCGCGGGGCCGCCGTAACGTTCGGTCTCCGGGTCGTACGGGGCGAGCGAGTGGCTGCGCAGCAGTCCTTCTCGTTGCCACTGCTGGAGCAGCCCGCCGACGGCCGGGGCGGCGGAGCCCCACAGCTCCTCGGGACGTGCGCCGTGCAGGCGCAGCCGCAGATGGTGTCCGGCGTCGTCGGTGTAGCGGATGAAGAACCAGCCGTCGGCGCCCTTCTGGCCTGCCAGGTCGACCAGGTGCGGGACGTGGTCGCGCAGCAGGTCGTCCTGGGTGCGGGCGGAGCCGTGGAGTTTGAGGTAGAGCCACTCGCCGCCCAGGCCGTGCACGAGACGCCCGGGCTGGCTGTGCCCGGTGTACGGGCGGCGGGGCGCGGCGGCCTCCCGGCGCCGGGTCATGGGGACGACCAGTTCGACCGTGTGGCCGGCCAGCGGACTGTCCAGCCAGTCCTCGTACTCGCCCGGGATCTCCTGGGCGATCAGGTCGGAGTGGCGCAGCACCTGGTCGAGGAGCAGTTCGCGGTGCCAGGCGTCGTCGAGGTCGAGCAGCAGCCGCTGGTCGGTGGTGACGGCGAGGATCCGGCGGGGTACGTCCCATGCGGCCCGCCAGTCGGCGAGCGCGCGCTCCCAGCGGGCCCGGCTGGTGTCGTTGCCGGCGCGCAGTTCCTCGGCCCGTGCACGGACCACGTCCAGCCGCCAGACGGCGGGAGCGAGGACGAACCGTCCGTGGCGCACGCGGGGCACGAACGGTGCGTCGGCGAGCGGCCCCCAGTTCCAGGGCTCCCACAGCCGCTGGCCCTCCAGGCCGATCTCCCACAGCAGCCGCACGGCGTTGGGCGCCTGTGCGGGGGCGCTGACCATGTTCCCGAGCACGGGCACGAGTTCCCGGCCGGTGGGCATGTGGACGGCGGTCAGCCGGTCCAGCGTCGCGCCGATGCCGATGTCGCTCAGCCGCAGCTCCTCCACGCCGGGGGCGTCCGGGACGCCGACGCTGACGCGCCGGCCGGTGGCGGGGGTGGTGTGGGCGAGGTTGGCGGCGCGCCCCGAGCGTGTTCTGAACGCGAGGTCGACGGGGACGGCGCCCTCGATGTGCACGGGGTTCTCCCGGTGCAGCGCCGCGAACTCCGCCCGCCAGCCGGGGTCCTGGTCGGCGAACCGGGCGAAGGTCGATCCGGCCCGGTGCGAGCCGGGCGACGGAGAGAGGAACACCCGGAAGTCTCCGTCGGCCATGGCCTCCACCGAGGGCGCGACGACCTGCACCGTCACCTCGCAGGAGTTGGGCAGGTCCGCGCGGTCGGCGGTGTCGTGGCACAGCTCGTCGAGGTCGGCGTCGCCGAGCACGACCTCGCGCAGCCTGGCGCGCTGCGCCTCGGCCGTCAGCCGGGCCATGGCGCGGTCCCGTCGAGCCGTGCGGAACTCCTGCGGCGGGGTGGCCGGCGCCTCGCTGTTGGGCCAGCCGTAGCCCGCCGGGGCGCCCAGTCCCGTCGACTCGTCCAGCAGCTCCAGAACCGGCACCAGCCGGTCGGCTCCGTAGACGTCGAGGAATCGGCGATGGTAGTCACGCAGGGCGAACAGGCCCAGTTTGGGACGGGACAGGCGCCACATCACCCCGGTGGCGTCCTCGACCGCGTCGCGCACCGCGTACGGCAGATGCAGCGAGGCGTCGATGCGGGTGTCGATGTGCAGGGGCGTGTCGTCGGGCTCCACCGACCGTGCCGTCTGCAGCAGTCGGGCCAGATGTTCGCGGCCCTCGCCCACCGGCCGGGCGTCGTACGTCCGCCGTGCGCGCTCCACGGCCAGCAGCGCGTCGTGTGTCCGGCGGGTCTCCTCCGACGGGCCGGTCACCTGCTCGAGGAGTCTGAGGACGTGGTGCAGCGGGTCGCCGCCGTCCAGCGGCGGGCGCAGACCGGTGATGAGGATCTCCTGCTTCACCAGCTCGGCCAGCAGCCCGCGGACCCGCTCGACAGGGGCGCCGGGGAACGCCTCGGCTGTGCGCCGGACGAGCTCCTCGTACGGCAGCGGGGCCACGGACTCGGCCAGGACCCGTTCGACGACGGGCGTCCTGCGCACCGACACCGTGGAGCGGGCCTCGCCGCTCTCGGTGAGGCGTACGCCCTGTGTGGAGGAGGAGGCGAGGACCAGGCGGCCGCCGCGCAGCACGAGGGCCTGGTGGGCCTGGACGGTGAGCGCGGACAGCACGGCCGGGTCGCTCTCCAGGCGATGGCCGACTCTGGTGAGCCACTGCATGTCGGCATGGGTGCGGGTGCGGTGTGCGGTGCCCCGCTCCGCCTTGGCGGTCGAGTCGAAGCGGCCGGTCGCCACGCCCGCGAACAGTCCGAAGGGGGTGGGGCGGGTGCGCATCCGGATGTCGTAGCGCACAACGGCGAGCGCGGCCCGGCGCAGCTGTCCCGCCTTGATGCCGGCGGCGCCGCGCTCGGCGACGCGGCGGACCATGGCGCTGAGACTGGGGGACGCGAGGTCCAGCGCCTCGCTCAGCACCTCGTCCGAGGGGACGCGGGCGAGGAGTTCGGCGCAGGCTCCCAGGTCCTGGGGGCCCGCGGCGGGGAGAAGCAGACCGGGTGCGCCCGTTGCCAGCGGTGCTCGGTGCAGGAAGACGTCCTTCGCCTCGAACGGTGTCTCCTGTGACGGTTCCCCCACGGGTGTCCCCTTCTTCGTCCTTGTCGCTTGTTCTCGGGAACGGCCGGTGGGGGCGGGGGGGAGGCCGCCCCGCCCCCCCGCCGGGCTAAGGGATTTTTTTACAAGGTTAGACGAAGTGGCTGCAGCCAGAGGCCCCGCCCCCTCCTGTTCCGCCCCGGGGGGCCCC
>NZ_JBVJSQ010000008.1:0-296032 GCF_055606485.1 Streptomyces sp. NPDC037083 | reverse complement strand
GATCTTCTTCGCTGGGAATGGTTTCTCGTGTGGCGTTCCCCCGGGTGTTTTCCCTTTTTTTTTTTTTTTTGTTTTTTTTGGGAGGGGGCTGGGGGGGCCGGGCGGACGTCCGCCCGGCCCCACGGCGATATGACGTGCTGCGCGCAGAGCGTCAGCAGCAGTGGCTGCAGCCGGAGCCGCCGCCCTCGCTGGTGCAGCCCGGGGTGCACCACGAAACGCTCGTGATGGCGGGGCCGGCGACGGACTTCTCCACGCCGATCTCGAGGTCGAGGTCGAACAGGTTCGAGTCGTTCTGCGACGCGCCTGATGCCTGGATTCCCATGTTGTCTCCTTGCGTAGGAACCGAACGAATGTTCGTGGGTCGCGACCCGTGATTACGCAATCACGATCCTTCGGGCCCGATCAACGGGCGGGATCGGGCTTGGCAGCGTTGGCAGTTCCCTGACAGTCGGGCGGGGTCACCGTGCGTGCGGAGCGAAATCAGGCCAGAACCGATCATGGCTGTACGTGCCCTGTGAACCGATCAGGGATTTCTGGATACGTACGTGGTGTGTGCTCGGACGAAGCTCTCCTCAGCGCCGTCGCCGGCGGCGACCAGGCAGCTCTGCGTGTCCTCTACGAGAGGCATGCTGCCGCCATGCTCCGGTTCATCCGAAGACTCACCTCGGACCAGGGAGTGTCCGAGGAGATCCTGCAGGAGACCTGGCTGGCCGTATGGCGCTCCGCGGACGCCTTCCGCGGTGAGTCCTCCGTACGGGGGTGGCTCATGGGGGTGGCCAGACGTCAGGCGCACAACCAACTCCGCAAGTCACGGCCGCAGCCGGTGGATCTGTCCGAGGCCCAGAACGTCCCGGACCCCGCACCCAGCGTGGAGGACCAGATCGTGAGGCAGGCCGAGCGCACCGAGGTGCAGGCCGCGGTACGCGCCCTTCCGGGACACCTGCGCGAGGTGCTCGCGCTGGTGCTGGTCGACGAACTGGCCTACCCGGAAGTGGCCAACGTGCTCGCCATCCCGGTGGGCACCGTCAAGAGCCGGATGTCCCACGCGCGAAGACGCCTGGGGAACATGCTCGCCGCCACGCGGCTGGAAGGAACGGGGCGACGATGACGGAGCACTTGACGGACGACACCCTGGCGCGCCTCGCGCTCCCCGGACCCGGCGAGCCGGAGCACGGACGGCACCTGGAGAACTGCCCCGACTGCCTGACCCGGCTCGCCGCGTGGCAGGACATCGGCTCGGCCCTGCGCGCCGAGGCGGCCGAATCCGCCGTCCACCCGCCCTCCTTCGACGTTCTGCTCGGAGCCGCGCTCGCCGAGACCGGCGGCCGGCGACCCGTGGGTGAGCGGCTCGACGCGGGCCCCCGCACGGGTGCCCGGGAAGGCCCCGGACGCGTGCGCGGCCTGTCCCGTCCCTGGCGCACGGCCTGGCAACTGGCCGTCCGGCAGGGCGTGCTGATGCCGGGCGCCTGGGCGCCGTTGAGCGCCGTGGGCTTCCTCGGGGCGACACTGCTGGCGGCGACGTCCGTGCAGGAGCGGTTCGCGGTACGGCTGTTCGGCGCGGCGGTCGTGCTGCTGGTCATGTTCGGCGCGCTGATGGCGGCGTCCCCCCGGCGCGACCCCAGGCGCGAACTGCTCTTCACCCTGCCGGTGCCGCCCGCGGCGGTGTTCCTGGCCCGCCTGACGGTGGTGCTCAGTGCCGACGTGGCGATGGCGATGGCCTGTTCGACGCTGGTGGACGGGCCCGGGTGGTGGGCGGTGGTGTCGGGCTGGCTCGGCGAGTCGCTGCTCGCCGCCTCCCTCGCGCTCGCGCTGGCAGTCCGGTTCGCCCCCTCGCAGGGCATGGCGGCGGGCGGCGCGTTGTGGCTGCTGGGCGTGGTGAGCGGGCCCGGCGGCATGGTCTCCACACCGGCCGACGCGCTGACGGAGGCACTGCTGTCGACGACACCGTGGACGCTGCTCCTGGCCGTGGCTCTCCTCGCCTGGGCCGCCGGCGCCATGCGGTCGTTCGGGCCGGCCGCGCCACCGCAGTGACCGGAGCGGGCGTTCGGGGACGCCGGGGTCGCCGGGGACGCGCCCGCCCACGTCCGAGCCGTGTCGTACACGTTGGCGATTCACTCGTCGAAATCGTGAACCGCCGCCGCTCGGGCCGCTACGTACAGGGTGTACCGCCGCTCCTGCCCGGCGCCCCCGTAGCCGAGCACGGGCGGCGGTACACCCCGCGCTCACCGGACGGCAGGGAAACAACGGGAGGAGCTGGTCGATGACCGCCGCGACGTGGTGGACGCACGAAAGGCGTCGATGCGGCAGACAGGTTTTCGTCCTGCCGGTGCTGGCGGCGCTGCTCGCCTACACGGCGGTGGCGGCCGGACCGGACGACGGCATGATGCTCGGCCGAGTGCTCCTCGACTGCGCGCTGCCCGCCGCCACGGCCCTGGCCTGCTCGGCGGTGGTGGCGCGCGAGGCGTTGCTGGAGCTGCACCTGTCGCTGCCGGCCTCTTATCCGCTCACCGTCGCCCGCCGTATCGCCTGGCCCGCCGCCGTCACGGCGATCACCGCGCTCGCCCTGGTGACGGCGGTGGCAGCCACCGGTCGTGATCTCGATCTCGGCGCGACCCTCCTGAAGCTGGCCGGGTTCACCGCGCTCCTGAGCGGCGGCGCCGTGTGGGTGACGGTGCGGACCGGGTCGGCCGCTCCCGCGACCGGCCTCGTCGTCGCGATCGCCATGGCGAAGCTGCTGCTGCTCGACCGGGTGGTGCCGGACGGGGCCGGACAGGCGCTGGCGTCGCTGCCGGCCGGGGCCTGGCTGATGGCTCTGGCCCTGCGGGACCTCGCCCCCGGCGGGCGGGCGGTGCGCGACGGAAGCGCCCTGGGCCGACGGCCGAAAGAGGGAACCCGAGCCGGCCACGGCGCCGGAGAGCACGTCGGCACCGAGGAGATCACATGACCGTGCTGCTGTGGACACTGCGGTACGAGGCCCTCATGGCAGCCCGTCGCAAGGTGGTGTGGGGCACGGTCCTGCCGCTGGCCCTGCTGACCCTGCTGCTGGCCGCGTCCTCGCCGATCGTCACCGGCCACGACGATCCGGCCACGAGAATCGGCGCGGCCGCCGTCCTCGTCAACACCTTCTGCACCCTGGGGGTCGGCCTCGCGCTGGCCGACCGTCTGCGCCGGCGTGAGGGGCGGGGCATGCCCGACCTGCTGGCGGCCACCCCCGCCGGACCGTTGCAGCGGACCGCCGGAACACTGGCCGGTCCGCTGCTGACCGCTCTCGCCCCGGTCGCCGCCCTCTTCCTGCTGTACGCGGTGGTGATCTCGGCGGCCGAGGGGTCCCTGTCGCCGCTCGGCTCGGCCGCGGTCTCGCTGGTGATGGTCGTGCTCCCGGCGTCGATGCTGGTCACCGCCTTCGCCGGGTTGCTCGGCGTACTGCTGCCGGTGGCCGCCGCCCGCGCCGTCACGATCGTCGTGTGGCTGTGGGCCTGCCACTTCCCGCCGCGGTTCTCGCCCGTGCCGACGGCGACCGGCACCGTGCTGTCCCCGCTCGGCGGCTATCCGCTGGTCGCCTGGGCGCACGCACCGAAGGTGTGGGCGGCCCGGGAGGGCGCCGGACCGCTGCGCCCCCCGGCCGGGGACGCGACCGCGTTGCTGAACGTCGCCCTCGTACTCGCCACGGCCGCGGCCTGTTACGCACTCGGCCATCTCGTCGCCCGCATCAGACGGCAGGGAGCGTCATGAACATCACCACTGAACGACTGACGAAGGTCCATCCCGGTGGTCGCCGTGCGCTGGACGCCGTCGACCTGCACATCGAGAGCGGCACCGTCGGTCTGCTGGGCGCCAACGGCGCGGGCAAGACCACGCTGCTGCGCATCATCACCGGCGTGCTGCGCCCCACTTCGGGACGCGTGGTCGTCGCCGGGCACGATCTGTCGACCGGCTCGGGCGCCACCGCCGTCAAACGGACCCTGGGCTATCTGCCGCAGGAACTGTCCCTGTACCCCGATCTGACCACGCGTGAGTTCCTCGACTACATCGGTGTGCTCAAGGGCATCGACGACAAGCGCGAACGGCGCCGGCAGGTCGACGACCGGATCGCCGCGGTCGGCCTGGAGGAGCGGGCCGGCGAGAGGCTGGCCGGATTCTCCGGCGGTATGAAGCGCCGGGTCGGCATCGCGCAGGCCCTGATGGGCGACCCGTCCGTCCTGATCGTCGACGAGCCCACCACCGGCCTCGACCCGCACGAGAGGATGCGCTTCCGCACGCTCCTCGCCGGGCTCGGTCACGACCGGACCGTCCTGCTGTCCACCCACATCCTCGACGACGTCGCCCAGACCTGCCCCGAGGTGGCGGTGCTCACCTCCGGCCGACTGGTCTTCCACGACGCCACCGACGCCCTCGTCAGCCAGGCGGCCGGCTGCACCTACGTGTACCCGGCGGTCGGCCCCGCCGCCGGACCGCCGGCCGGCGTCGAGGTGGTGAGTGCGGTGACCACCGCCGAGGGGACCGAGTACCGCATCGTCACGAACCGTCCGCCCGCCGGCGCCCGTCCGGTCGAGCCGTCGCTCGAAGACGGCTACGCCGCCCTGCTCGGAGCCGACGGAGCGGTCCGCCGCACCAGCGCACAACAACAGTGAGGTAGCCAGTGACCCCGACATACCGGTGTACGACCACCACCACGGCAACCGACCACGCGCCCTTGCCCGAGCAGGCCCCCGCCACCGCCCCTGCGCGACCGCGCCGGACGGCTGCTCTCACGGCCTCGGCCCTGGTGGGCGTCGCGCTGCTCGCCCTGACCGCCTGCGGGAGCGGCAGCCGCACCCAACCGGAGACCAGGAACCCGGTGCCGCTGCCGAGCCCCACCTCCACCAGGCAGGAGGTGAGCGAGAAGAACCTCGGCTATGCCTGGCCACTGACCGTCGACCACGGCACCGCCGAGTGCCGTCAGGGGAACCAGGCCGTGTTCACCGTTCCGGACGGCACGACCTATGCGCTCAACGACCGTGCCCGGCAGGCCGGTTACCGCGACATCGAGCCCGTGCGCGCAACCGGCAAGGGCGGCGCCAAGGTGAGCCTCGGCACCCTGCTCAGCAGGTCCCTGAAACTCTGTCCGGCCGGGAACTGACCAGCCCGGAGCCGGCCTCGCACCGACGAGGAGAGTGATCGATACCGTTACCAATCGACCAACAGTGATCACATAGATGATCCAGAATGACCATGGGGACGATCACCACGGGGGAAGTCGCCTTGCAGTATCAGCACCAGGACCACGATCCCAATGCCATCGAACTCCACGTCCTGATCCATTCCGGGCTCAGGGCACACTTCGACGTGCCGCACTCCCCGCTCAGCATGCTCCGCTCAGGCCTGGACAGCATCGAGTTCGTCGACGACGAGGACCTGACCGCCCCCGGCGGGACACTCGATCTGCCGGTGCTCATTCCGGTCACCAGCGAGTTCCAGGCCGAAGGACTGCGCGCGGTGCGGGTGCGGCATCCGTTGTCCATGCTCATCGGCGTGACCAACGACGTCTCGGGGCAGCGGACGTACTACGCGATCCGTTCGGGCGCGAACTTCGTGCTCAACTTCGCCATACCCGGCGAGAGCCAGATCGACATGCTGTGCGCGCAGATCCGGGCGCACCGCCTGACCACGTCCGCCGACACCACCGCCGTCTGGCTCCATGACGTCCCGGGCGTCCCGGACGGCCGCGGGATCGCCGGCTCGGCGTCGCGCGACGAGCCCGGCGCCGACGACGGCGAGAACCGGGAACGCCTGGAGTCCGTGTACTCCGCCCTGCCCGCCTACGACAAGGAGCTGGTGCGTCTGCTCTGTACGCCCATGACCGTGACCGAGATCGCGCGGCGTCACTACTGTTCCGAGCGGTCCATGTACCGCCGCATCCGCAGGCTGTACGACAGTCTGGGCGTCGGCGGCCGCACCGAGCTGATGTCGGAGGCCGCCGCGCTCGGTCTGATCCGGCCGTTGACGGCGCACGCCGGCTGACCTCCGCGCACAGGCTCCATCAGCACCGGCCGGATCCACCCCACGTGGATCCGGCCCTGCGACGGCCCCGCGACGCTCCGCGGCCGGGGCCGTCGGCCGTGCACCGCCGTTCAGCGGATGCCCGCATCGGCGGTCTCCAGCAGCCGGAAGAACCCGGCCTCCACGTCCCCCTCGACGGCAAGGCCTGCCAGTGGTCCTTCGTAGCGGGTCCGGCCCGCCACCAGCACCTGCACCCGGTCGCAGACATGTGCCACCTCCGCCAGCTGGTGGCTGGCGATCAGCACGGCCACTCCCTCGCCGGCGAGGGAACGGATGATCCCGCGCATCTCGCGGATGCCGACAGGGTCGAGGCCGTTCGTGGGCTCGTCCAGAACGATCAGCCGCGGCCTGGCCAGCAGAGCGACGGCGATACCGAGGCGCCAGCGCATGCCGAGGGAGTACGCACCGATCTTCCGGCTTCGCGCGTCGGTCATCTTGACCAGGCCCAGTGCGGGTTCGATCCACTCCTCGGGCACACCGCGCAGCCTGGCGTGCACCTTCATCGTCTCGTCGGCCGTCAGCGTCGGCCACAGCCCGGGGACCTCGATCAGCGCGCCGACCTCGGCCAGCGACTCGCGCCCGATGGGCCTGCCGAAGATCTCGATGCTGCCCGACGTCGGACGCTGCAGGCCCAGGAGCGCCTTCATGAGCGTCGTCTTCCCGGCGCCGTTGGGCCCGAGCAGGCCGTACACCTCTCCGGGCGCCACGGTGAGGTCCACGCCGTCGAGGGCGCGGTGTGAGCCGTAGTGCTTGCGCAGCTCGCGGATCGTGAGGGCCGGCGTCGGGTCCGCGCCGGGCGTTCGGGGTGTCGCCGTGGTCATCGTCAGATCTCCTTGCGCCTCATGTGGATGCTGCCGACCAGCAGCAGGACCCCGGTCAGTGCGACGGCGAGTCCCACGGCGAGCGGGATGGCGGACATGCTGGTCACCGGGCTGTCGTCGGGCAGTGGCACACCGTTGGGCCCGATGCCGGCGAGCGGCAGCACCACCCGCATCGGCCAGGCGAACGGCACGGCGTACCAGAAGACCTTGTCCGAGACGAGCGCCCCGCACAGCAGGCCCGCGACGCCCACTCCGATGCTGGGGCCCATGCCCCACACCACCGAGACCAGCACGGCCAGCGCCGTCATGGACAGCCCCACCAGCCAGGGCAGATAGACGGCCGCGACGACCGTGCCCATGGCTCCGGGGAAACGTCCGCTGATCATCGCGCCCAGGGAGAGCATCACCACCAGCACGGTGGAGGACAGGAAGCCCAGGACACCGAGCGCGGCCACCTTGCCGATGAAGTACCGTGCGCGCGGCACGCCGTACGACAGCAGCAGCCGCCACGCGTCCTGGTCGGCGCGGACCGACAGGGCGGCGGCCAGGCCCGCCGTCATCGGTACCAGCACACCCCAGAACTCCAGCGTCACATTGCGAAACACCTCGAAGGTGTGCCCCGCCTTGGCCTCCGAGGAGCCGAGAGCGCCGAGGAAGAGGGGAACGGTGATGATGACGGGCGCCAGGACGTGGTACCAGAAAAGGAACCCCCGTTTGTGCCGGGCGAGTTCGGTGCCCGTCACCGTCGCCAGCGAGGGATTGTCGCGCTGTCGTGCGAGGGGTCGGACAGCTGTGCCGTGCGCCATGGTGTCTCCTGCCTGGCCGCTTCTGGTTACGCCGAGTACGTAGCGAGGGGCAGCGGATTGGTTCACGGTCGCCGTACGGCGGCAGTTGGCAGACAGCTGACACCGGGCTGCCAACAGCCCTGCTGGGGGCGGTTTTCGGCGTCGTCGGATGCGAGGGTCGTAGCTGTCGTCGGTCCGGCCGGGCCCCCCGGGGCCTGCTCGGACCGGCACGTTCCGGCTCCACACACCGTCAGGGAGGAACACCTTGAAGACGCTCCGCCGCACGCTTGTCGCCGGTGTCATGACGCTCGCCATCGGGGGCCTCGTCGCACCCGTCGCCTCGGCCACCACCGAGTCCCAGGCGGTCACGGCCGAGGCCGGAATCCTGCGGACCTGGCACGCCACGGTCCAGTGCCAGATCGTTCGCATCAGCGACAACCACGTCGTGGGTTACGACAGGGCTGACGGCACGGGCAACACCGAGCAGGCCGCCATCAACGACGCCGCGCGCAACATCCCCGTCCCGGAGGGCCACTACAAGCGCCACTGCGACGCAAAGCGCATCTGGTAACGCCGGGCAAGAGGGGGGCGATTCGACTCGCCCCCCTTTCCTCCGCGGTCACGCGCCCGACCGGCGCCCGCGATCCTCGGACCGCCCGTGGCACGGCGAGTAGCTCTCCGCCCCCGGGTGCCGGGACAGCGCGGCGTCGTCACCTAGGGGAGAGTCCTGATGCGGGGCGGCCGGGTGCTCAGTACCGTCGGAGACACGGAACAGTGCCGACAGCATGAGGGAGACGTGACAGCTGTGGATGAGCCTGGGGTGTACGAGATCCGGATCCACGGATGCCTGGGCACGCAGGAGGCGCTGGCGTTGCAGGAGCCGGTCAAGCGTCTGCTGTGTCCGGACCCCGACCACGCGCCACCGTGCGACGTGCCGTGGAGTTTCACCCTGGACGACGGCGAGCAGGCTGACGACGGCGCCGAGACGAGAGTTCTGGTCCTGGGCGTCTGCTCGTCGGCCGAGCGGGCCGCGCAGGTGGCCGACCAGGTGCGCGGCGTCGTGGGCCCGTCCCGGCCGGTCACGGTGAGCGAGGCTGCTGCCGGACAGTTCGAGGAGCTGGTGGAGCAGTACCGGATCGAACGCGCCGTCCGGCCTGGCTGACCGGCGGGTCGCGGGCCTGGCCCGGCTGACCGGCGGTCTGCGGACCTGGCCCGGCCGACCGGCGGGTCGCGGGCCTGGCCGAGCCGAACGGCCGGCCGCGGACCGGCCTGTATGGCGGACGTTCGTGGTCCGTCGTGTCCAGGGACGGCACCGCTCGAGCGGCGGGGGCCGACTGGTGAATATAATCTGCGGCGTGTCGCAAACTGACAAACTGCTGGTTCAGGTCGCCGCCCTGGTGGAGTCCGGGCAGAGCAACCAGATGTCCCTGACCGTCGTCACCGGTGGTGCTGTCATCACCGGTCGGCTGGCTCCCGAGGCGGTGTGGAGGCAGAGAGTGTCGGAGGTGCTGACGAACTCGGACCGCTTGAGCGAGTTCTCCGCCGTCTTCGCCACCCCCGCGCCGGACGGACCTCCCACCCATCTGCACTTCCATGTCGCCCGCATCCTGCAGGGAACGGTGGGCATCCCGGAGACGGGCGGGATGTACCGCGTGGCGATCGAGGACGTCGGCGCCTGGACGGTGGGCGACTTCAGCTATTCCGACCACTGAGCAGCAGCCCGTCACCGCTCGCCGCCGAGGACGAGCGCCGACCCACGTGAGGAGAGGGCCACGACCGATGTCGTGGCCTTCTCGGGGCGCTGCCCAGGGGCGGGGCCCGTCCCAGGCCACGTGACCGAGGACCCGGATCCGCTGCCGGTCAGCTCGTGCCGAGCAGGCGCCGGATCTGGTTCTTCTTGGTGCTCGGCGCACCCGCCGAGTCACAGGTCCACTGGTGGACGAGCGCGCCGGCCGCGGTGGAGATCTCGCGCTCTGATCGAACCGGTTCGATGCCATGCCCGTCGGGGGCGGCGCTCGATCGCCCCCGTACCGGACCGGGGCGGGCCCCCGCACGGCGCCGGCACGGGCCGCCGGTCGAAGCGACCGGACCTGGCGCCGCCCACCGGACCGGTGAGCAGCGCCAGGAAGGCGGGGCGTCCGAGGGAGCGACCCCCTCACGGCAGATGCCGGTCGCGGCGGGCCGTCACCCGCCCATGCGGGTGCGCAGACTCAGCGGACGCATGTCGGTCCACACCTCGGCGACGTGATCCAGGCACTCGGACTTGGAACCGCGCACCCCCGCCTCCCGCCAGCCGAGGGGCAGCTCCCGTTCCGCGGGCCAAATCGAGTACTGCTCCTCGTCGTTGAGAACCACCGTGTAGGTCCGGGTGTCTTCGAGTTCGTCGGACATCGCTGTCTCTCCTTGTCTGTTGTCTGTCATATTCGTCAGTGACCCGAGCACGTCCGTGCCGCCCTGTCGCGCCGGACGAGACCCCGACGCGAGGAACGGACCACCCGCATGCGCCTGGCGGACATCGATCTGCTCGATCCGCTCACCTTCCGCACCGGTCCGCCGCACCAGCTGTTCGCCCGGCTGCGCGCGGAGGCGCCGGTCCACCTGCACCGACGGGCGGACGGTCCGCCGTTCTGGGTCCTCACCAGGCACCAGGACGTCGTCCGGGTCTCCCGGGACCCGCTGACCTTCTCCTCGGCACGCAACGGCGCGTTCCTGGACGAGCAGCCCGCGGCGGTACGGCAGGGACCGGACCGGACGACCCTGGTGAACCTCGATCCGCCCGAACACACCCGGTTGCGTGGACTCGTCGGCAGGTCGTTCACGCCGTCGGCGGTCGACACCCTGACGCGCCGAGTTCGCACGCTGTGCACCCTGACGCTCGACCGGGTCGTCGAGCGCGGCGAGTGCGACTTCGTGCGGGACGTCGCCGCCGAGCTGTCCCTGGCGGTGCTCGCCGACATCGTGGGCTTCCCCGACTCGGAGGACCGCCGCCGGGTCCACCGGCTCGCCACGCTCCTCGGCGACCCGCTGGAGCAGGCCTTCCCCGACGTCACGATGCGCGCCACCATGGAGCTCTTCGAGTTCGCCCACGACCTGGCGGCCTGGCGCAGCCGGGAGCCGGGCGACGATCTGGTGAGCGTCCTGACCATGGCCCGCGAGGGCGACGCGGCCCTGACGGGCCGGCAGTTCGAGCTGTTCTTCCTCCTGCTCGCGACGGCCGGGCACCTGACCACGCAATATCTCATCTCCGGAGCCATGCAGGCCTTCTTCGAGCATCCGGCCCAGTGGTACCGGCTGGTGGACGATCCCGGGCTGCTGGAGACCGGGGTGGAGGAGCTGCTGCGCTGGGTCTCGCCCATCATGCAGTTCCAGCGCACCGCCACCCGCGACGTCGAGCTGGGCGGGCGGCGCATCGCCGAGGGAGATCGCGTCGCCCTCTACTACATCGCCGCCAACCGGGACGAGACGGTGTTCGCCGAACCCGACCGCTTCGACCTGCGGCGTCCGGAGAACCCCCAGGTGAGCTTCGGCGGAGGCGGGCCGCACCACTGCCTCGGCAACAACCTGGCCCGCCTCGAGGCCCGCGT
The DNA here is from genome assembly GCF_055606485.1 of Streptomyces sp. NPDC037083. Classification (NCBI taxonomy): domain Bacteria; kingdom Bacillati; phylum Actinomycetota; class Actinomycetes; order Kitasatosporales; family Streptomycetaceae; genus Streptomyces; species Streptomyces sp. NPDC037083. The sequence goes on along the minus strand of NZ_JBVJSQ010000008.1, from coordinate 284,803 downwards.
CCTCTTCGAGGAGCTGGCCCGCCGGATGCCCGACCTGGAGCCGGTGGGTCCCGCGGAACCCCTGGGGTCGACGTTCGTCAACGGGATCAGGTCGATGCCCGTACGGTTCACCCCCGGCCGTCCGCTCCGGCTGCCTCCGAGGAGCTGACGCTCCCCGGACGGGCTCCCTCACCCGACGTCCACGCCCTTGCCGACGAGGATCCGGCGCGCCTCCCCCAGGCTGGTCAACGCTCTGATCTCGGAGGCGGAGAGCGTCACTCCGTAGACGTCCTCGAGGGCCACCACGATCTGGATGTGCACCATGCTCGTCCAGACGTGCGTGGTGAGCGGTGCCGTGTCGTCCGTCATCTCCGCCTCCGGGAGGTTCAGGACGGTCGCGAAGAGCTCTTCCAGTCTCATCGGGTCGGAGCCCCCCACCAGAACGCGCCCTCGACAGCGGCGCCGGGCCGGTCGAAGAGCCAGGTGTGTTCCAGAAACGCTGCCAATTCTTCTTCCTTTTCCGGGTGTTCGAGGACCAGGGCGTGCGGACGGGCGGCCCGCACGTCCGCGCAGTTGGCGGGGTCGGCGCTGAGGTAGAGGCAGTCTTCGAGGGTCGCGCCGCTCGCCTCGCAGGCCGCGTCGAGCGCCTGGACGGGCGGGCGGCCGTCCGTCCACACGGTGACGCCGTGACCGGCCGGCCCGCCGGAGTCCGGGCCGCCGAAGTCCGGTCCGACCGCGCCGGGCGGGGCGCAGACGTACACCGACCGGCCCTGCTCGGCCAGCGCCAGCGCCGACGCCGTCAGCATCTCGCCCGCGGGGTCGCCGGGCCCGGACGCGAGGGGTGTCCCGTCGAGGACGACGACCTTCGGGTACTCCCCCACCAGCGCCGACACCTGGCGGGCGAGGCAGGTCCCGAGCACCGCGAAGAACTCGTCCGTGTAGGGGATCCGGCCGGCCTGCTCGCTGACGGGATCGCTGAAGTCGCCGACCTCGTAGAGCTCCAGCATGGGCTCCATGTCGAGGCACACCACTCCCTCGATCTCCGCCAGCCCGGGAAGGAGCCGGGCGCGCCATTCGTCGTCGGCGGCGGCCCATTCCTCGGCCGCGGGGCACAGGACCACCGCCAACGGGGTCGGCCGGTTCTCCTGGAACGCTGCCAGCGCCTGCAGGAACTCGTCGGCGACCGCACGGTGGAAGGTGTGGGCGCGGTCCGGGTCGGCCCAGTCCGCGACCCTGAGCAGCACCGCGTTGACGCCGTCGGCGTTGACGGCCGTCGCGCTCGCCGGGTCGAGCAGTTGCTGGAACACCTGGTTGTAGGGGGCGAACTCCACGGCCAGCGGAAGTCCGGTCTGGTCGGCCCAGTAGGTCAGTGACTGCTCAATGGGCCCGGCCGTGAACGTGGCGGCGACGACGAGCGGCAGGTGCGCACTCGCCCCGTCGTCCGCCCCGGTCGCCGCGTCCTCCGCCGCGCGCGTCGGGTCGTCCGCGTCGCGCGCCGGGTCGCGCGCCTCGACGGCGTTCGCCGGCCGGCGCCCCGGTCCGGCCGGCGGGAGAGCGCCGATGGGCCGGTTCGGTTCCGCCACGACGGCCGCGAGCAGTTCCTGGAAGCTCGCCAGGAGCCGTTCCACGGTCGTGGCGTCGAACAGCTCGGTGCTGTAGTCGAGGGTTCCGCGCAGTCCGTCCGGACCGTCCTCCATGGCCATGTTGAGGTCCATGAACACGTCGCCCGGGTGAACGTCGAGCGCGGTGACCTCGAGCCCGCCCAGGGTGGGCGACAGCGCCAGGTCGTTGGTGTAGACGAACATGACCTGGAACAGGGGGTTGTGGGCGAGCGTCCGGTCGACGCCGAGGTCCGCGACGAGCTTCTCGACCGGCAGGTCCTGGTGGTCGTAGGCGCCGATCACCGTCTCCCGGACCCGCCGCAGCACCTCCGCGAACGTGGGTTCGCCGCCCAGGTCGGTGTGCAGGACGGTGATGTTGGCGAAGAAGCCGATCAGCGGCTCCAGTTCGGGGGCGTTGCGACCGCCGACCGGAACGCCCAGCACGATGTGCTCTTCGGCCGACCAGCGGTGCAGGAGCACCATGAAGGAGGCCAGCAGGGTGACGAACACGGTCACGTCCTGCTGAAGGCTCATCGTCTTCAGGCCGTCCGACAGCTCCGGCGACAGGGTGAACACCGCCTGCTCGCCGCGATGCGTGGGGATCTCCGCACGCGGGCGGTCGTAGGGCAGTTCCAGCACGGGCGGGGCCCCGGCAAGCGTACGGCGCCAGTAGTCGAGCTGGCGTTCCATCGCCGGCCCGTCGAGCCAGCTCTGCTGCCAGAGGGTGAAGTCCGCGTACTGGACGGCCGGTTCCGGGAGCTGCGCGGGCCGGCCCGCGCAGTGGGCGTCGTAGAGGACGCCCAGCTCGGCCGCCATGACGCCGATCGACCAGCTGTCCGCCACGATGTGATGGGTGGTCAGGAGCAGCACGTGCTCCTGTTCCTCGGTCCGCAGCAGGGTGGTGCGCAGCAGTGGGTCCGCCTCGAGGTCGAACAGCAGGCGGGCCTCCCGGTGGGCGAGTTCCAGCATGGTGTCCCGCCGCCGGTCCTCCGGCAGTCCGGACAGGTCCACCAGGGGGAGCGGGATCTCCCTCGGCCCGGCCGGCGACTGCATCGGGATGCCGTCCACCTCCCCGAAGGAGGTGCGCAGGATCTCGTGGCGGCGGACGATGTCGGCGAACGCCCGGCGCAGCGCCCACGGCTGCAGCGGGCCCCTCAGCCGCAGGGCGGCGGACAGGTGGTAGGAGGCCGTGCCGGGATTCATCAACTCGAAGAACCACATGCGCTGTTGAGCGAAGGACAGCGGTACCGCGCCGTCGCGGGGCGCCGGAACAAGCGGCGGTACGGCGTCGGCGGCGGGTTCGCCGCTGAGCGCGCGCACCCCGCGGGCCAGGTCGGCGACCGTGGCGGACTCGAAGACGGTGCGCAGGGTCACCTCCTTGTTCAGGGCGGCGCGCAGCCGGGACACCATCTGGATGGCCATCAGGGAGTGGCCGCCCAGCTCGAAGAAGTTGTCGGTGGTCCCGACCCGGTCGACGCTGAGCACGTCCTGCCAGATGCCGGCGATGGCCCGCTCGGTCTCGTCGGCCGGTGCGACGTACTCCTGGCCGGTGACGGCGGTGCGGGCCGACCGCTCGTCGGCACCGCTGCCGGGGTCGGGCAGCGCCCGGTAGTCCACCTTTCCGCTGGAGTTGAGTGGCAGGCTGTCGAGCCAGATCAGCGTGGTGGGCACCATCACCTCCGGGATCCTGCGCAACAGCGTGGTGCGCAGCTCCGCGGGCGAGGGGCGGGCGCCCGAGGCCACCAGGTAGGCCACCAGGCGGCGGTGCCCGGTGGTGGCGTCGTCGTGCGCGATCACCGCCGCCTGGACGAGCGCGGGGTGTTCGCGCAGGGCGGCCTCGATCTCGCCGAGTTCGATCCGGTGACCGCCCAGCTTGATCTGCCGGTCGACCCGCCCGAGGAACTCGATCCGCCCGTCGGCGCGCCAACGCACCCGGTCGCCCGTGCGGTACAGGGTGTCGCCGTCGACGAAGGGCGAGGGACGGAAACGCTCGGCGGTGAGCTCGGGCCGGTTCAGATAGCCCCGGGCGACGCCGTGTCCGCCGATCCAGAGCTCGCCGGGAACGCCGACCGGGACCGGGGCCAGCCGGCCGTCCAGCACGTACACCCGGGTGTTGGCGATCGGGGTGCCGATGGACACGCCGCCGTCCAGGTCCGCGACGGGCCAGGAGGTGGACCAGATCGTGGTCTCGGTGGGGCCGTACATGTTGAGCACCCGCCCCACGGTGGCGCCGAGTTGTCCGGCCAGGGCGGGCGGCAGCGCCTCGCCGCCGATGACGAGGGTGTCCAGCCGCCGCAGGGCCTGCTCGGTGCCCGGATCGGTGGTGAGGACGCTCGCGAGGGACGGCGTGCACTGCAGGTGGGTGACTCCGTGCCGCTCGATCTGGGTGGCGACGCCGTAGTCGGCCTCCTCGGCGGCTCCCTCGGCGGCGACGAAGCGGCGGCGGACCGTGTCCAGCAGCGGAAGGGAGGCGAGGACGTCCTCGGTGGGCACGCCGAAGTCGATCAGGCAGGCCAGTTCGTCGACGCCGGTCGCGCGGATGCGCTCGGCCATCGCGGTGCACTGCGCGACGGTGCCCATCATGGCGCCGCCGTCGTAGTACTGCTCGAAGGCGTGGTCCAGCAGCGCCTCGACGTCCTGCTCGGTCGGCTCGCCGTCGATGCCGAGACTCGGCGCGAGCGACCGGACCAGCCCGAACGACTGCCGCAGATAGGCGCGGAAGGGGGCGCGGACGGTGTCGCGGACGTCGGCCTCGTCGGACCCGACGTAGGTGTGGACCATCAGCACGACATGGCCGTCCCCGTCGTGGCCCGCGGCCTTCCACGCCTCGCGGTAGAGCGAGATCTTCTGTTCCAGCTCCTCTAGGTTCTGGCCCAGCAGATGGGTCAGCAGTCCGGCGCCGGCCTCGCCCGCGGCGCGGAAGGTGTCGGGGCTGCCGGCGGCGGCCAGCCACACCGGCAGCTCGGACCGGACCGGGCGCGGGAACGTGTGGATCCCGATGTCGTTCCCGGCGCCGTTGCGCACCTGGACCGCTTCGCCGCGCCAGAGCCGGCGAACGGTCTCGATGTGTTCGCGCATGGTGTCGCGCCGGTGTTCGAAGACGGAGGGGTCCGGTGCCAGCGCGAAGTCGTCGGCGTGCCAGCCGGAGGCGAAGGAGAGTCCGACGCGGCCCTTCGACAGGTGGTCGACGACCGCCCACTCCTCGGCCACCCGCGCCGGGTGGTGGAGCGGCAGCACCACGCTGCCGGCCCTGATCTGGACCCGCTCGGTGGCCACGGCGACAGCGGCGGAGGTGACCGAGGGGTTCGGGTAGGGGCCGCCGAAGGGGGCGAAGTGCCGCTCGGGCGTCCACACCGCGCAGAAGTCGTGGGTGTCGGCGAAGCGGGCGCCGTCGAGCAGCAGCCGGTAGGGGTCGTCGCCGTCGCCGCCCACCGCGAAGTAGAACAGGCTGAAGTCGAGCGGCCGCGTCGATGCGGGGCTCCGGGTGACGGCCCCGGGCAGCACGTCCCCGTCGTCCTGCACGACGACCGTCCAGCCGTGGGTCAGCGGCCACAGCAGTTCCAGGGCGGCGATGTCGAAGGACATGCTGGTGACCGCGAGCCAGACGCCGGGGTCGCCGTCGGCGCCGATCACCTCGTCCATCGCCGACAGGAAGTTGGCCAGCGACCGGTGCTCGATCATGACGCCCTTGGGCTGCCCGGTCGAGCCCGAGGTGTAGATCACGTAGGCCAGGTCGCCCGGCGCGCTGTCGACCGGCCGCGGGTTCTCGGGCGCCGGGCCGTCGTCGTCCACCAGGACCACCTGGACCGGGAAGCCGTCGAAGCGATGGCGCTGGGCCGCGGTGGTGACCACCACGCGGACTCCGGCGTCGTTCAGCATGTACGCCAGCCGCTCGGGCGGGAGCGCGGCGTCGACGGGGAGATAGCACGCGCCGGCCCGGAGCACGCCGATCAGGCTCACCACCATCTCCGGTGAGCGCTCGACGCACACGGCGACCGGCGGGCCGGCGCCCACCCCGGCGGCGCGCACCCGGGCCGCCAGCAGGCCGGCGGCGGCGTCGAGTCCGGCGTAGTCGAGGCGCCGGTCACGGAAGACGACGGCCGGGGCGTGCGGGGTGAGCGCGGCCTGGCGGCTGATGCGTTCGTGGACGGACGCCCGGGAGTGGTCCCGTGCGGTGGCGTTCCAGAGGTGCAGCGACAGGCGCCGCTCCTCCTCGTCGAGCAGGGGCAGCTCCCCGACCCGCTGCCCGGGGTCGGCCACGACCGCACGCAGCAGCGTCCGCCAGTGTCCGAGCAGACGGCGCATGGTGTCGGCGTGGAACACCTCGGCGTTGTACAGGACGGTGGCCCGCGGCTCGCCGTCGGACTCGGTGAACTCCAGCGTCAGGTCGAACTCGGTGGCGACCCGGCTGCTGTCCAGCGGCTCGACGACCAGCCCCGGCAGGTCCAGCGGCTCGGTCGAGGTGTTCTGCACCACGAAGAGCGCCTGGAACAGCGGCGGGCGGGCCGGATCGCGGCGCGGCTGGACCGCCTCCACCACCTGCTCGACGGGTGTCTCCTGGTGCTCGAAGGCCGCGAGGGCGCCGTCGCGCACCCGTGCGAGCAGTTCGGTGAAGGTGGGGTCGTCGGCCAGATCGGCCCGCAGCACCACGGTGTTGACGAAGAACCCGATCAGGTTCTCCACCTCGGCCCGGGTGCGCCCGGCGACGGGCGAGCCCACCAGGGTGTCGCTCTCGCCGGTGTACCGGGAGAGGAGGACGTGGAAGGCGGCCAGCAGCGCCATGAAGCGGGTGGCGCCCGCGGCCCGGCAGAGCCGGTCCAGTTCGGCGATCAGATCGGTGGGCAGGACCAGCGACTCCTGGGCGCCGAGATGGCCGGGCGTCGTCGGCCGGGGCCGGTCGGTGGGCAGTTCGAGCAGGGTCGGCGCCCCGGCGAGGCTCCGGGTCCAGTGGGCGAGCCGGTCGTCGGCCGGCCGGGTGCGCTGCCAGACGGCGAAGTCCGGGTACTGGACCGGGAGTTCGGGAAGCCGTGCGTCCGGTGCGCGGCCGTCGGCCCGGTAGAGGACCGCGATCTCCTTGAGCAGGAGGTCCACCGACCACATGTCGCCGACGATGTGGTGCAGGACCACGACCAGAACGTGCTCCTCCTCGCCGGTGCGCAGCAGGGTGGTACGGAGCAGCGGGCCGCTGGTGAGATCGAAGGGGCGGGTGCTCTCCGCGGCCACGAGTTCCCGCAGCTCGGCCTCGCGCGCGGACTCGTCTACGGCGGTGAGGTCGATCACGGGCAGCGGCAGGTGCACGCGGTCGTCGACGAACTGCACCGGCTCGTCGCCCTCGACGGCGAAGCGGGTGCGCAGGTTCTCGTGCCGGGCGGCGACGGCGTGGAAGCTGCGCTCCAGCGCGGCGGTGTCCAGCCGGCCGCCGATCCGCCAGGACGCCGTCATGTGGTAGGTGGAGGTGGTGGGGTGGACCTGTTCGAAGAACCACATGCGGCGTTGCTGGAAGGACAGCGGCAGCGCCGCGCCGCGCGCGGCCGGTGTGATGGCCTCGGCCGTCTCCGGTGCGGCCGAGGCCCGGCGCAGGAGGTCCAGGACCTCGTCCCGGTGCTCCCTGAGCGCGGCGCGCAGTTCCTCGGTGAGCGCACCCGGCGGGGCGCTGAAACGCAGCTTCTCCCCCTCCGCCCACAGTTCGATCCCGGCCTCGCGCAACCGGTGCAGCAGGTCGACGACCTTCACAGTTCCCCCTCTTCGTAGGTCTCGCGGCGCTCCGGACGCGTGCGGGCGAGCCCGCTCAGGGCGACCACCAGGGCGGCCTGCCCGGACACCGTCGGCTCGGCGAACAGCTCGCGCAGCCGTACCTCCACGCCGAAGCGCTCACGCAGCCGGGTGGCCAGGCGGGTGCCGAGCAGCGAGTGGCCGCCGAGGTCGAAGAAGTTGTCCGACGGCACGACCAGCGGCACGCCGAGCAGCTCCGACCAGATCCCGGCGACGGAACGCCGCACGTCGGCGTCGGGTCCTTCGAACGGATCGTCCGCCGCGACGGGCGCCGCCTCCGCCGTCACGGGGGCGGCCGGGGCGACGGGCGGCGGTGCGGCGGCCTCGGGCGGGGATCCGGCTGCCGACTGCGTGAGCCAGTGACGCCGCCGTTCGAAGGGATACGGCGGCAGTTGGGCCGCGCGACGCCGATGCGGCCGGCGGGCGCGCCAGTCGATCTCCACGCCGGCCGCCCAGAGGCTGCCGACGGCCTCCGCCAGTACCTCGGGATCGGGACGGTCCGAGCGCGGGTGCCGCATCGACGGCACCACGGTCGACTCCCGCCCGGCGACGACCGGGGCGGCGAGGGTCGACAGGGTGCGGCCTGGTCCGACCTCCACCAGCGCCGCGTCCCCGGCGTCGAGCAGAGTGCGCAACCCGTCGGCGAAGCGCACCGGTGCGAGGGTGTGTTCGGCCCAGTAGTCCGGGTCCGTGGCCTGCTCGTCGGTGATCCAGTCGCCCGTCACGTTGGAGACGAACGGGATCGCGGGGGGCCGGATCGGGAGGGTGGCGATCAGGTCCCGCAGTTCCCGGGCGGCCTGCGCCATCATCGGTGAGTGGAAGGCCCGTGTGGTGTGCAGGCGCCGTACGCCGACCCCCTCGGCGGTCAGGCGCGCGTACAGCGCGGCGATCACCTCGTCGGCGCCGGAGAGCGCGCACGAGTCGTCGGCGTTGACCGCCGCGACGGACACCCCGGCGGGCAGCCCGGTCAGCTTCCCGACGGGCAGCTGGACGGCCAGCATGGCGCCGGGCGCGGCCTGCTGCATCCACCGGCCGCGCCGGGCGACCAGCGTCAGCGCGTCCTTGGGGGTGAACACCCCGGACAGACAGGCGGCGGTGTACTCGCCCAGGCTGTGCCCGAGGAGCGCCCGGGGCCGCACGCCCCAGCTCTGCCAGAGCCGGGCGAGCGCGTACTCGACGGCGAACAGCGCCGGCTGGGCGAGGCGGGTCTGGTCGGCTCTTCCGTCCGCTCCGGCAGCCGGCCCGAGGACGGTCTCGGCGAGGTCCGCCCCGAGTTCGCCGCCGAGGTGTTCGCGGCAGCGGTCGAACTCCTCGCGGAAGACCGGCTCGGTCCGGTACAGGCCGGCCGCCATCCCCGGGTACTGGGCGCCCTGGCCGGGAAGCAGGAAGGCAACCGGAGGGGCGGCGTCCGGCCTGCGGACGGCAGGCCGTCGCCGGGTGCCCTCACCGGTCAGGGCCCGCACCGCTGCGGGGCGGTCCTCGCAGACCACGAAGCGCCGGTACTGGAACGCCTTGCGGCGCAGCTGGGTGGTGCCGGCGACGTCCTCGAGATCGGCGTCCGTCTCCTGCCTCAGGTGGGCGGCGAGGTCGTCGGTCACCGCCTCCAGGGCGGTCGCCGTGCGGGCGGACATCAGCAGCAGGTGCGGGCGGCCCGATGTGTCGGGGGCGGACGCGCCGGTGTCGGGAGCCTCCTCCAGCACGACGTGCGCGTTGGTGCCGCCGATGCCGAAGGAGCTGACGCCGGCGCGGCGCGGGGTGTCCCCGGCGGGCCAGGCGGCGGCCGTGGCGGTGAGACGGAACGGACTGCTGTCGAGGTTCAGTGCGGGGTTGGCGCTCTCGTAGTGCACGCTGGGGGGCAGGGTGCGGTGCTTCAGCGCGAGGACCGCCTTGATGAACCCGGCGATTCCGGCCGCGGCGTCGAGGTGGCCGACGCTGCTCTTCACCGACCCGACCGCGCAGTAGCCGACGCGGTCGGTCCGGGCGCGGAAGGCCCTGGTCAGCGCGGTGATCTCGACGGGGTCGCCGAGTGCGGTGGCGGTGCCGTGGGCCTCCACGTAGCCGATCGTGGCGGGGTGGACGCCGGCCACCCGGTGCGCCGCCCGGATCACCTCCGTCTGCCCGGCGACGCTGGGCGCGGTGTAACCGACCTTCCCCGCGCCGTCGTTGTTGACCGCGGTGCCCTTGATGACCGCATGGACGCGGTCGCCGTCGCGCAGGGCGTCGGAGAGCATCTTGAGCACGACGAGGCCGACGCCGTCGCCCGGCACCGTCCCGTTGGCCCGGGCGTCGAAGGCACGGCAGTGCCCGTCCGGGGAGTAGATGCCCTCCTCCTGGTGGTGGTAGCCCTCCTTGGCGGGGAACATCAGCGACACGCCGCCGGCCAGGGCGATGTCGCAGTCACCGCTGAGCAGGCCCTGACAGGCCACGTGGACGGCCACGAGCGAGGTCGAGCACGCGGACTGGACGCTGACGCTGGGGCCCTTCAGGTCGAGCTTGTAGGAGGTCCGCGTGGTGAGCATGTCCTTTTCGTTGCCGATCACGAGTTCCATGAACTCCGGCAGGTGGGAGAGGTCCCGCAGGGGGCGGGTGAGGTAGGTCCCGGTACTGGATCCGCCGTAGACGCCGATCGCCGCGTCCGCCCGCTCCGGATCGACGCCCGCGTCCTCCAGGGCGTGCCAGGCGCACTCCAGGAAGAGCCGCTGCTGCGGATCGGTGGCCGCCGCGTCGCGGGGGCTGAAGCCGAAGAAGCCCGCGTCGAAGAGGTCGGCGCCGTCCAGCACGCCCTTCGCCCGCACGTAGCGGGGGTCGTCGACGATGTGCGGCGGGATCCCCTCGGCCAGGAGCTCCTCCTCGGTCAGGCTGCTGATCGCCTCGGTCCCGTCGCGGAGCAGGGTCCAGAACTCCTCGACGCTCCCCGCGCCGGGAAACCGGCCGGCCATACCGATGACCGCGATGTCGGAGCCGTCCGACTGCGTCATGCTCAACTCTCCCCCGTGGTTCCGTTCGTACGTGGTGGGCAGGTCGCGCCGGCGTGCCGACGCCTGCCGCGGGTGCGTGCCGCCCGGCCGGCCGTGTCCGGCCCGACGGCCGCGGCCGTCATACGGGTTCCTCCTCCACCCTGGAGCGACGGCGGCGCAGGCGGTCCCGGCCGGCGGCCGCGTCCTGCGGTTCGTCGGGCGCCGGCTCGGCCCTGTCATGGCTTTCCAGGTGGCGGGCCAGGGCCGCGACGCTCGGGTGTTCCAGGATCGTCAGCGGTGTCACGTCCCTGCCCAGTTCCTCGCTGAGCAGCGCGGCCACCTGGACCAGTTGGACGGAATGGCCGCCCAGGTCGAAGAAGTTGTCCGCGCCGCCGACGGCGGGAAGGCCCAGCGTCTTCTGCCAGACGGCCGCGACGGTCCGTTCGAGCGGGCTGTGGAGGCCCACCGCGCGGCGGCCCGGCGCCGGTGCGTCCACGGGGATCTCCGGCAGCGCCGCCCGGTCGACCTTGCCGACGGCCGTCACCGGCAGCTCCTCGAGGATTCCGATCCTGGACGGCACCATGGCCGCGGGAAGCCGTTCCCGCAGGTGGTCGCGCAACCGCGCGACGTCCGGCCGTCGTCCGGGCTCGAGGACGACGTAGGCGTCCAGGCGCAGCTCGCCCGAGGGCTCCGGACCGACGCGCGCCACCGCGGCCCGGACGTCGGTGTGTCTGCCCAACGCCGTCTCCACCTCGCCCAGTTCGATCCGGACACCGCGGATCTTCACCTGGCTGTCGGCGCGGCCCAGGACGTAGAGCCGCCCGTGCGCGTCGTGTCTGGCCAGGTCGCCGGTGCGGTAGAGGCGGCCGCCGGGACGGCAGCCGAAGGGATCGGGAACGAAGCGTTCGGCGGTCTGGGCGGGCCGGTCCGCGTAGCCGCGGGCGAGCCCGTCGCCGCCGATGCAGAGCTCGCCGACCATGCCGACGGGCACCGGCCGCAGGTCTGCGTCGAGCAGGTGCACGCAGGTGTTCTCGATGGGCCGCCCCACGCTCACCGGTGTGGCGTCGACGCCGATCTCGCCGCAGGTCGACCAGATGGTCGTCTCGGTCGGCCCGTACATGTTCCACAACTGCCGCACCCGGGGCGCCAGCGCGGCCGCGAGCTCCGGCGGCACCGCCTCGCCGCCCACCAGCGCGGTCAGCCGGGGTGAGCCCGGCCAGCCGTGGTCGAGCAGCATGCGCCAGGTGACCGGGGTCGCCTGCAGGACGGTGGCGGACGCGTCGTCGAGCAACTGGGCGAGCAGCCGCGGGTCGGCGGCGGCGCGTTGGCCGGCCAGCGTGACGCGCGCGCCCGTCACGAGCGGCAGCCACAGCTCGAGTTCGGCGATGTCGAAGGAGGCGGTGGTGACCGCCACCAGGCTGTCCTGGGCCGAGATCCCGGGCTCGCGGCCCATGGACCGCAGGAAGTTGGCGAGGGAGCGGTGCGAGATCTGCACGCCCTTGGGGACGCCGGTCGAACCGGAGGTGTGCCGGACGTAGGCGAGTTGGTCCGGGTCGACCGGCAGGTTCAGGTCCGTGGCCGGGTGCGCGGCGATGGCGTCCCGGTCCTGATCGGTGCGCACCAGGCGCCAGTCGCGTTCGGGCAGGGCCCGCGCGCCGGCGTGGTCGGTGACGAGGACCGGCGGGGCGGCCGCGGCCGCGACGAGGCCGATCCGCTCGGCGGGGTGCAGCGGGTCGATCGGCACGTAGGCGGCGCCCGCCTTGTGCACGGCGATCATGGCGGTCACCAGGTCCTCGCCGCGGTCCAGGCAGATGCCGACCAGGGTGTCGGGGCCGGCGCCCAGCTCGCGCAGACGGCGGGCCAGCCGGTTGGCCCGGGCGTTCAGCTCGCCGTAGGACAGCGAGCGGTCCTCGAAGGTCAGGGCGGTCCGCTCGGGCCCGCGCGCCACCTGTTCCTCGAACAATCGGTGGGCGCAGCGCACCGGTTCGCGGTCCTGTGCGTGGGCCCGCGGGTCCGGCCGGGGCGCCGGCGGGGTCGCGCCGGCCGCGCTGAGGGCGCCGACCGCGGCCTGCGGGCGGGCCGCCGCGTCGTCGGTCAGCGCGAGGAACTGTTCCAGCAGACAGGCGGCGGTCTCGTCGTCGATCTCGTCACGCCGGTGCTCCAGCGTGATCCGCAGCCGCCCGGCGCCGCGCTCGGCGACCAGGGACGCGGTGAACGGCCCGGTCCACACGGACGTCCGCTCCAGCGTGAACGCCGGACCGTCCGGCGCCGCGGCCATGTGTGCGTCATGGAACGCGAAGCCCCAGGTCGGATGTGCCGACGGGGCGCCGTGGCCGGTCTTCCAGTTGAAGAACTCCAGCTCCTCGCGGGCCTGCTGGGCCGCCCGTCGGCCTCGCTCCACGACCTCGGCGAACGGATCGGCCTCGGCGAGCGGGCACACCACCGCGAGCACCTTGGCGCACGGTCCCACGACCGTCTCCAGCTCCTCGTAGACCCGGGCGTCGGTCACCCGGCCGAGGACCACCTCGCTGCCGCGCATCTGCTGCCACAGCAGGGTCTGCCAGCACGCCGACAGGAAGTCCGGCAGCTCCGCGCCGTGGGAGGCGGCCGCCGCCTCGAAGCGGGCGAGCCGGGCCGCGGAGAGCTCCACCGAGCGCGCCCCCCGTCCGGCCTGCGGGACGTGCCCGGAGGTCGGGAACGGCAGTACCTGGCCGCGTACCAGCTCGCGCAGCCGCTCCAGTTGCCGGTCGAGCAGGCCGTCGTCCTCCTCCAGGAGGGCGTTCTGCCAGTCGGCGAAGCCGCCGTACTGGACGGCGGGGTCGTCGTCGTCCTCCCGGCCCCAGAACCGGGCCAGTTCGGAGGTGAGGATGCGCAGGGTCCCGGCGTCGGCGAGCAGCGCGGGCAGGCTCAGCGTCAGCGAGTGACGGTCCTGCCCGGTGCGGGCGACGACGGCGCGCAGGGCGGGTCCGGCTCCCGGCCCGCGCGGGGGACCCGGGTGCGGCGGGTCCGTGGCCGTACCGTCACCCGGTTCGACGACGTCCAGTGCGTATCCCGCCTCGCCGGGCACGAGCCGGTCGGTGTACCGCCCGGGCGACGGGACCTCGGTGCGCAGCAGGTCGTGGCGGTGGACGATCGCGGCCAGCGCGCGGCGCAGATCCGCCGTCCGCAGGTCGCCGTCGATCCGGATGACGCCGTGCGCGTCGTGGGCGTCGCCGGCCGAGGCGTGGATGTGCCGCTGCTGCGGGGAGAACACCAGGGCGTCCATGTCACTTCCTCCCATGGCCCGCGCCGGTGTGGTTCGGGCTCTTTCTCACACTGTCGAAGCGGGCTCGGGCGGCCGCGGCCCGCTCCCGGGCCGCGGCCCGGCGCCAGGTCTCCTCCGCCTCGGCGGCCACCTCCGCCACGGTCGCGTCGGGCCGCTGCGCCATCGCGACGAGCAGGGCCTGCAGTTCGCCCGCGAGCCTGCGCGCGGTCGGGGGCGTCAGGGCGTCGGCGTTGTACACCAGTTCGCCGCGCAGGACCGTCTCCGTGTGCACCACGTGCAGCGAGAGGTCCAGCGTGGTCGTGTCCCCGCCCGGGTCCTGGGGCGTCACCGTGACCCCGGGCGGCCCGGCGGTCCGGTCGGTGCGCCGGTGGTACTCGATCTCCACCTGGAAGATCGGGGCCCTGTTGATGCGGCGGGTCGGCGCGAGCAGCTCGACCAGCCGGTCGAACGGCAGCTCGCCGTGCGCGTGCGCGGCGAGGGTCGTGTCACGGACCGTCGTGAGCAGGCTGCGCACGCTCTGCTCGCCGCGCACCTGGCTGCGCAGCACCAGCTGGTTGGTGAAGAAGCCGACGATCCGCTCCAGTTCCACTCTGCCCCGGTTGGCGGTGCCGGTGCCGACCACCAGGTCGCCGCGGCCCGTGTGCCGGTGCAGCAGGACGAAGTAGGCGGCGAGCACCGTCATGAAGAGGGTGACGCCCTCCCGGAGGCAGAACCGGGCCAGTTCGCCGGTCCGTTCCTCGGTGAGCGCGTACGGCACGGTGCCCGCTCGGAAGACCGGTGAGGGGGGAAGAGGGCGATCGTAGGCCAGGTCGAGGGTCTCCGGGGCGCCCCCGAGCTGCCCGAGCCAGTAGTCGGCGGCCTCGTCGAGCGCGCCCTGCCCGATCATGCGCTGTTCCCACAGGGCGTAGTCGGTGTAGCGGACCGGGAGCGGCGGCAGATCCGGCACGGTGTCGTCCAGGAGCGCCGTGTAGAGCTCCCAGAGGTCGTGGAGCATCAGGTCGGTCGACCACGCGTCGGTCACGATGTGGTGGACGGTCATCAGGAGAAGGTGGCGCCGCGGCGCCAGCCGCAGCAGGGCCGCGCGCAGCACCGGGCCGGCGGCCAGGTCGAACGGCCGGCTCGCCTCGCTCTCCGTCAGACGCGCCGCCTGCGCCTCTGCCTGCGCCTCGCCGAGCGAGGAGAGGTCGACCAGGCGCAGGCCGGTGTCCGCCCGGTCCTCCACCAGTTGCTCGACCGTCCCCCCGTTCTGCCGGAACGTCGTCCGCAGCGAGGCGTGCCTCAGGCACAGGGCCTCGACCGCGGCGGCGAGCGCGCCGGCCGACAGCGGCCCCTCCAGCCGCAGCACGGTGACCACGTTGTGGTGGGCCCCGCCGCGGTCGAGCTGGTCGATGAACCACAGCCGCCGCTGGGCATGGGACAGCGGGACGGGACCCGCGGATCCGGCGGGCCGGACCGGCTCGGCGAGTGCGCCGCTGTGACCGTTGCGGTGGTTCTCGACCCGTCGGGCGAAGGCGGCCAGGGTGGGAGCCTCGAAGAGCGTGCTGAGCGGCAGGTCGACGCCGAGGGTCTCCCGGACCCGGGACGTCACCTGCACGGCGAGCAGTGAATGGCCGCCCGCGGCGAAGAAGCCGGTGTCGGGCGTGATGTCGTGCTCGCCCAGGACCTGGGCCCAGATCCCCCGCAGCAGTTCGAGCACGGGCGCCGAGGCGTCGGCCGCCGCCTCGGGCTCGCGCTCCGGCTGGGGCGGGGCGGGGCGCCGGTGTGCCGGGGCGGTTCCGCCCGGGACGCCGACCGGATGGCCGGGCTCCTTGCCGACGGTGTCCAGGAGCGCGACGAACTCCGTCAGGAACCGTTGCGCGGTGGCCTCTTCGAACAGCTGGGTGTTGTAGCTCAGCGTCCCGGCGAGGCCGTCCTCGCCGTCGACCATGCTGAGCGACAGGTCGAGAGCCTCCGCCGGGTGGACGACGCCGAGCGGTTCCACGACGGTCCCGGGCAGGTGCCATCCGGCGGGTGGGGTGTTCTGGAACGCGAACATGGTCTGGAAGACGGGGCTGTGGCCGGTGCTCCGGTCGAGCCGCAGCTCCTCCACCAGCCATTCGAACGGAACGTCCTGGCGGGCGTAGGCGGCGACGGTGCGCTCCTTCACCTGGGACAGCAGGTCCCGGAAGCCGGGGTCGCCCCCGAGGTCCGAGCGCAGCGCGAGCGTGTTGACGAAGCATCCGATGACGTGCTCGAGGTCGCTGTCGTCCCGTCCGGCGACCGGTGTTCCCACGACGACGTCGGTGTCGCCGCTCCAGCGGTGGAGCAGCGTCTGCAGCGCCGCGAGCAGCGTCATGAAGAGCGTGGCGCCCTCCGCGTGGGCCAGTTCGCGCAGCGCTGCGGCGACCGGCTCGGGGACGACGAAGTCCGTCGTCGCGCCGTCGTGGCCGAGGACGGCGGGCCGGGGCCGGTCGGTCGGCAGGCCCAGGCGGTCCGGGATGCCCTCCAGCGCTCCCTTCCACCACTCCAGACGGGTCCGTAGACCGGGCTCGTCCAGTCGGCCCTGCTGCCACCTCGCGTAGTCCGCGAACTGCAGCGGCAGCTCGGGGACGGCGGGCCGGCGGCCCTGGGCGAACGCGGCGTAGTGGGCCGACAGTTCACGCACCAGCAGCCCGTAGGACCAGCCGTCGGCGACGATGTGGTGCAGCGACAGCAACAGGACGTGCTCGGTGTCGGCCGTCCTGATGAGCGTCGCACGCAGCAGCGGGCCCTGATCGAGGACGAACGGGCGCCGTACGTCGGCCTCGCGCAGGTCCCGCACGGCCGCCTCGCGCTCGGCGTGGGCGAGGTCTTCGAGGTCGACGAGGGGCAGCGGGTCGTCGGGGCCCGGGCCGACCACCTGGACGGGCCGGTCGTCGGCGGCCGTGAACGTGGTGCGCAGGATGTCGTGACGCCGGATCACGGCCTGGAAGGCGCGGCGCAGCGCGTCGGTGTCGAGCGGGCCGACCAGACGCAGCGCTTCGCGCACGCCGTACAGGGTGCCGTCGGGGTGCCAGCGGTCGAGGAACCACATGCCGCGCTGGGCGAAGGTCAGCGGCGCCGGGCCGTCGCCCGTGGGCCACCGCCGCCCCGGCCGGCGGCCCGCGGAGGCGGCTCTCTCCAGCAGGAGCCGTTCGAGCTCGGCCCGCCGGCGCGGGGAGAGGCCGGCCAGGCGCTGGGCCGGCGACGTCGTGGGGTCGGGTGCGTTCACGGTCGCGGCTCCTGGTCTGCGAGGTGATCGAGCCCTTCCTCGTCGGGCGTGCTCTCCAGGTCCGCGATCAGGTCGAGCAGGTCGTCGCCGGGGTCCTGGGCGAGCGAGAGCGCGGTGATCTCCGTCGCGAGTGCGGCGATGGTCGGGGCCTCGAAGACGACGCGCAGCGGCACCTCGACGCCGAGCGACTCGCGCACCCGGGCCACCGTCCGACTGGCCAGCAGCGAGTCCCCGCCGATGGCGAAGAAGTCCTCGTCGGCGCCGATGCGGTCGCGTTGCAGCAGGTCGCACCAGATCCCGTGGAGGAGGAGCTCGATCGGGCTCTCGGCGCGCGGCCCTGCCGGGTCGGCGGACTCCTCGTCACCGGGCGCGGGCAGCGCCCGCAGGTCGATCTTTCCGCCGGAGGTGAGCGGAAGGGCGTCCATGAGAGTGATGTGGGAGGGGACCATGTAGTCGGGCAGCCTGCCGCCGACGAAGCCGCGCAGTTCCGCGGGGGACGGACGGGCGCCGGGGGCGGGGACGCAGTAGGCGGCGAGCCGCCCCTCGTGCGCCACGACGACGGCCGGGCCGATCCCGGGGTGCTCGGTCAGCGCCGCCTCGACGTCGCCCGGGTCGACGCGGTATCCGCGGACCTTGAGCTGGGCGTCCCGGCGTCCGACGAACTCCAGTTCGCCCGCCTCGTTGCGGCGGGCGAGGTCGCCGGTCCGGTACATCCGTGCGCCCGGCCGGTCACCGAACGGACAGGGCAGGAACATCACCGCGGTGAGCGCCGGGTCTCCGACATAGCCGCGGGCCAGGCCGGTTCCGGTGATCCACAGCTCCCCCACCTGTCCGTCCGGCACCGGAGCGAGGTCGTCGTCCAGGAGGTGCACGCCGGTGTTCGGCAGTGGCGTCCCGATCGGCACCTTGGCCAGGCTCTCGATCTCCGCCGGGTCCATGGAGGGCAGGTAGAGGGTGGCGGCGATGGTGGTCTCGGTGGGGCCGTAGGCGTACACGAACCGGGGCCGGTGGCGGACCAGCCGCGCCCAGGCCGCCAGCCGCTCCACCGGGATGCTCTCCCCGCCGGTGATGAAGCAGCGCAGCCAGGGCACGGTCCGGCCGGTGGCGGAGAGGGTGTCGATCAGGAGCTGGAGGTAGACCGGCGGCAGCATGACGCCGGTGATGCCCAGGCGCTCGCAGTCGGCGATCAGTTCCGGCGGCGAGGTCCAGTTGGGGGCGGGATGCACCACCAGGGCGGCGCCGGCCAGCAGCGTCGGGTAGATCTCGGCGGCGGCCGCGTCGAAGCTCAGGGCGGTGAACTGCAGGACGCGGTCCTCGGGGGTGAAGCCGTAGAGGGCGGTCTTCGCCAGAGCCCGGTCCCGCAGCGCCCTGTGGTCGATCATGATGCCCTTGGGCACGCCGGTGGACCCCGAGGTGTAGATCACGTAGGCGAGGTTTCCGAGCGCGACACCGCTGTCGAAGGGCAGTGCGGAGCAGTCCGCGATCGCCTTGCGGTCCCGGTCGACGCAGACCACCGGCCCGTCGTGTCCTGCGAGTTCGCCGGCCAGGGACTCCTGGGTGAGCATCAGGTGCGGGCGGGCGCTGCCGAGGATCAGCGAGAGCCGTTCCGCGGGGGTCGTGGGGTCCAGCGGCAGATAGGCGCCGCCGGCGCGGAGGACGGCGAACAGCCCGACGATCATGTCGAGCGAACGTTCCAGCCGCAGCGCGACCACGGAGTCGGGGCCCACACCGAGGCCGGCGAGGTGGCGACCGAGGCGATTGACCTCCTCGTCCAGCTGACGGTAGGTCAGCTCGCGCTCGTTCAGGACGACCGCGGTGGCGTCCGGGGTGCGGGCCGCCTGAGCGGCGAGAAGCTCGGACACGTTGCTCATCAGTCTTCCTTCCTGTCGGCGGCCCCGCCCGGCCAGACCGCGTACTGCCGCAGCCCGTAGATCAGGGGAGCGGCCCGCGTGAGGTGCTCGACCGCACGGACCTCCCCGATGACGACGGTGTGATCACCGGCCGGCTGCAGGCTGTGGACGCGGCACTCGGCGACCGAGCGGGCGTCCAGGTCCAGCCGGGGCAGGCGCGCCCCGGCCGTCGGCGTCCACCTGACGGAGCGGAAGCGGTCGGTGTCCCCGGCCGCGAAGAGCCGAGCCGTCTCCCGGCCGCCGTGGTGCAGCAGGTTGACTGCGAAGTGGCCGTGGTCCCTGAGCGCCCTCAGGGTGCTGCTGCGGTTGTCGATGCAGACCAGGAGCAGCGGCGGGTCCACGGAGACAGCGCTCAGCGAGGAGCAGGTCAGCCCGAGCGGGCCGCCGTCGGCATCGACCGTGGTCACCACCGTCACGCCGCTGGGAAAGCCGGCCATCAGCGACCTGAACTCCGCCGCGCGGTCCTGCCGGGCCACGGCGATGTCGACGTCCTTCATGCGCGGCCCGCCTACGCCTCGGCCGGCCGGCGCATGTGCGCGAAGTACTCGTACTGGCTGGGCAGTTCGTCCTGGGCGCGGCGGGCCTGGGCGGCCAGACGCTCGAACTCGGCCTTGGCGGCGCCGCCGTCGAGCAGGTCGATCACCGCGCGCGGACGCGTCTGGATGCCGCCGAGACCCAGCAGCAGCGCGACGTACGAGTAGGGCTCGAACCCGTGGTAGTACGGGTAGACGCTCTCGGCGTCCGGCAGCTTGGACCGCCAGAGCTCGATGCGCTCGGCCAGCCGGCCGGGCAGTTCCCGCTCCTTGGTCGCCCGCCAGTAGGCGTTGTCCGTGCGCGCCGCCGCGTAGTAGTGGAACGCCAGGAACTCGGCGATCCCGTCGATGCACCGGCCGACCACCTGGTTGTAGTGCTCGACCAGCTTGGGGTCGGTGTGCTCGCCGGGAAAGTGCTTCACCAGCTGTTCGATGCCGTGCTGGATGAAGAAGATCCCGGTCGACTCCAGCGGCTCGACGAAGCCGCTGGCCAGACCGATCGCCACGCAGTTGCCCACCCAGGAGTTGCGGGTACGACCGATCCGCATCCGGATGTGGTTGGCCTCCAGGTCGGCCGCGGCCGGGCCGTGGGCCTCGCGCAGCGCCTTCTCCGCCTCCTCGGGCGAGCAGTAGTCCGACGCGTACACGTAGCCGGTGCCGACCCGGCCGAAGAGCGGGATGGTCCACATCCAGCCGGCGTCCATCGCGGTGGCCTTGGTGTAGGGCGCGATGCCGTCCCGCTCGATGTCGGCCGGGACCCGCAGCGCGACGGCCCTGTCGTTGGGCAGGTACTTCTGGAAGGACGTGAAGGGCTCTTCCAGCGCCTTGTTGATCAGCAGTCCGCGGAACCCGGTGCAGTCGATGTAGAGGTCGGCCTCCACCGTCCCGTGCTCCTCGGTGACCAGCCCGGCGATGCCGCGCTCGTCGCGCCTGACGTCGACGATCGAGTCGACCACGCGCTTCACGCCGCGCGCCGTCGTCCTCTTCATCAGGTAGTCGGCGAGCAGAGCGGCGTCGAAGTGGTACGCGTACGGGTACTGGGTGTCCTGCTCGGCGAGGGTGGTCCGAGTCCCCGCTCCGAGGGCCTCGTCGTCCGCGTCGAACAGCCGTCCGTCCAGGGAGTACGGAGCGCGCTTGGTGTCGCAAAGGTTCGCGATGACGAAGCAGTCGCGGTCGAAGCGCTCGGAGGGCGGGTTGTGCAGCCACCACTCGGGAAGCGGGTAGCCGTCGACCTTCGTGAAGCGCTCGAAGGGGTGGTAGAAGTCATGGCCCGGGTGGCGCCAGTTCTCGAAGCGGATGCCCAGCTTGTACGTGGCGTTGCAGGCCGGCATCCAGTCCCGCTCCTCCAGCCCGATGTAGCTGAAGAAGTGCCGGATGGTGCTGAACGTGGCTTCGCCGACGCCGATGGTGGAGATCGCTCCCGACTCCACCACGGTGATGGAGACCTGGTCTCCGAAGCTCGTCTGCAGGTAGGCGGCGGTCATCCAGCCGGCGGTCCCGCCGCCGGCGATCACTACGGTCTTCTTCATCGTTCGAGGTCCTCCGGTATTTCGAAGTTCAGTTCCTCGCGGCAGAACCGCTCCCACTGCGCACCGCCGCGGTCCCACAGGACGCTCCGGGCGGGGGCCAGCGGGTCGTGGACGACCGTCAGGTCGTCCCACAGGTAGACGACCGTGTCGTCGGCCGGGCGATCGGCGCCGTCCGGCTCCGGCCAGTCGGCGAACCGACGCAGCCGGGCGAGGGGGTAGGCCCTGCAGTAGCCGCGGCCGGGCCGCCCGGCAGGCCTGCGGTGTTCCTCTTCAGCGGTCACCCGCGCGCTCCCATCTCCTCGGGCGCAGCCTCCGGCGGCGCCGCGGCGCTCATCTCCGCTTCCGCGTTCCGCAGCCGCGGGTTGCCGTAGTTGCCCGCCACCACCAGCAGGAAGGCGGCGCCGAGCACCATCAGCAGCAGCCCGATCCCCCGGCCGTCGCCGACCCCGATGACCTGGCCGACGCCGTCGGCGAGCGCCCCGTCCGGCTCGAGCAGCGGATCGAACACGCCCACCAGGGGGCCGGCCGCCAGGTAGGCGACGGGCAGGCTCGACCACGCCACGAACCGGTTGAGGGCGAACACCCTGCCCTGCATGGAGTCGGGCACGTACGTCCGGATGATCGTGGCGGTGCAGCCGCGGATGAACTGGATGCTGAACAGGCAGCCGAAGAGCCCGAGACCGATCAGCACCGCGTTCGGGCGCAGGCCGGCGAGGAACAGGCACAACGCCTGCGCGACCCCGAACAGCAGGACACCGGCGACACGGTTCTTCGGTCCGCCCCACGCGGCCATCGCCGCACCGCCCAGGAAGATCCCGAGTCCGCCGGCGGAGAAGGTCGCGCCCAGGACGGCCGCGTCGGCGAAGCTCAGCACGAGCGGGGTGACCACGATCTGGGTGAGGCCCACCGAGAAGCTGACGAAGGACCCGAAGAGGAACAGGTAGAGGAATCCCCGGTGCTTGAGCATGTAGGCCCAGCCGTCCGCCATGTCGCTCCAGAGCGACGGCTTCCCGGTGTCCTCCTCGCGCTCGACCGGCGGGAAGACGACCACGAGCAGGGCCAGTACGCCGATGACGTACGAGATCAGGTCGATCAGCAGCACGCCGTTCAGGCCGACGGCGGCCATCAGGACACCGGCGATCAGCGGCGGCGCCACCATCCCGACGTTCTCCGCGGTCTGGACGAGGCCGCTGGCCCGGCCGAGGTGCTGCTTGGGCACCATCTGGCTGACGGACGCGTAGTAGGCCGGGTCCCGGAACGCCCCGCACACGGCGAGGAAGGTCACGCCGACGTAGATCTGCCAGACCTCCAGGCTGCCGCTGTGCCGGAGCACCATCAGCAGGCCGATGACCGCCGCCGAGGCCGAGTTGCTCGCCAGCATCATCACGCGCCGGTCCCAGCGGTCGGCCAGGGCGCCGGCGAACGGCGAGAGCACGATGGCGGGAACCATCGCGAACACCAGCACCAGCGCGAACTCACTGGTCGACCCGGTCCGCTGGTAGACGAACACGCCGAGTGCGAAGTCGATGAGCCCGGTGCCGAGCGCCGAGATGAACTGACTGATCCAGACGGTCAGGAACACGCGTTTCGGATCACTTGTCTTGATGAGCGCCACTGCTGCTAACTCTTCCTGTCGTGGGGTCCCACGGGCCGGTCCGGCGCCGTCCGAGCGCCTCCGACCAGCTCCCGCAGGCCGGAGGCCCAGCCCTCCAGAAGCCGTTCGGCCGTCGAGGTGTGGAACTGGGTGCGCCGGTAGCACACCTCCAGCTGAAGCCGATCGCCGACGATCATGGCGTCGAGCTGCAGCGCGTACGGGGTCACGGCAGCGGGATCGATGTCCGGTACCTGTCCGGCGACCGAGCGGCCGAGCAGCGGGTGTTCGTGGGCTCCCGGATCGACCTGCCCCGCGTACGAGAACAGGACGTCCGCACTGGGCAGGTCCGCCAGCTGCTTCCTGATCTGCTCGTCCTCGCTCAGGAAGCGCAGCAGGTTGTCGCCCGCGCCGTGGGCGGAGGACCAGTCGCGCAGTTGCCGGCCGACCGCGGGAATCAGCTCCGCCAGTTCCCGGCGGCCGCCGGTCTCGAACAGCACCGGCACGTTGAGGACCATCCAGCCGACGGTCCGCGAGAGGTCCACCCCGTCGACGAACGGCTCGCGCCCGTGGTTGACGACGTCGAACAGGAACCGCTCCTGTCCGCTCCAGCCGGCCAGGCTCCGGGTCGCGGCGGCCAGCAGCAGGACGTCCACCGAGGTGTGCTCCCCGGACACGGCGCGCTCGCGCAGCAGACCGGTCTCTTCCGCGCCGAACACCTCGAGCACCGAGTGGGTGAGCACACCGGTTGCCGCGGCCGTCGGAACGTCTCTCGGCAGTGGTTCCACCTCGGCGCGCGCACCGGCCAGCCAGCGCGGCAGCTCGGCCCGGACCTCGGGCGACTGCGCGTACTCGTGCAGCCGCCGGGCCCAGGTCAGCGCCGACGTGGTCACCGGTGTCAGCCTCACCCGATCGCCGCTGAGCGCCTGGTGGTAGGCGTCCTGCAGATCGTCCAGGAGGAAGCGCCAGGACATGCCGTCGATCGCCAGGTGATGGAAGATCACCAGCAGTTGCGGCGGCCGCCGCGGACCGAACTCGAACAGTGCGAACCGGACCAGCCGGCCGTCCTCGGGGCTCATGCCGACATGCAGGGCGCGCTCGTGCTCGGCCAGCGCGGTCTGCCAGTGCTCCTCCGCCGTGGCCCCGAGGTCCACCCGTTCGAACGGGATGTCCGCGGGCGCCCCCGGGTCGGTCTGCAGCCAGTCGGCGCCGCTCCGGACGAAGCGGGTGCGCAGCGACGGATGATGCGCGAGGAGCGCCGCGACGGCCTGCCGCAGGGCGTCCGCGTCCACATCGGCGGGCAGCTCGAAGCGCTGGGACTGGTTGAAGTGGTTCGGCTGCTCCAGACCGAGCCGGAAGAACCATGCCTGGAGCGGCAACAGCGGCGCGGGGCCCGCCACTTCGGGAACCTCGTGCCCCTGCTCGAGCACGGTGGCCACGGCGGCCAGCGCCGCGACGGTCTGGTGCTGGAACACCTGGCGCAGGGTCAGCCGCAGCCCCGCCCGGTTCGCCTTGGCGATCAGCTGGACGGCGAGCATCGAGTCGCCGCCGCTGAAGAAGTTGCAGTCCACGCCGACGGACGGACGGCCCAGGACGGCGGCGAAGACCTCCGCCAGGCGACGCTCGGTGTCGGTCCTCGGCGGCGGGCCCTCGTCCGGCGTCCGGTCGGAGTGGGCGGGTGCGGCCGCCCGGGTGCGGTCCTGCACGGCCTGGAGGATCTGGGCCGCGGTGGTGACCCGGCCGGTGGCCGGCCCGACCGGCCGCCGGCCGGACCGGGAGACGCGGGCCGGCCGGGTGGCGGCGGGCTTTCGCCGCCGGACGCCGTCCGTCAGCGCCGTCACCGGGGCCGACACGGTTGCGGCCTGTTCCCTCGGCAGTGCCTGCTCGGGCCGCAGACCCGCCAGGAACGCGTGGACGGCGTCGTTGCGCGGGGTGGGACGGTAGCCGAAGGCGATGTGCTCGCAGCCCCGCTCACGGGCCAGTGCCACCAGCGCCTCCAGGACGCGTTCCTCCACCCCCTTGCCCAGTACCGGGCAGGTCAGCGTCCAAAGGTCCACGCGCAGGGTGTCCCCGTCGGGCGCCGCGCCCACCACTCCGCACAGACCGTGATCGCCGAAGCGGTCACTGGCCCGCACCCCCCACCACACGGCCGGGCCCGCGGTCCCGGCGAAGTCCTCCGCGTCGCGGGGCGCGCCGTCGAGATGGAACTCGGCCACCCGGCGGGTGAGGTCTGCGGCGGCCTCGGTGAGGTCCGGGGTCAGGGGCGTGCACTCGACCTTCAGCCGGAGGCCGGCCAGGAATCCGTCCAGCGTCAGCGCCGGAGCGGCGGCGGCGCCGGTCGCGGTCGCCTCCCGGGGGACGGGCGGGAGCCGGTCCACGAAGCCGCTGCGGTCGACCTCGACCGCCCAGGACTCCCGGTCGGGCGGCAGCAGCAGGGCCGACACCTCGGGCAGTTCCCGCCGGACGGCGTCGGCGCTCTCCGCCGCCGGGGTCAGGAACACGGCGGCGGCCCCGTCGGCCGCCGGGTCGGCCATCAGCGAGCGGAGCTGGTCGACGATCGGGGTGCCGCTGCCGTGGCGGCCGGCGAGCGGCACCGTTCCGGAGAACCGGGCGGCCGTCTCCTCGCCGGTGTTGGACAGCGCGATCGCGGCCCCCGCGCGGGCCGCCTCGGCGAGGTAGGCGTGGAGGTCGGTCTCCGGTCCGGCGCTCCCCCGGTCGCCGCTGGGCGTGCCCGTCTGCTGCGCGGCGCCGTCCAGCGCGGGCCCGTCCAGCACGATCAGCCGCCGGGCGGGGGTGGCGCGGCGCGTCGTCACCAGCCGGCCGATCCGCCGCCCCAGGAGGTCGAAGTACTCCTCGGAGTAGGGGATGCGGGCGGAGGCGAGCAGCGCGGGCCGGTACGCGCGGGCGCTTCCCACGGTGCGCAGCACGACTTCCGCGTCGACCAGGGCGACCCCGTCGCGTCCGGCGAGGCCGCGGCGCACCGCCTCCCGCGCCCGGGCCGCGGTCGCCGTGACGCCGTCGGGGTTTGCGTCGTCCCCCACGCCCGCCGGGCGGAGCCGGGGCGTCTCGGGCAGGACGAAGACCAGCTCCGCCTGCCGGCGCGCGGCCGCGGCGACGCATGCGTCGGCGAGGTGGCGCAGGTCGGCCTCGTAGGCCTCGGCGTCGGTGCCGTCCCAGGGCAGCCCGCGGCCGGCCCACAGCTCCTCCAGCCGCGGGGCGGCCACCATGATGTGCGGAGCGAAGCGCGCGGTGGCGGACTCGTCGTCCAGACACTGCCGTTCGATCTGGTTGAACGGGGCGACCAGGAACTCGGCCCGGACCCCGCCGTCCGCCAGTGCGGTGCCGAGGTAGGGAACGAGGGGGTCGACCGTGTAGCTCGCGAGCAACGCGACGCGCAGGCCGCCCTGCTCCGGTTCGCGCGTCAGCCGCTGCCACCTCAGCCGGGTGCGCAGGCGTTCGGCGTCCGCGCCGCGTCCGGTGTCCGCTGCCGTGGTCACAGGCCTGCCTCCTGCGGCTCGGCGACGGCGGTCCGCAGCGCGGTGAGGAACTGGACGGCCTCGCGGCCGTTGACGGCACGGTGGTCGTACGCCAGTCCCGCGGTGAAGTGCCGGCGCTCGGTCACGGTTCCCTCCTTCAGCACGAGTTCGGTCTGCACCGAGGCGATCGAGACCATCGCGACCTGCGGCGCGAGGATGATCGGCACGGCCATCAGGACGTCGGGGTCGGTGTTGAGCGACACGCTCAACTGGCCGCCGGCGAGGTCGTCCTCGTGGAAGGAGTCGCGGAGGGCCTTGATGCGGAAATCCATCAGGCGGTCCGCGATCTCCACGAGGGTGAGCTTCTCCGCGTCCCTGACCACCGGGACGAACAGGCCCGTGCCGACGTCGATGGTGACGCCGACGCCCGCGCCCGGTCCGGGGGTGGTCAGGTGCTCCCCGTCCTCGAGGTGGCCGAAGAAGACGGGGAAGGAGGACTTCAGTCCGGCGAGCAGCTTGACGACCGCCTCGGGCAGGCCGACCGTCTGCCCGTGCTCGGCGTTGAACTCCCTCAGCCGGTCGAGGAGGGCGTCGCAGGGCACCTTGACCGTCACGAAGGCGTCCGGGACGGTCCGGTGCGCCCGCTCGACCACCCGGGCGATCATCCGCTGGCGCGGAGTCAGGGCGATGCCCTCCTGGCCGGCGTCCGCCTGCACGAGGGCCTCGACGTCGGCCTCTCGCACGATCCGCTTGCCCAGGGCCCGGAGCTGCTCGTCGGTGAGACCGGCCTCGTCGGCGAGGCGCCGGGCCGGCGCCGTCAGGGTGAATCCCGGGCCCTCGGCCGGGGCCCCCACGGGCTCGGCGGCGGAGGGCTCCGGCCGGGCCAGGAGGTGTTCCCGGCGCTCCTGTTCGTCGGCGAAGACGAAGCCGATGGTCTGGCCGACCCGGCACTCCACCCCGACCGGTACCTCGTGGTGCAGGATTCCCCCGCCGTCGCCGTAGATCTCGGCGGCCGCCTTCGAGGTCTCCACGACGGCGACCATGTTCTCCCCGTCGACCGTCCCGCCGTGCGGCACCGACCACTCGGTCAGGCGGCAGGTGTCGTCGTTGCCGTTCAGTCTCGGCACCGTTATCTCGTACATGCCGTCACCCGTCCGCGTACCGCTTCGACGATGTCCTGTGTCTGCACGACCACCCGGCGCTCCAGGTGGCGAGCGGCGGGAATGATGGCGTCCCGCGAGCTGATCGAGCCGACCGGATGTCTGAGGCTGTCCCAGCAGAGGTCCGTGAGGCTTCGGGCGACCTCGGCTCCCCAGGAGCCGCCGGGGGTGCCCTCCTCGACCACCCAGACGTGTTCCGCCCGTGCCACGTCGCTCAGGATCGGCTCCGGGACGAAGGGGTAGAGCTGGGAGCAGACCACGACGGTGACGTCGGTCTCGTCCTCCAGCAGCAGGGTCGCGGCCGCCTCCAGGGCGCGCGAGACCATGCCGCCGCCCGTGATGAGGAGGATCGTTCCGGCGCCGCCCTCCGAGGAGACCCGGGCCCAGTTGCCGTCCTGGTCGGCGAAGTCGTAGCCGAAGAGGTCGCCGACGGGGCCGGGAGTGAGCGAGCGCTCCCCGTACACCGGCTTGGGCTCGAAGAACATGCACGGGCGGCCGTCGTCGAGCACCCGGCGCAGCACGGCCAGCGTGTCGTGCAGCGGCGACAGTTCGTGCAGCACGAGGTCGGGGATGCCGATGAAGTGCTTCTGCAGGCTCTGGCTGTGGGTCGGACCGTAGCCCCGGTTGCCGCCCACGGGGCACCGGACGACGAGCGGGACGTCGAGCCTGCGTCCGTACATCGAGACCGACTTGGCCGAGACGTTGAGGATCTGGTCGAAGCAGAGCGCGGCGAAGTCGCCGAACATGATCTCCACGATGGCCCGGTTGCCGCTGAGAGCGAGGCCGTTGGCCACTCCGACGATGCCGCTCTCGCTGATCGGGGTGGAGATCACCCGGTCGGGGAACTTGGTGGACAGGCCGGCGGTGACCTTGAAGGCGCCGCCGTACGGGTCGAGCACGTCTTCGCCGAGCAGGAAGAGCGTCGGGTCGTCCGCGAAGAGGGTGTGCAGGGCGCCGTTGAGCTCGTCGACGACGCGGTCCGATCTCAGCATGTCACCAACCAGGTAGCGGGTTCACGGGCGACGACCTCGGCGACGGCGGCGTCCACACGGGCGCGTGCCAGGGCGTCCACCGAGGCGAACTGGGCAGGGTGGGCACGCTGGTAGACGGCATGCCAGTCGCGCTCGCGGGCGGCCCGCAGCCACGCCTCGTCGCGTGTGTCGTCGCCCTTGCTGTGCGGGCCCACCCGTACGGTGTCGAACTCGACCACGACAGGCCCGCCGTGCTCGCGCACGCGCCGCAGCAGGGGATCGAGCTCTCGGCGGATCTCCGGGATCTCCTGGGAGGAGATCCCGTGGTAGGCGATGCCGAAGGCGGCCGCCCGTCCCCGGACCGAGCCGGCCATGTGCCGCTCGGTCGGCGTGGTCTGGGCGATGTGGTTGTTCTCCACCACCACTGCCAGCGGCACCTCCCACAGCTTGGCCATGTTGAGGGCCTCGTACACCGAGCCCTCGCCGAAGGTGCCGTCGCCGATGTACACGAGGGCGATGCCCCCGCGCCCCTCACGTGCGAGGCTCAGCGCCGCACCCACGGCGACGGGCAGGCTCTCCCCCTGCACGCCGCTGGAGAAGTACCGGTCACGGTGCAGGTGCTGACTGCCGCCGACGCCGTTGCAGACGCCACCGGCCCGACCCATGATCTCCGCCAGCAGCGGGGCCGGGTCCTCGAACCTGGCCAGGTAGTGGCCGTGCCCGCGGTGGTGGCTGAAGACGTAGTCGTGTTCGGTGAGCAGCGGCTTCAGCGCCACCGGCACGTACTCCTGGCCGAGGCAGGTGTGCGTGGTTCCGTCGATCCTGCCCTGCTCGAACAGTCGCAGCAGCGCCTCCTCGAAGCGTCGGACCGTCAGCAGCAGGTGCAGATCGTCGTCATTCAGCCTCAGTGTCACGGGGCGCCCCCTGATCCGATCCCAACGGCGTGCGGAAGAGCCGGTTGCCGATGACGTCCTCGAGGTACGGCACACCGACGGTGTAGCCGGTGCCTCGCTCCGCGCCGATCATCCGGACCCCCAGCCGCCAGTGCGTCTGCTTCCAGCGCTGGTGCACCTTCTCCAGCTCGTCGGCCGCGGTACGCACCGCCGCGAGTCCGTCCGGGTCCAGCAGCCCGTCCTCGGCCGCCTCCCTCACGGTCGTGGACAGGTCGCTCCAGTCCTCGAGGATCTCCTCCCGCAGCTTCGGAACGGCCTCGAAGGCCGGTGAGTCCAAGCGTTCCCGTGCGGGCTTTCCGCACCGCGCCTCGAAATACTTGTAGCTCTCCGACTGAATGGCACTGGCGCCGTCCGTGAAGACACGGAAAGAGCGGAAGGATTCCACCTGCATCGTGGCGAGGAGAGAGAAGAGGGTACGCGCTTCGGAGAATGTGTCCCGGCACCAGAGAATATTCTGTGCGGCTTCTGTGGGTCTCTTCTCGCGAATAGAGAGAATCGCGTCCGATATCTGCTGCCCCATGGCAGCGAAGGTAACTTCGAAGGATTGCAGTACCCGAATGAACAGGTACTCGTCGTGGATGGTGTGAACCGGCTGCATGGAGAGCGCCAGAACCATCGCTTCTTCAGGTGAGGCACGGCCCCGAATGGCTTGACACAGCCCGCCCACATCGGTCGGAAAGACTGCGCCGGCCGCCTGCATGCGCTCAGCCACCGGGGTCAGCGCGGCCCCGATCAGATGAGCCCGTTTCTCCATGAGCCGTAAGTCCGGCCGCATCTGCGGCAGCTCGTCGTGAGCGCCGGTTCTGGCGCCGTCCTCGAAGGTCCACACGTCTGCCAGGAGCTGACCGACCCACTCGTCCCGTCGGCTGCGCACATCCCGCTGCCCGCAAGGTAGTTGAGTGTTCATCAGCTCGATGGCCAGGTAGCTCTGGTACGAGTACGCGCCGTCCCACTTGTCCAGGACGACCGCGAGGAACCGTTCCAGCAGGAGCCGATCACGGTCGCCGGCGTCCGCCGGGGCGAGCCTGGCCCGCAGCGACGCCAGTTCCCGGAGCAGTCCCTCGGAAGCGAAGTGCTTGCCCCTGGCCCTGAGGTGGGACATCACCGATGTGTAAGGAAAATTTCGCGCAGACCGGGGTTCTCCCCAGTCCGCAAGCGCACGGATTAACTCGGCCGGCTCGGCCGACGAAAGTGGAATCACCTGTTCCCCCGCAGGTTTTGAGAGCACCGCCTAGCAAGTCGGCAGCGCCTCGGCAGACGTTACAAGCCACCCTGGGCAATGGCAACCCCGATCTCGGGGGTCACTCGGGTCACAGCACACCGATGCTCGACGCCCCGCTTGCCCGATTTCGGCCGGGGCCGCGAGGTTCACCCGACTCTGGCCGTCGCGGGTTTGCGAAATATTGATTGACCGCATTGGAAAGCCCACTTAGAGTCCGGGCGGAATCGTTGTCACAAATGCGGGGGTGTTTGCATGACGGTCCGAGTACTGGGCCTCAATCTGAGCCACGACAGCAGTGCCTGTCTTGTGGTCGACGGCGAAATCCGTGCCGCGCTCGCGCTGGAACGCACCTCGCGGGTGAAGAGGGGAACCGTCCCGCTGCACGCGTACGCCGGCGCGATGGCGGAGCTGACCCGCGACGTCCTCTCCGGCGAGGGTCTGACGTTCTCGGACATCGACTACTGGGTCACCACGTCGACCGAGTCACGCAACGACGAGGACGAGGCACGCCTCGCCCAGGTGCTCGGTCTGCTCGTGCCGCCGGAGCGTTCCGTCCACCTGCCGCACCCCGGGCACCATCTGGCGCACGCGAGCTCCGCGTTCTACACCTCGGGGTTCGAGGAGGCCGCCGCCCTCGTCATCGACGCCTACGGATCACTGCTCGGCGACGGCCGGGAACGAGAGTCCGGCTTCCACTTCACCCCCGGGGCCGCGCCGAAGACCGTGCTGCAGACCGTGCGCGACTCGGCACGGGCGGCCGGCTACCAGCGCGACGGCGAGATGTGGCTGCCCGAGGACCTGACCGGCGTCGGCGAGATCTACCGCGTGGTGACGCTGGCCCTCGGCTTCCGGGAGTCCGGGACGGTCTACGACGACGCGGGCAAGACCATGGGCCTCGCCTCGTACGGCAAGCGCCTCTCCGCGGAGAACCTGTTCATCGATCTCGGTCCCGACGGCGGTCTCTCCTTCGACCGGGTCGCCGACTCGCTGGTCGAGCTCGGCCTGGCGGTGCGCGTCGGCGCCGAACTCAGGCTCGTGCCACGGCCGCCGCGGGCCCCCTACACCCAGTTCCACTACGACCTCGCCGCCCAGGTCCAGGCCGAGTTCGAGGAAGCCTGTCTGCACCTGGTGCGTGAGCTGCTGGCGCGCACCGGGAGCCGCTCCCTCGTCGCCGCCGGCGGATGCTTCCTCAACTCCACACTCAACCCCAGGCTGCTGCGCGAGACCGACATCGACCGGCTGTCGGTCTTCCCGGCGGCCACGGACGACGGAAACGCCGCCGGCGCCGCCCTGTACGCGTACCACAACCTGACCGGCCGCACGTCCTCCAGCGGCAAGGCACTGCGGCACGTCCACCTCGGTCCGCCCCGGCTCTCCGGCCGGGACGTCGCGGCAGTGGCCGAGCGGTGGAACCTCACGGTGCGCCGCCATTCCGGCCCGTCCGGCGTCGCGGAGGCGGCCGCCCAGGCCATCGCCCGCGGTGAGATCGTGGGTTGGTTCCAGGACCGCTCGGAGTTCGGTCCGCGCTCGCTCGGAGCGCGTTCGATCCTGTGTCACCCCGGTCTGCCGGGAATGAAGGACCGGCTCAACGCGCGGGTCAAGTTCCGCGAGGCCTTCCGCCCGTTCGCCGGTTCGGTCCTCGCCGAGAGCGCGCACGACTACTTCGACATGCCCGCCGCGGACAGTCCGTTCATGCTGCTCGTCTGCTCCGTGCGGCCGGAGCGCCGGCAGTCCGTGAGCGAGATCGTCCATGTGGACGGCACATGCCGGATCCAGACGGTCGACGAGGCCACGCCGGGGGCGTTCCGGACGCTGCTCCAGGCCTTCGAGGGGGAGACCGGACTGCCGCTGGTCCTCAACACGTCGTTCAATCTGCGCGGCATGCCCATCGTGGAGCACCCGGAAGAGGCCGTCGACTGCCTCTACGGCTCGCGCCTGGAGCGTCTCTTCATCGGCGATCTCGAGGTCGTCGCTCCCGACTTCGAGGGACTGCACCCGGTCGCCGTCACGGCCGAAGAACGCTGGAGCGCCGACCGGACGGTGTCGAAGGGGCCGTCCACGGCGGGCCTGTCCGAACTCGGGCTGCGCCTTCTCGAACTCGCCGACGGCAGCCGGCCGATCAGCGATGTCGCGAAGGAGATCGGCAGCGACCTCGACGAGACGGTCGACACGGCGCTCGACCTGCGCCGGCTCGGCCTGCTCCGCTGGGCCGGAGTGCCCGAGGTGCCCCGGCCGGTCTACCCGCTGGCCCAGTACCTGCCCGACGGCTCCGCGGACTGAACCCCGGCACCACGGCGGTGGCCCCGGACATCACCCAGGTGTCCGGGGCCACCGCCGTCGGCGTGATCGTTCAGGACGCCGCGTGACCGACCCCGGCGAGGTCCGACAGGCGCAGCCCGGGCTGTCCGGCGGCCCGGGCTGTCGTCCTGGCCAGCCGGGCGGCGAGCGCCTCTGCCGTGGCGGCGGTGAACAGGTCGGCCCGGTAGTGCAGTTCACCGGTCAGCAGACCGTCCGTCTCCCGCAGCGTCACCAGCAGGTCGAGGGCGTTGCCGCCCTGCGAGGACCGCAGCGGCGAGACGGTGACGCCGGGCAGGGCGAGCCGGCCGGACGCCGGGCCGAGCAGTTGGAAGGCCACCTGTACGAGCGGGTTGCGGGTCATGTCGCGCGGCGGCCGCAGGGCCGAGACGAGATGGTCGAAGGGCAGCTCCTGGTGCCGGTAGGCGTCCAGCGCCGCCGACCGGACCCGGCCCACCAGCTCGGCGAAGCCGGGGTCGCCGGCGCAGTCCATGCGCAGCGCCAGCGTGTTGACGAAGAGTCCGACCAGCTCCTCGTCCTCGACGGCGGTCCTGTTGCCCGCGAACGTGCCGACCAGGAAGTCGTCCTGGCGGGCGAATCCGGCGAGCGTCGCCGCGAAGGCCGCCAGCA
The DNA here is from genome assembly GCF_055606485.1 of Streptomyces sp. NPDC037083. Classification (NCBI taxonomy): domain Bacteria; kingdom Bacillati; phylum Actinomycetota; class Actinomycetes; order Kitasatosporales; family Streptomycetaceae; genus Streptomyces; species Streptomyces sp. NPDC037083. The sequence continues at coordinate 251,730 of NZ_JBVJSQ010000008.1, read as the reverse complement.
GCACCATGAACGGCGTCGCCGCGGCCGCCCGGGCCATGTCGTGCACCGCCCGGACGGTCGGGGCCGGGAGTTCGAAGGCCACCGTGGCGTCGACGGACTCCCGCGGCACCGCGCGCGGCAGATCCGTCGGCAGGTCGAGCACGAGCGGCACGCCCTTCAGCTCCGCGCGCCGCCGCTCGAGACGCTCGCGCAGCTCTTCGGCGTGAGCCGCACCGCGCTGCCGTGCCGCGTAGTCGGTGTACTGGGCCGGCAGCGGGGGCGGTCCGGCGGGCGAGCCCGTGGCCGCGGTCCGGTAGTGGGCCGCCAGATCCCGCCAGAAGACCTCCAGGGACCAGTCGTCGGCGACGATGTGATGGATCACCAGGACCAGCACGTGGTGGGTCTCGTCCAGTCGCAGGAGCGTCAGCCGCAGGAGCGGGCCGCGGTCCAGCCGGAGGGGCCGCCGCAACTCGCCGTCGATCGCCTTGCGCACCGCCTCCTCCCGGTCGTCCTCGCTCGGGCCCGCGTCGACGTCGACCGCCGCGAAGATCCCCGGCGGCGCCTCCTCACGGATCCTGAGCCGGGGCACGCCGTCGGCCGCGGTGAAGGAGGCACGCAGGATGTCGTGCCTGGCGACCGTGTCGTGCAGGGCCTGACGCAGCGCCGCCGCGTCCAGCGGACCGCGCAGCCGGTGGGCGTCCAGCATGAGGTAGTCGGTTCCGCCCGGGCTCATCCGGTCGAGCAGCCACAACCGCTGCTGCGCGAACGACGGCTGGTACCACTGCGGCCCGCCCGGGGCCTCCCGGGGCCCGAGGGGCGCGGCGACCGCGTCGGGCGCCGGTCGGCCCGGCCCGGGGCGGCCGCCGGCGCCCTCCACCACGGCCGCCAGTTCCTCGACGGTCGGCGCGGTGAGCAGGTCCTCGACGCTCAGCTCGCAGTCCAGCGCCCGGCGCACCCGCGCGCAGATCATCGTGGCCGCCAGCGAATGACCGCCGAGGTCGAGGAAGCCGTCCCGGACGCCGACCGGGGTGCGGCCGAGGACGTCCTCCCACACCGCGACGAGCCGCCGCTCGGTCTCCGTGCGCGGCGCCAGGTAGGACCCGGCCAGGTCGGGGCGGCCCGAGCCGGGGTCCGGCAGGGCCTTTCGGTCCACCTTCCCGCTGGCGGTGAGCGGCAGCGCGGCAAGCACCGACCATGCCGTCGGGACCATGTAGTCGGGCAGCCGCGCCATGAGCCGGCCGCGCAGGTCCGCGACGTCCACGCGCTCGTCGGCCGGTACGACGTGGGCGGTGAGCCGCGTCCCGCCGTCGGCCTCCCGGTCGGCGACCAGGGCCGCCGCCGCCACCGCCGGGTCGGCCAGGAGCGCGGACTCGATCTCGCCGAGCTCGACCCGGTTCCCGCGGATCTTCACCTGCTGGTCGATCCTGCCGAGGTACTCGATCGCGCCGTCGGGCCGCCGCCGTACGAGATCACCGGTGAGGTAGACGCGCTCCCCCGGCTCCTGCGCGTACGGGTGGGGCCTGAACCGCTCCGCGGTGAGGCCCGGGCGGTCGTGGTAGCCGCGGGCGAGCTGGATCCCGGCCAGGCAGAGCTGCCCCTCCACCAGGTCCGGGACCAGCCGCAGGTCCTCGTCCAGCACCAGCGCCGTCACCCCCGGCACGGCCCGTCCGATGGTCACGGGCTCGCCCGGGGCGCACAGCGTCCCGGTGACCTCGACGCTGGCCTCCGTCGGCCCGTACAGGTTGTAGACCTCGCATCCCAGACGCTCGTGGGCGGCCGACACGAGGTCGTCGGTGAGCGCCTCGCCGCTGCACAGGATGCGTCGCAGGAACGGCAGCGGCGGCACCGGCTCGGCGAGGAAGGCGCGCAGCATCGACGGCACGAAGCTGACCGTGGTGATGCGGTGCTCGGCCAGTGTCCGCGCGAGGTAACGGGGGTCGCGGTGCCCGCCGGGGCGCGCCATGACCACGGTGGCGCCGTTGGCCAGCGGCCAGAACAGTTCCGGCACCGACACGTCGAAGCTGAACGGCGTCTTGTGCAGCACACGGTCGCCCACGGCCAGCGGGAACCACTCCTGCGCCCACCGCAGACGGTTGACCACGCCGGTGTGCGGCACGACCACGCCCTTGGGGCGTCCGGTCGAGCCGGAGGTGTAGATGACGTAGGCGGCGTTGTCCGGACCGACCGGGGCCGGACGGTGGTCCACGCGTCCGGGGCCGGCGGCCTCGGCGCCCTGCGCGGCCGCTTCGGCGGCCAGGAGCAGGGTGCCGCCGTAGGCGGTGAAGCCGCGTGCGAGCAGGCTGTCGGTGACCACCACGGACACGGCCGAGTCCGCCAGCAGGTAGGCGAGCCGCTCCGCCGGGTGGTCGGGATCCAGCGGGACGTACGCCCCTCCGGCCTTGAGCACCGCGAGCAGGGTGACCAGCAACTCGGGTCCTCGCTGCAGACAGACCCCCACCCGGGATTCCGGCCCGATCCCCGCGGACCGCAGCCGGTGCGCCAACCGGTCCGCCCGCTGGTCCAGTTGCCGGTACGACAGTTCCAGCGACGTCGAGGCGTCGTCACCGGCCACCAGGGCCACGGCGTGCGGCGTCTGGGCGGCCTGCGCCTCGAAGAGTTCATGGATACAGAGGTCACTCACGGGCAACTCCTTGGAGTAGGACGCGAGCTGGAGTCCACGGGTCGGGCCCCGGGAATTCTCTCTTCGGCGACGGACCACGGCCGACACGGTCACACACCGGTCTCCGCGTCGCCCCGGCACGGCGTGACGGCCCACGGGATTCGACCGGATCCGGTCGCTCGACCTGGCGTACGGCTCGCTCTGCTCCGGCAGGCGCCCGCCGCGGCCTTCCCTCTCGGTGAAGGCGTCCCCCAGCCGGACGACCCTAACACGCCACCCCTGAACGGGATCTGACGAAATAGCAGCCGCGCCGAACCGTTTTTGCCCGCGATCGCTGGCGCAACGGGTGTTGCTCATGATGAGATCGGTGTCGGTACCACCGCGAGGGAGCCACAGGCAGTCCTCAGCGTCGCCGGACAGCCCCTTGAGCCAGGGCGCCGGCGGGACGTCGCCTGACACCCGAGCAAGCCCCGACCTGTCAGCGTCCCACGTCGCGCTGCCGGGCGCCGGAGCCTCCTCCCGTTCGCCCCTCCCCCTCGCTCCTCCCATTCCTGGCAGCGATGCCATCAGCAACAGCGGACAGGCCTGCCGCGCCCGCGTCCGCTGGATCCGGATCCCTGAGCCGTGCCGCGCAGTTCCCGGCACGGCGCCTTCCCAGACGATCGGAGACCACGTGCTCGCCTCCGCCCCGATGACGGCCATGCCCGCCCACAACCTGCTCCTCCTGCTGCTCCAGGTGGGAACGCTGTTGCTGTTCGCGCACGCCTTCGGACGGCTTGCCACCCGGTTCGGGCTGCCAGCCATCACGGGTGAGCTGTGCGCCGGTGTGCTGCTGGGCCCGACCCTGCTCGGCAACCTGGCTCCGTCGGTGTCCGACTGGCTGCTCCCGGACTCCACGTCCCAGTTCCATCTCCTGGACGGGGTCGGCCAGTTGGGGGTCATCCTGCTGGTCGGCATCACCGGCATGGAGGTGGACCTGCATCTGGTGCGCCGACGTTCGAAGACCACCTCGGTCATCGCGGCCGCGGGGCTGATGCTCCCGCTCCTCCTGGGGGGCGGCCTGGGCATGGTTCTGCCGGACTCCTTCGTCCCGTCGTCCACCAGCCGTCCCGTCTTCGCGGCCTTCCTGGGCGTCGCCCTGTGCGTCAGCGCCATTCCCGTGATCGCCAAGACCCTCGCGGACATGAACCTGACCCACCGCAACGTCGGTCAACTCACGCTCGCCGCGGCGATGGTCGACGACGTGATCGGCTGGCTGCTGCTGTCCGTGGTCTCGGCGATCGCCATCAGCTCACAGCTCGACGACGCGCTCTGGTCCATCGCCCGGTCGGTGGTCGTGATCGCGGTGGCCCTCCTGCTGGCACGCCCCGTGATCAGCCGCCTCATGGCGCGGGCGGCGCGCCACCCCGACAGCGCCCACACCATCGCCACCACGGTCGTCATCATGCTGCTGAGCGCCGCCGCCACCCAGGCACTGCACCTCGAGGCCATGTTCGGCGCCTTCCTCGCCGGCGTCCTCATCGGCGCCTGCAGTCCGCAGACGCCGCGCCGGCTGGCGCCGCTCAGGCAGGTCGTCCTCGCCGTGCTGGCTCCGCTCTTCTTCGCCACCGTCGGCCTGCGGATCGACCTGAGCGCCCTGAGCTCCCCCGCGGCGCTCGGGGTGGCCCTGCTCGTCCTCGTGGTCGCCGTCACGGGCAAGTTCGCCGGCGTCTGGCTCGGCGCGCGGGCCGGGCGGCTCAACCGCTGGGAGACCCTCGCCGTCGGAGCCGGTCTCAACTCCCGGGGCGTCGTCCAGATCGTGATCGCCACCGCCGGCCTGCGCATCGGCGTGCTGGACCCCGCCTTCTTCACCATCATCGTCCTGGTGGCCGTCACCACCTCGGTCATGGCCGCTCCCGTCCTGCGCTTCGCCGTGCGCCACATCGAGCACGTCTCCGAGGAGGAACTGCGCCGCGCCGATCGCACCGGTGTCCCCGTCCCCGAAGCGGGAGCCGGCGGCCGAGCGAAATGAGCGCGGGCACGAGCGGGTGGGCCGCCGGCGCCCGACCGGGACCCGGCCGCGGTGGGATCTCCGGGCGGGTCCGCAGTCGGGCGGAGGGAAAGGGCGCACGTCCGCACGGCCCGAATGCGCCCGGCGGCGCTGCCCACGGCCGCCGTCGGGCGCGCCCGAAAGGACGGGCGGGAGTCCGCCGCGGCTCACGTCAAAACGTTCCTTCCGGCGGTCGCACATCCGAACACCGAACAGGACGGCGAAAAACCGGGCCCGCCGAGAGGGGCCCCGCCACCGCCGGACGCACATTCCTCATATCAGCTGACCTTCGCGAACGCTCTTGCCCCGGGCTCACCCTCTGCAGCTAGCTAGGTGCTGCGCCCCTTCCCGGTCCGGGCTCCCGATGATCCCGGCCGGACCGCCGGCACACCGGGCAACCCCCGGGCCGTCGGTCGGGGAAGCGGTCGTGGAACCCGTACGTGAGGAGAAGCCATGAAGAAGGCATACGAGGCACCGACGCTCGTCCGGCTCGGCACCTTCCGCAAGAGGACGGGGCTCCTGGGATTCGCCGGCAACGACCGGCTGATCCTGAGCAAGAACTGACGACCGGCGGCCTCTGACCCGTCATGACCGAATTGCACGCAAGTGCGGGGACGGGCCCCGGCGACGCGCACTTCGCGGTCTTCACCGACCGTGCGGACGCGGCCGCCGTGGCCCGCTCCTTCGCCCGTACCGGTAGCCGGACCCTGACGCACGCGTCGGGCCGGCCCTGGCTGGTCGGCCACTGGCACGACGACGAAGTCGTCACGGCGAACGCCCGCGGCGCCGCCCTCGCCGTGGTCGGCTGCTGCCCGATCGACCCCGACGAACTGCGGTGCCGAGCCGCACGGTTACGCGATCTCACGGAGCTCGACGCACTGGCCCGGTCCCTTCCCGGCAGTTTCCACCTCGTCGGCGCCCTCGACGGACGGATCAGGGTGCAGGGCACCGCCTCGGGACTGCGACTCGTCTTCCACGCGGAGATCGACGGCGTGCGGGTGGCGGCCACCCGTGCCGACACGCTCGCCGTCGCCCTCGGACTCGAGCCCGACGTCGAGGAGTTGGCCGTACGGCTGCTGTGGCCCACTCCGTATCCGCTGTCCGAGACGTCCCTGTGGCGGGCGGTCCGCGCCGTGCCTCCCCAGGACGCCCTGACCGTCGCGGCGGACGGGCGCACCGGACGGCACACCACCTGGTGGACCCCGCCGGAGCCGGTCCGGCCGCTCGCCGAAGCGGCTCCCCTGATCCGCGGGGCGCTGCAGGAGGCCGTCGACGCCCGGACCCGGCAGGGCGGCGTGGTCAGCTGCGACCTGTCCGGCGGACTGGACTCCACCTCCGTCTGCTTCCTGGCCGACCGCTCCCCCGCCCGCGTGCTGGCCGCCACCTGGCCGGGACGCGACCCGGCGGACACCGACCTGTACTGGGCCCGCAAGGCGATGGGCCACCTCCCGGACGTCGAGCACGTGGTCTGGGACGCCGACGCCTCACCGCTGGTCTACGAGGACCTGCTCACCATCGACGACCTCCTCGACGAACCCACCATCGGCGTCATGGACCGCTCCCGGGTCCTGCATCATCTGCCCGCCCTCGCCGCACGCGGCAGCCGGGTGCACCTGACCGGCATCGGAGGCGACCATGTGGCATGGTGCTCGGAGGCCTACTACCACCGACTGCTGCGCACCCAACCGCTGTTCGCCGTACGGCAGTTGCGCGGCTTCCGGGCACTGTGGCAGTGGCCCCTCGACGGCACGGTCCGCGCCCTCGCCGACTCCCGGCCGTACGGGAGGTGGCTCGCCGACGCCACCGGCCACCTGCGTGACCCGTCGCCGCCGTCCGTCGCGACGGGACTGGGCTGGGGCAGGGCACCGCGCCTGTTCGGCTGGGTGACCCCCGAGGCCGAGCACATGGCGCGCCGGGCGCTGCACACGGCCGCGGCGAACACCTCGCCGCTGCATCCGGACCGCGGGATGCACAGCGACCTGGAGCAGATCCGCTCGTGCACCCGCGTCATCCGCCAGTGGGACCGGATGGCGGCCGGCGCCGGGCTGCCGATGGCGTCGCCCTTCCTCGACGACCGCGTCATCGAGGCCTTTCTCGCCGTGCGTCCGAGCGAGCGCGTCACGCCCTGGTCGTACAAGCCCGTACTGAGCGCGGCGATGCGCGGGATCGTTCCCGAGGTCTGTCTGCGTCGGGCCGACAAGGCCACGGCCTCCATGGACGCCTCCAACGGACTGCGGGAACACCGCGCGGACCTGCTGGCCCTGTGGGAGGACTCGCGGCTGGAGTCACTGGGCCTGGTGGACGGCGCCGAGCTCCGTCGCCTCGCCCGGCGGCCCGCCTCTCCGGGACTGTCCGACGCCATCCTCTACTCCACGATCGCCGCCGAGGTGTGGCTGCGCGGACTCGCCCGCAGCCGCACCCGTGTCCCCCGCCCCTGACCACGCCCCCATGCCCGCACGTCAGAAAGGTCCCCCATGTCTCTGCGGTTCGGTGACGACGTCTCCACGGCCGAGACCGACTACGGCACGGTGCTACTGGACGAACGGATCGGCGCCTACTTCGAGTTGAACCCGACGGCCAGCCTGGTCGTGCGGACGCTGCTCGACGGCGGGGAGGAGTCCGACGCGGCCGCCGCCCTGGTCCGGGAGTTCGACATCGACCAGGCACAGGCCCTGCGGGACGTCGAGGCGCTCGTGGGGCAGCTGCGCAGCTCGGGGCTCGCCTCATGACGACGCCCAGCGCGCTGGAACGACCCACCGGTGTTCCCCTGACCCGGCGCCTGTCCGCCCGCCTGGTCCTGCTCCCGGCCGTCCTCCTCGCCCTCCTGCCGCCCCGCCGCATCCGCGCCGTGCTGGGCGTCCTGCGGCGGGGGGCCGCTCCCGCCACCGCCGCGCAGGCCCAGAACGCGCGCGACGCGATGTGCGCGGCCAGCCTGCACTGCGCCGGGCCGCAGGGATGCCTCCCGCGCTCCCTGGGGGCGGCACTGCTGTGCCGGCTCTGCGGGACATGGCCGACCTGGTGCACCGGCGTACGCGTCGTCCCGCCCTTCACCGCGCACGCCTGGATCGAGGCGGAGGGCCGTCCCGTCGGGGAGGGCGTGCCGGAGGACTACTTCACCCGGCTTGTGGCCGTCGGCCCGACGCCACGGCCGACCGGCCGCTGACCGCCACGCCGGTGGGCAACGGCGTCCGGCTCCCGGCAATCCGCGGCCTGCCCCCGGTCACCGGCAGTGGCCGCCCCCGGGTGGCCGACGGCCTGCCTCCGGTCACCGGGGGCGGCACGTCGACCCGGACGACGATGGCCACGACGCACCGACTCACCATCGGATGACGGAGGCGGAGGCGGAGGCGGAGGCGGGGCAGGGCGGGTTCGGGGCCAGGGCCGGTCCGAGGGCCAGGGCCGGTCCGGGGGCGTGCTGCGGCCCGGGGGGGGGCGCCCGCATGGCCGACGGTGTCTCACAGTCCGAACAGGCCCGCCGCGTTGTCGTGGCAGACGGCCCGCAGCCACTCGTCGCCGAGACCCAGCCGCTCCAGGGCATGGAGCTGGTGCACGTACGGATAGGGGATGTTGGGGAAGTCGGAGCCGAGCAGGACACGGTCGCCGACCTCTGCCAGCCGGGGCAGGGCCCTGCCGGGGAACGGCGTGAGTTCCTCGGCGAAGTCGGTGAACGCCATCGTCGTGTCCAGCCGCACCTCCCCGTACTGCTCGGCGAGGCCGAGAAACTCCTCGTACTCGGGCATCCCCAGGTGCGCGACGATCAGCCGCAGCCGGGGATGCCGCGCCAGCACCCGGGCGATCGGCTCGGGGCCGGTGTGCTTGCCGGGCGCGGGCCCGGAGCCGCAGTGGATCACGACGGGGATCCCGGCCTCGGCCAGCAACCCCCACGCCGGCTGGAGCAGTTCGTCGGCCGGGTCGTACGCCCCGACCTGGACGTGCGCCTTGAAGACGCGGGCGCCCGCCTCGACGGCCTCGCGGACGTATGCCTCGACGTCCGGCTCGGGATAGAGGGTCGCGGTGTGCAGGCAGTCGGGGGTGCGGCTGGCGAAGTCGGCGGCCCAGCCGTTGAGCCACCGGGCCATGCCCGGCTTGTGCGGGTAGAGCATCGAGGTGAAGGCCCTGACGCCGAACTGCCGCAGCAGGTCGGCCCGTTCCGCCTCCTCATGGCGGTAGGTGATCGGCCACTCGACGCCACCGGTCAGCGGCCCGAGCGCGTCGAAGTAGTCCCACACCTTGCGCAGGACGCGCTCGGGCATGAAGTGCGTGTGGACGTCGACCAGTCCGGGAAGACCGAGCCGGCCCCAGAAACGGCGGACCTCGTCCGCCTCCTCACCTGCGGAACCGACGGGGCCCACAGGACCTGCAGCACCTGCAGGACTGAGGGGACCGGCGGCTCCAGGGGGCCCGGCGGATCCGGCAGGGCCGTCAGGTGTCATGAGGTGATCGTCCATGTCGCCCACGATCGGGCCGGCCGCCGGTGCGGGTCCACTCCCCTGCGCCCGAGACCCGTGAGGAATTCGTCACGGGTCCCCCGGCACCTGGACCCGCACGGACGCCGGCGCCGGCACCGGGCAATGCGTCCCGGGGGCCGGGGAGGCGACGAACGACGCCCCGCCGTCCGCGCGCGGACGGACCTGCGTGCACGTCTCCCTCAGGGAATCTCCTGCTCGGCCCAGATGATCTTTCCGTCGGCCGTGTACCGGGCGCCCCAGCGATGGGCGAGCTGGGCCACCAGGAAGAGGCCGCGGCCCCCCTCATCCGTGATCCGGGCGTGTCGCAGCCGCGGGGCGGTGCTGCTGCCGTCGGCGACCTCGCAGGTCAGACGCGCGTCGCAGAGCAACCGCAACCGTATGGGCGGGGCGGCGTAGCGCACCGCGTTCGTGACCAGCTCGCTCACGATGAGTTCGGACGTCATGGCCAGGTCGCCCAGGCCCCAGGCCTCCACCTGGCGGGTCGCCCGGGCGCGGACGTCGGCGACGGCGGCCGGGTCCGCGGGCACCTCCCAGGACACGACGCGGTCGGCGCCGAGGGCGTGTGTGCGCGCCAGGAGCAGGGCGATGTCGTCGGGCTGGGGCCCGGGCACGAGCCGGCGCACCGCGGACGCGCACAGGGCGTCCAGATCGGTGTCGGACCGGGCGAGGACCTCGCCCAGCCGGGCCATGCCGTCTTCCATGTCCTGGTCGGCTCCGCCGATGAGACCGTCGGTGTAGAGACCGATCAGGCTGTTCTCGGCGAGCTCGATCTCGGCGGCTTCGAACGCCATCCCACCGAGCCCCAGCGGTGGCCCGGCCGGCGGCTCGGGGAACGACACCCGGCCGTCGGGGGCGACCACGACGGGCGGCGGATGCCCGGCCCGGGCCATCGTGCACCGCCTGGTCACCGGGTCGTAGACGGCGTACAGGCAGGTGGCCCCGAGAAAGGCGGTCGAGCCGTGCTGGGCGCCCGTGTCGTCGGTCCGCTCCGCGCTCAGCCGGAGCACCAGGTCGTCGAGGTGGGCCAGCAGCTCGTCGGGGGGCATGTCCATCTCGGCGAGGGTCTGCACCGCGGTACGCAGCCGGCCCATGCTCGCCGCGGCGGCGATGCCGTGCCCCACCACGTCGCCGACGACGAGACCCACGCGCGCCCCGGACAGCGGGATCACGTCGAACCAGTCGCCGCCGACGCCGTCGGTGGGGTCGGCCGGAAGGTAGGAGGAGGCCACCTCCAGCGCCGTGCCGCCCGCCAGGGCCTGCGGCAGCAGACTGCGCTGCAGGGTGACGGCGGCCGCGTGCTCCCTGGCGTACCGGCGGGCGTTGTCGACGCACAGCGCGGCTCGCGCGACCAGCTCCCGGGCCGGGAGCACGTCGTCGGGCTGGAAGGGGACGGGGTTGTGCGACCGTACGAACGTGGCGAGGCCCAGGGCGGTGTCGCGGGCCCGCATCGGCACGGAGATGAGGGAGTGGAGGCCGAACCGGGCGATGCTCGCCGCTCTCGCGGGCTGTTCGGCGACCCACAGCTCGTCGGAGGGATCCAGCACCGGGATGAGGACGGGCTCGCCGTCGACGAGCAGGCTCGCGTCGTGCGGCGGGGGGACGAAGTCCACGCGGTCCCCGATGCGTGCCACGGCCTCCGGGCAGCCCGCGCGCACCGAGCTCATTCCGGCGCGGCGCATCGACGGCCGGGCGGGGTCCGGCTCCGCGTCGGCCGGCCCCACGGCGTGCCCCTCCGTGCCGACCACGGTCTCCAGGAGGTCGACGACGACGAAGTCGGCGAAGCGGGGGACGCAGAAGTCGGCGAGCTCCTGCGCAGTGCGCATCACGTCCAGGGTCGTGCCGACGCGTGTCCCCGCCTCGTTGACCAGCGACAACAGCTGGCGGGCGGTCCACCGTTCGGTGACGTCCTGGACCATGTAGCAGATTCCGGTGACGCGGTCGTCGGCGTCCACGAGGGGAAAGAAGGACGTGGAGTAGGCATGCCGGCGGTGCGGGTCCGCCCAGCTCCACCCCAGGTACTCGTAGTCGGTGACCGGGGCGCCGTCGTCCAGGACCTTGCGCATCAGCTCCTCGATGGCGACCGCCTGCAGGCCGGGCAGCAGCTCGCTCAGCCGGCGCCCCAGCCGCTGCTCGCGGGGCACGCCGCCGAAACGTTCCAGGGTGTCGTTCAGCCACACGTACCGCAGTTCCAGGTCCAGCACGGCCATTCCGACCGGGGAGCGGGTCAGGAACCCGTCGAGGACGGACTGGCCGACCTCCCACCGCCCGCTCCGCTCGCGCGCCGAGATCAGGAAGCACTCCGTCCCGCCGATCCGGAAGGAGGCGGAGACGCGCAGGTCGACGTCGACGGGGCGGCCGTCGCAGTGCCGTACGGAGACGACGCCGCTCCACCCCATGCCCACGCGGCACCGCTCCGCGACGCCTGCCACCCGCAGCGGGTCGCGGGGCATCGCCACGAGTTCCGCGGCGGAGCGGCCGACCACGTCCGCCGCCGGCCGGCCGAGGAGTGTCTCAGCCTGCCGGGTCCAGCCGATCACGATGCCGTCCGCGGACACGACCGCGGCCGCGTCGGTGGACGCGTCCAGGAGATCGCCCGGTCCTGCGGGCGTCGGGGCCTCGAAAGCTTCTCGCGCAGCATCCATGGGTGCCGTCCTCCACACGAACCATGGTCCTGCCAGTCAGGCCGATGCGCACGGCGCCGCCGGACCGGGCCGGGCCCCGCTCGGCTTCCGCACGCGCCGAGCGGGAGGCAGCATGGAAGGGCTGGGAGGGCTGAGGAGGATCTGCGATGACATCCGACGCCATTCGCTCGGACGGCGACGCGTACCGCCCGGAGACGCCCCCGCCCACCGGCCTGCTCGACGTGCTGAGCGTGTCCGCGATGGTCGTCGACGCCGACGGCCGCATCGTGTTCTGGACCCCGCAGGCGGAGGAGCTCATCGGGTACAGCGCGCAGGAGGCGCTGGGCAAGTACGCGGCGCGGCTGTTCATCCACCCCGAGCACCTCAAGGCCGTGGCCAAGCTGTTCGCGGAGGTGCTGGAGACCGGCCGGAGCTGGGCCGGGGCCTTTCCCATCCGGCACAAGGACGGCAGCACCCGTCTGATGGAGTTCCGCAACATGCGGCTGCAGGACGATCTCGGGGACGTCTACGCCCTGGGCATCGCCGCCGACCACACGCTGCTCCAGCGCGTCGAGACGGACCTGGCCCTGTGCGAGCGGCTGATCAACCAGTCCCCGATCGGTCTGGCCCTGCTCGACCCGGACCTGCGCTACCTCCTGGTGAACCCGGCGCTGTCGCGCATCGACGGGGTTCCCGCCGAGGATCACGTCGGCCGTCGCCTCAGGGACACCCTGCTGCTGCCCGACATCGACACCATCGAGTCCGCGTTGCGTCAGGTGCTCACCACCGGCACGCCGCTGCTCGACCAGTACCACGTGGGCCGGCCGCCGACCGACCCCGAGCACGAGCACGCCTGGTCCCTGTCGTTCTACCGGCTGGAGGATCCGGGCGGGCGGGTGCTGGGCGCGGCCGCCTCGGTCGTCGACGTCACCGAACGGCACCGCGCGGCCGCCGAGGCCGACCGGGCCCGCCGCCGTCTGGCCCTCATCGCCGAGGCGTCGACCCGCGTCGGCACGGCCCTGGAGGTGGGGCGGACCGCCCACGAACTGGCCGAGATCACCGTCCCCCAGCTCGCCGACGTGGTCGCCGTGGACATCCTCGACTCCGCCCTGGCCTGCCGTCGCACCCGCAGGCCGGACAACGGCCCGGAGCTGTTCCGCGCCCTCGCGCTCAAGGCGGACCACCCCACCGTGGCGCTGCGCGCCGCCGATCCCCCCGGCGACCTCGCGGCCTACGACGGAGACCGGCTGGTCACCCTGTGCGTGCACACCGGCCGCCCGGTCCTGGTGCGGCACGTCGGCGACCGCGACCTGCCCCGGATCGCCCGGGACGCGGAGGCCGGCTCGCTGCTGGCCCGCGCCGGCGTCCACTCGTATCTCGCCGTGCCGCTGATCGCCCATGGCGAGGTGCTCGGCGCCCTCGACCTCAAGCGCACCCGCAACCCGCTGCCGTTCGACGAGGACGACGTGGTCCTCGCCGTGGAGCTGGCCGGCCGGGCCGCCGTCGCCATCGACAACGCCCGCTGGTTCCAGAGCGTGCGCAACACCGCGCTCACCCTGCAGCGCAGTCTGCTGCCGGACCACGCGCCCCGTCACACCGGCCTCGAACTGGCCTCCCGCTACCAGCCCGCGCAAGCCACCAGCGAGGTCGGCGGCGACTGGTACGACGTCATCCCCCTGACCGACGACAAGACGGCGCTGGTCGTCGGGGACGTGATGGGCAACGGCATCGACGCCGCCGCCACCATGGGCCGGCTGCGCACCGCCACCTGCGCCTACGCGGACCTCGATCTCGAACCCGGCTCCGTGCTCCAGCACCTCGACAAGATCACCTGCGACCTGGAGCACTACATCGTCACCTGCCTGTACGCCGTGTTCGATCCCGGCACGGGGCAGTGCCTCGTCGCCAACGCCGGACACATGCCGCCCGCGCTGGCCCGGCCCGGCCGCGCCCCCAGGCTGCTCGACCTGCCCTCCGGAGCCCCGCTGGGCGTCGGCGGCGTGCCGTTCGAGGCCACCACGGTCGACCTCTCCCCCGGTGACCTGCTGGTCCTCTACACGGACGGACTCGTCGAGACGCGTCACCACACCATCGACGACAGGCTGGACGTCCTGCTGGGCTTCCTGGACGAACCCGGCCGTCCCCTGGAGGAGATCTGCGACCTGCTGCTGTACGGCCTGCGCCATCCCGAGGACCACGACGACGTGGCCCTGCTCGTGGCCCGGGCCGTGTAGCCGGCGGCTGCTTCACCGGCCGCCTGGCGGACGGCGGGCTGTCGGACGGCTGGCCGCCGGACAGTCGGCTGGGCCGGGCGTCCCGGTTCGCCGGCGCGGCGGATCACGTCCGGGGCGCCTCACGCGCGGCGTCCGGTCCGTCGGCCATGACCAGGCCCGCGATGTGGGCGGTGACCGTGTCCAGGATGTCGGTCCAGGCCGCCTCGTCGCCTAGCACCAGGTAGTTGAGGGTCAGACCGTCGGTCATGGCGGCCAGATAGCGGGCCAGTGCGGAGACGGGGACGCGCAGCCGGAAGTCCATGCTGCCGCGGAGCTGCTCGATGAGCTCCGTGTAGGCCTCGCCGTACATCTCGTACTGGCGCCGGGCCAGGTGCTCGAATCCCGGCTGGCGCAGGGCGTACTGGGTGAGTTCGTAGGTCAGCATGTGCTCGTCGGGGTGCGCGCGCACATGGTCCCAGTACGCCTGGAATCCGGCCCGGACGGTCTCCTCCAGGCTCGCCCTGGGCCGCAGCGCCTCCTGGACCACGGTCACGGAGTGGTCGGTGATGGTCGTGATGACGGACTCCACCAGGGCCTGCTTGGAGTCGAAGCAGTAGTGGAAGACGCTGAGGGACACGCCCGCCTCGGCGGCGATGGACCGGGTCGTCGTCTTGGCGACGCCGTCCCGGGCCATCGCCCTGATCGCCGCTTCCGTCAGCTGCCGGCGCCGTTCGGCCGACGGCATGCGTGCCATGTGCGTGTCCTTCGCGTTCGTCCTCCGGCGGCCGTCAGCTGCTGTGGACGCCCACCTCGTGGAGCGAGTATCCCCAGTCGGTGCCGCGGTCCAGGCCGTGCACCCGGACGTAGCGGGCCGGCGTGCCGGTGAAGGAGGCCGTGTCCAGGCCGCCGTCGCCGGAGTCGGTGGACCAGGCGGTCTGCCAGTTCACTCCGTCGGTGGAGAGTTCGACGCGGTACGACTTGCCGTACGCGCGCTCCCAGTCGAGGGTGACGCGCTTGACGAGGTTCGTGGCGCCGAGGTCGATGCTCAGCCACTGGTCGTCGCTCCAGTCGCTGGCCCAGCGGGTGCCGGTGTCGCCGTCCACGGCCCGGCCCGGCTGATAGCTGGTGAACGGGTTGGACTCGGACGAGCTGGCCGTGGCCGAGGCGTCCCTGGCCAGGTTGACGCCCGCCTGGTGCCGCTCGGACGCGCCCCAGGTGTCGAGGTAGGACTCGGCGCCCCGGAGGAGGTCGTTCACCACGTCCTGGCCGCCGACGAGCCGGACGTCCTCGATCCAGTCCGGGATCATGCCCACATGGGCGGCGCCGTCGGTGTTGACGTCGAACGTGCGCGATCCGGTCGTCTGACGGTCGATCAGGGAGCCGCCGTCGACGCTCTTGAAGGGGTACGTCACCTTGTTCGGGGCGTCGGTGCCGCGCGGGGCGGGGTGGTCGCCGATGCCGTTGAAGTCGGTGCCGTAGCCGTAGCCCACGCCGTACTTGTCACGCAGCGCGTCGGTGCGCCGGGCCTCCGCGGCGAACCCCTGCGAGCCGTGCATGTACTGGGCGACGAAGCCGCCGAGGGAGTAGACGCGCTCGGTCCAGTTGAGGTCCATCCAGCTGTGCGAGGAGATGACGCCGGGGTAGGAGGCGGCCTCGAACATGTCGAGCACCCGGCCGGTGGCCTTGACGCTCATGTGGTCGATCTCCAGCATCATCTTGCGCTTCATCATGCCGCGGACGGCGTACTCGCCGAGCGAGGTGAGCCCGCGGGTGTTGCACTGCGCGTCAGCGTCGTACGAGGGGACCTCGGTGCCCGCGGGCAGGTCCGACTCCGCCTTCGAGGCGGCGGTGCCGATGGGGTTGTCGTGCTGCGGCCCGGTGCACTTCTCGGTCTTCCAGAAGGTGCCCGTCGACAGGAACTGCCCGACGTTGATGGCCGTTCCGAGGCCGCCCTCGTCGAACCGGACGCCGCACAGCGCGTTGTCGAACTTGTGGCACAGGAACATGCTGCGCACGCCGAGCCCGTAGAGCTCGTCCAGCCCCTTGTCGATGTCGGCCTTGCCGCACTGCGCGATGTCGAGGATCTGCTTGCAGCCGAAGGGCTCGGAGGTCTCCACGCCGAGGACGACGGCCAGCTTGCCCTGCTTGACGACCTCACGGGCCTGGGCGCTGTCGAGGACGATCCGGAACCAGCCCCTGCCGGCGCCGCCGTACTGCTTGTCGACGTAGGCCTGCAGGTCGTACGCCAGCTTGGCCTGGAGGCGGATCGACGTCATCTCGTCGCAGCCGCGGTCCTTGAACGGGTAGACGGAGCAGATCATGCCGTTGGTGACGAGGTCGTTGACGAGCACCCGCTGTCCGCCGCGCCAGGCGCGTTCCACCCAGGCGTAGTAGTTCGCCTGATGGGTCATCGAGTCGTAGGCCGGCCAGTCCTTGAACGTGGGCCAGCCTGCCGGGTCGTGCTTTCCGTCGCCGCCGTGGGTGATGTAGTCGAAGAGCGCGAGCGAGCCGTCGGGGTAGTGCTCGGGACAGTCCTTGAGCGCGTCGGCGACGCCGGACTCGGAGAACACCTTGCCGCAGATCAGCCGTCCGCCGAAGGCCTCGTTGGAGAACAGGTGGTTGTGGGCGTCGACGAACCCGCGTACCTCGCCGGCGGAGTCGACGCCGGAGAACGGTTCGCCGGTGACGTTGATCTGCGCGTCGGGGTTCGGCCTGGCCGTCGGCGTCCACCAGTCCGCGCCGGCCGCCGAGCTCGGCGTGGGGCCGAGGACCGCGGCGAGCACGAGGAGGAGGAGCGAGACGACGGTGAGGTCCCGGCGTCTGCGGTACGGGCGTCCGGTCATGGTCACAGCCCACGTCCTTCGGTCGGCGTGAAGGCGCGGTCGACGAGGGCGTTGGAACTGCCCCTGCGGTTGTCATGACCGGCGCAAGATAGTGCGACGAGGATCGCGACAGACTCCGTTCCGAGTCAATAGTCCGGGACGGTTGACCTGATGAGCCGGGGCGATGGGCCGTCGAGCCGGGGCGGTTGCCCCGATACGTACGGGTGCCCCGCGTAAACCCCCCACGCCCCTCCGGTAGTTGCACGGCTCCGGTCGATGCGCCTACACGTTCAGGTGATCATCCGCGGGAGCGGCCTTCGGCGCCCGCGCCCTGCCCCTATCCAGGGCATATGGACAATCCGCAGGATTCTGTAGACCACGGTCGCCTCTCGCGTCGGCGGTTCGCCGCGGCCACGGCCACGACGGCCGCCGCGCTCACGGTCACCGGCCCCGCCGAGGCCCTTGACAGGCGACCCGCCGCCCCGTCGCGGTCCACCGCCGACTGGAAGACCTGTCTGGCGGTCGCCCGGGCGCTGCTGGTGGTCGACGAGGACGACCGGCCGCTGGTGCCCCGCTACGAGAAGGTGCTCGACGGCGGACTCCCCCGGGCCAGGACGAGGACCGCGAAGAAGGTGCTCGTGGTCGGCGCCGGGCCCGCCGGGCTGGTGGCCGCCTGGCTGCTGAAGCGCGCAGGACACCGGGTCACCCTCGTGGAGGCCAACGGCAACCGGGTGGGAGGCCGCATCAAGACCTTCCGCACCGGCGGCCACGAGCAGGCGCCGCAGGCGTTCGCCGACGCACGCCAGTACGCGGAGGCGGGCGCGATGCGGATCCCCGGCAGCCACCCGCTGGTGATGAGCCTCATCGACGGTCTCGGCCTCGACCGGCGCCGGTTCCACCTCGTGGACGTGGACGCCCACGGCAGGCCCGTCAACAACGCCTGGCTGCACGTCAACGGCGTCCGGGTGCGCCGTTCCGAGTACGCGAGGTCGCCGCGCCGGATCAACCGGTCGTTCGGCGTGCCCCGCGCCCTCTGGGACACCCCGTCCTCGACCATCCTGCGCGAGGCACTGGACCCGGTACGCGACGAGTTCAGCACCCGCGGCCCGGACGGCCGACGGGTGGACAAGCCGCTGCCGGAACGGGTGCAGGGATGGGCACGGGTCGTGCAGCGGTTCGGCGACTGGTCGATGTACCGGTTCCTGACCGAGGAGGCGGGCCTGGACGAGCGGACCGTCGACCTGGTCGGCACGCTGGAGAACCTCACCTCCCGGCTCCCGCTGTCCTTCATCCACAGCTTCATCAGCGCCTCCCTCATCAACCCGGACACCGAGTTCTGGGAGTTGGCCGGCGGCACCGCCACGCTCCCGGACGCGTTGCTGAAGGAGGTCGCCGACGTCCTGCGGCTCGACCGGCGGGTGACGCGCATCGAGTACTGGGCGCGGGACCGGCAGGGCGACGACAGCACCTCGCACGTGCACGCCGACGGGCCGCACGTGTGGGTGGACACCGTCTCCGAGGGACGTGACGGCAAGGTGGTGCGCGAGCAGTTCACCGCCGATCTCGCGATCGTCACCGTGCCGTTCTCCGGGCTTCGGCAGGTGCAGATCAGTCCGTTGATGTCGTACAAGAAGCGGCGCGCCGTCGCCGAGCTGCACTACGACAGCGCGACCAAGGTGCTGCTGGAGTTCAGCCGCCGCTGGTGGGAGTTCGCCGAGGCGGACTGGAAGCGCGAACTCGACGCCGTGCGGCCCGGGTTGTACGAGGAGTACCGGGCCGGGAGGACGCCGGACGACGGAAGCCTGCTGGGCGCCCATCCGTCCGTGCCGCCCGGACACATCACGCCGGGGCAGCGCGCGCACCACGCCGCCAACCGGTGGGCCGGCCGTGACCAGCCGGAGGCGGCGCACATCGTCGGCGGCGGTTCGGTCTCCGACAACTCGAACCGGTTCATGATCAACCCCTCCCATCGGGTCGAGGGCAGCGAGGGCGGTGTCGTCCTGGCCTCCTACAGCTGGGCCGACGACGCCTCGCGCTGGGACTCGCTCGACGACGACGCCCGTTATCCGCACGCCCTGCGCGGACTGCAGCAGGTCTACGGCCGGCGCGTCGAGGTGTTCTACACGGGCGCCGGCCGCACCCAGAGCTGGCTACGCGATCCGTACGCCTGCGGGGAGGCGTCCGTCCTGCTCCCCGGCCAGCACACGGAGCTGCTCGGGGCCATCCGCGCGCCCGAGGGGCCGCTGCACTTCGCGGGCGACCACACCTCGGTGAAGCCGTCGTGGATCGAGGGCGCGCTGGAGTCGGGGGTCCGGGCCGCTCTGGAGGCGCATCGGGCGTGAGTGCCCCGACAGGGTTTTGAACACGTTCAAATAGGGAGTAGGGTCCTCTTCGGACCAAGGAGGGGGCCCTACTCGTGAAGATCGTGCTACCCGGCGGGACCGGGCAGGTGGGCAATGTCCTGCGGCGCGCGCTGACCGCGGCCGGACACGAGGTCGTGGTGCTGAGCAGGCGGCCCGCGGGCCGGGGCGAGATCGAATGGGACGGCAGGACGCTCGGCCCATGGACCGAGGCGGTCGACGGCAGCGACGTCGTCGTCAACCTGGCCGGGCGCAGCGTCAGCTGCCGCTACACGCCCGTCAACCTCAAGGAGATGATGGACTCCCGGGTGGACTCCGCCCGGGTGGTGGGCGAGGCGATCGCCGCCTCCCGGCGGCCACCGAGGGTCTGGCTGCAGATGAGCACCGCCACCGTCTACGCCCACCGGTTCGACGCCCCCCACGACGAGGCCACCGGCGTGATCGGCGGCGGCGAGCCCGGCGTCCCGGCCTACTGGGGCTACAGCGTCGACATCGCGACGGCCTGGGAGCGGGAGCAGGAGAAGGCCGACACCCCGCACACCCGCAAGACGGCGCTGCGGTCCGCGATGGTGATGAGCCCGGACCGGGGCGGTGTGTTCGACGTCCTGTTGCGCCTGGCCCGGCTCGGGCTCGGCGGTCCGGTCGCGGGCGGCGCGCAGTACGTGTCCTGGATCCACGACCACGACTTCGTCCGCGCGGTCGACTTCCTGATCGCCCGGGACGACCTCGACGGACCGGTGAACCTCGCCGCCCCCTCGCCCCTCCCACAGCGCGACTTCATGCGCGCGCTGCGCGGAGCGTGGGGCGTGCCGGTGGGCCTGCCCGCGACGAAGTGGATGGCCGAACTCGGCGCCTTCGCCCTGCGGTCGGACACCGAACTGCTGCTCAAGAGCCGGCGCGTCGTCCCCGGCCGGCTGCTCGACGCGGGCTTCGCCTTCGACCACCCCGCGTGGCCGGAGGCCGCCGCCGACCTCGTACGACGGGTGCGCGGCCGCTGACGGGCGGGGGCCGGGGGGCCGGGGGGCGGGGGGGACGGGGCGTGCGGCCGGCCGGGGCCGCGTGACGCGGGCCGGAACAGGCGGGGCCGGCGGCTGCCCGGCGGCGGCCGAAGCCGCGCGGACGCGCACAGGGGGGTCACGTCCGCGCGGCCGTCCTCGTGGGCGTCAGCTCGTGGCGCGCACCGCTTCGACGATCAGGTCCGCGACCGCCTTCGGCCGGGACACGGCCACCGCGTGGGAGGCGCCGTCGAGTTCGACCACCGTCGCCCCGGCCCGCTTGGCGCCGAAGCGCTCGACCTCGGGGTTGATCGCCTCGTCCGCACCGGCGACCAGCGCCCAGGACGGCTTGCCCTTCCAGGCGGCCGCGGCCGCGGTCTCCTCGAACGCGGCGGCCGCCAACGGGCGCTGGGCCGCGGCGAGGATCTTGGTGACGTCCGCGGGCACGTCGGCGGCGAACACCGACGGGAAGGCGTCCTCGGCGATGGTGACCTCGACGGCCGGGTCACCGCCCGGCACCGGGTACGTCCACTGCTTGAGGTTGCCGACCAGCGGCGACAGCGGGAAGCGGCCCTGCAGTTCGCCGAGGCTCTCGCCCTCCTCCAGGACGTAGGCGGCGACGTAGACGAGACCGACGACGTTCTCCGTGACGCCGGCGACGGTGATGAGGGCGCCGCCGTAGGAGTGGCCGACGAGGACCACGGGACCGTCGATCTGGGCCGCGACCGAGGTCACGTAGGCGGCGTCGGACGCGAGGCCGCGCAGCGGGTTGGGCGGGGCGATCACGGGAATGCCGTGGCCCTGGAGCTCGGCGATGACGCCGGACCAACTGGCGGCGTCGGCGAACGCGCCGTGGACCAGGACGACGGTGGGCGTGGTGGTGGTCATAGGTGTGCTGTCTCCTGAAGGTCAGACGTGCAGGGCGTCGCGCAGGGTGCCGACGGCCAGGGTGATGGCGGCCTCGGCGGCGTACGTCGGGCGCAGCGCGTTCAGCATCACGAAGTCGTGGATGATGCCCTGGAAGCGCACCGCGGTGACCGGCACGCCGGCCGCGCGCAGCTTGTTCGCGTAGGCCTCGCCCTCGTCGCGCAGCACATCGGCCTCGCCGGTGACGACCAGCGCCGGGGGCAGGTCCGCGAGCTGCTCGGCGGTCGCCCGCAGCGGGGACGCGGTGACCTGGGCGCGCTCGGCCTCGTCGGTCGTGTACTGGTCCCAGAACCACTGCATGCCGTCGCGGCGCAGGAAGTAGCCCTCCGCGAACTGGTGGTAGGAGCCGGTGTCGAAGCTCGCGTCGGTCACCGGGTAGAACAGCACCTGCTGGACCAGCGGGACGCCGCCGCGCTCCTTGGCCATCAGGGTGAGGGCGGCCGCCATGTTGCCGCCGACGGAGTCGCCGGCCACGGCCAGCCGGCCGCCGTCCAGGCCCTTGGTCGCGCCCTGCTCCACGATCCACCGGGCCACCGCGAAGTTCTGCTCGATGGCGACCGGGTAGCGGGCCTCGGGCGAGAGGTCGTACTCGGGGAAGACGACCGCGGCCTCGGCGCCGACGGCGAGTTCGCGCACCAGCCGGTCATGGGTGTGGGCGTTGCCGAACACCCAGCCCGCGCCGTGGATGTAGAGGATCACGGGCAGGACGCCCTCGGCGCCGGCCGGCCTGACGATCCGGGCGCGGACGCTGCCCGTCGGACCGCCGGAGACGGTGATCCACTCCTCGTCGACCTCCGGCTTGTGGATCTCACCGGACTGGACCTCGTCGACCGCCTTGCGCCCCTCCGCCGGAGGCAGGTCGAACAGGTACGGCGGGTTGGCGGTGGCCTCGGCGAACGCCGCGGCCTCGGGTTCGAGCACCGGCGTGACCGGTTCGACGACGTCGGACATGGCTTCTCCTGCTGTTCTCGATGTGCGCTGTCTCGCCCCGTCACGCTAAATCCGGTGCGCGGCCGGAGTTTGTCCCCGCGTGCACCGCCGCTGTTCCGACAGCGCACAGAACGCGGGTCACGCCTCGAGCCGCACGACGCGGACATTTACCGGGCCGTTCACCCGATGGACAAAGAGGCGTCACAGCCGTCGCCGCCGCCGCGCGCCTCTGGACTGCTCGAACGCGCCGCGCCGGCACGGGGAGAGCGCTCTCGGCCGGTACCGCGGAACGGGCGTGGGGCGATTTCCGATTTCCCGCGTCCCGCGCCCGGCAATCGCCGGTCATAAACGCCGCGCGAAAAGTCGGCTGGCGTTCCTCGCCGGAATGACCCGGTATTCGGGCCGTTTCCCGGGGCGCGGCCGACGCCCACCCAAAGGCGCCGGAGGGCGGCAGCGGACGCCGGGGGCAGAGTGCCGGGTGCCGGCTGCGGATGCCGGGTGGTGGGTGGTCGGCTGTGGGCGGATTCAGTCCTGGCCGGGTCGTGCCGCGTCCCCGGTGGTGTCCCGCCATTCGCGTGGGGACATGCCGTAGGCGGCACGGAAGACCCGGCTGAAGTGGGTGGCGCTCAGGAAACCCCATCGGCCGGCCACGGCCGCGATGGTCCGGCTCCCCCGCCCCTGCCGCATCAGGTCGCGCCGGCACTCCTCCAGGCGGCGGCGCAGGATCCACCGGCCCACGGTGAAGCCCTCGTCCTTGAACAGTTTGTGCAGATAGCGCACCGAGATGTGGTGCGCGCGGGCGATGCCCTCCGGGGAGAGGTCGGGGTCGGTCAGATGCAGTTCGACGTACTCCAGGATCCGCGCCAGCACCGGCGGATGCGTGCCCGGCGACCCCGGCGAACCCGTGCCCAACTGTTCGGCGGCGAGGGTCGACACGAGGTTCACGGCGTTCCAGGCGAGCATCTCGCCGACCGGCGGCCGGGCCTCGGCCGCCGCCCGGGCCAGGTCGGACAGCAGCGGGGACAGCAGGGCGCCGAGCCGGGAGCCGCGGGCGACGGGCGTCCGGGCGAGCCTGCGCACGTCGGGCTCCGCCAGGTCCAGCAGACCGGCCGGCACGAGGAACACCGTCGCACGGGACGGTTCGGGCAACGCGAGCACGGGGGCACGGCGCACGTCGTAGAAGCAGACGTCGCCGGGCGCCAGCCGCAGGCCGACGGGCTCGCTCGGACGGGCGGACTTCCGGGCCGCCTCGGCGTCCGGTCGGCCGACGACTCCGCGCAGACCGACGAAGAGGTACTCCCCTCCGTCGCGGGCGACCAGCCGGTGCGCCGGGTCCGGCGCGCCCTCGCCGGGCAGCCGGGCGGGTGTCTCCTCGCCCCACACGATGTCGACGCCCGGGGGTGTCCGGCTCGCACGCCGGTCGAAGGCACTGGTGCTGTCACAGGTGCTGGAACTGGTGGTGGGCATCTTCCGCCGTAGCCTCCGGGGGACCGTCGATCGTGTCGTCCGGACCGTAGGTCGGCGGATGTGCAAAAAGAGTGACGACGGAGTGAAATCGGTTCACGCACCGCTGGGCACGTCCTCCGTCCCGGCGCGTTCGCCTTCGCGCTCGCGTTCGTGCTCGCGTTCGTGCTCGCGTTCGCGTTCGCGTTCGGCGGCGAAGGCGCGCACGAGCTCGTGGAGTCCGTAGCGCCCCGGAGCGTGCTCGGTGAGGAGGTGGGCGTCGGCAAGGGCGGCGAGGAGCAGCCGAGCCCGACGCACCGGCAGCCCGGCGAGCACCGAGGCCGCCGCCGGGGTGACGTCCGCCCCGCTGTGCCGCGACAGGAGTCGCAGCAGCCGCGCACTGTCCGGCGACAGGCGGCGGTACGAGTTCAGGAAGGCCGCGCCGGTGGCGGGGAGGGCGTCGAGGGTGCCGTGGGCCTCACGCAGTTCCCCGGCGAGCGCGCCGAGCGGGAAGTCCCGTCGGCTGACGGCGCGTGCGGCGACGGCGGCCAGTGCCAGGGGCAGCCGGCCGCACCGGGCGACGATCTCGTCGACGGCCCGGGGTTCGGCGGCCGCCCGCTCGGCGCCGATCCGGGCGGTGAGCAACGCACGGGCGTCCTCGGTCGAGGGCGGTGCCAGGAGCAGGGTCGGCGCCCCCGAGACCGCCAGACCGGGCAGGGTCCGACGGCTGGTGACCAGCGCCAGACAGCCCGGTGCGGCCGGGAGCAGCGGCCGCACCTGTTCGGTGCCGTCGGCGTCGTCGAGGACCACGAGGACACGTCGGCCCGCGAGAAGGGTGCGGTACACGCCGGCCAGGGCGTCCACTCCGCCGTCCGGCATGCGCGGCGGGGGCGCCCCGAGCGCCCCGAGCATGGCGCGCAGCGCGTCGCCGGGCTCCACCGGGGGCAGGGCCGCGTCGAAACCGCGCAACGCGACGTACAACTGCCCGTCCGGGAAACGATCGGCGACCCGGTGCGCCCACTGCACGACGAGGGCGCTCTTGCCGACACCGGCCGGCCCGCCGACCGACACGACCCCCGCCCCCGAACCGACGGCGCCCTCAAGCCACTCCGACTCGACAGCCCGCCCCACGAAAGGGGAAAGCGCCGGGGGCAGCTGAGCAGGCCGCACGAAGCCGGGGTGTCGGACAGCCCGAACGCCTCCCCCACCGTGGACGCCACCGGCGTCACCGACCTCGCTCACCTCGGGTCCGAGGTCTTCCCACCCCGTGCCCCCGGCACGGGCCGGCGTGGGCGCCTCGGCTGCGGGCACCGCAGGCCCGGGCGCGCCGGGCCCGGGCGCACGGCCCTGGGAAACCGTGGACGCGAGGTCGGCCGAACCGGACTCCGTACGGCCCGAGTCGACGGACCGCAAGGTGCCGGCCTCACAAGTGACATGCCCAGGAACGACAGGGCCGAGGACGGCAGGTCCGGGAACGCCCGGCGCCGTCGACGTGCCCGGTTGTGCGCAGTGCGGGGTCGGGCGCAGCTCCAGGACTTCGGTCGGCAGGCCGAGGTTCACCATGGGGCCGGACCTCAATCGAGGTGGGACCTCCTGGCGCAGTACGCGGGTGTGCGCCGCCGTGAGTTCGGGGCCTGGGGTGATGTCCAGGTCGTGGGCGAGCCGCCGGCGGACGTCGTCGTACGCGCGCAGCGCCTCCGCCTGCAGGCCGCAGGCGGCCAGGGCCAGCACGAGTCGGGCGTGCAGCGGCTCGTCGAGGGGGTCGTGGGCGACGGCCCGGCGCAGGGCGGGCAGCACCTGCTCGGCGAGGCCGCACTGCAGGGCCGCGTCGGCCGCCAGCCGCGTGGTGTCCAGGAGTTCCCGTCGGACGGCCGTGAACTGGACGTGCTCGCGCACCGACGCGGGGATCCCCATCGCCACCGGTCCGCGCCACTCCTCCAGCGCCAGGACGAGGTGCCGGGCCGCCGCCTCGGCACCTCCGGTGGCCGCCGCCCGTCTGCCGCGCCGGGTCAGGTCGCGAAAGCGCAGCAGGTCGACCTCGTCGGTGTCCGCCTCGAGGAGGTAGCCGCCGCTGCGACGCAGCAGGCGTCGGCCCGGGGTGCGGGGCGCCAGCCCCGGTTCCAGCAGCCGCCGCAGCGCGCCCGCGTATCGCCGCACCACGTTCGCCGCGCTGGCGGGCGGCCGTTCGCCCCACAGCGCGTCGAGGATCTCGCCGGGCGGCACGGGCCGGCCCGTGTGCGCCAGGAGCAGCGCGAGCAGCGCGCGTTGCTGGGGAAAGCCCGGGTCGAGCTCATGCCCGTCCCGCCACAGCCGGACGGGCCCCAGCACCTGGAACCGCATCGCCGCGCTCGTGTCCCCGGTCTGCCGGGGCGCGGTCTCAACCGGCACCGGCGCGGCCGTCCCGTGCGTTCAGCAGCGCCTCGACCCGCTCGGCGTCGGGGTGCCCGAGACCGCTGAGGAGGACGAGGGCCTGTTTCCAGGCGGTGCGCGCGCCCTCGTGGTCGCCGGTGGCGAGGTGGGTCTCGCCGACCCGGACGAGGATGTCGGCCTCGAGGTACGGCACGCCCAGGTCACGCAGCAGCGCGAGGGCGTTGCGGTAGCCGAGGAGGGCGTGCGGGTGGCGGCCGAGGCGGTGGTGGGCGTAGGCGATGCTGTCCCAGGTGGCGGCCTGCCCGTAGCGGTCGCCGAGTTCCTGGAGCATGGCGAGGGCTTCGAAGCAGTGGGTCAGGGCCTGCCGGTACTCGCCGAGCAGGGCGTGGTACCAGCCGACCGAGTTCAGGACGCTGGCCTGCGCGGCACGATCGCCCAGGGTGCGGAACAGGCCGAGGGCGAGCTGGTTGTGACGCAGGGCGCCGGGGAGGTCCCCGCGCTGCTCGCTCTCCCAGCCGAGGCTGCGGTGGGTGTGGGCGCGGCCGGAGTCGTCGTCCAGCTCGGTGAACAGGTCCAGGGCCTGTTCGAGACGCGGCACGGACCGCGCGTGCAGTCCGAGCCGGCCTTCCACGCGGGCCAGTCCGCGCAGGCCGCGGGCCACCAGCACCGGGTCGGCGAGCCGCCGGGCGGCGTCGAGAGCGGTGCGCTGCACGGTCAGTCCGTCGTGCCAGTGGCCCCTCCGGTCGAAGAACGGCTCCAGGGACCAGGCCAGTTGGCAGGCGAGCCGCTGCTGCGCAGGCGTTCCGGACGCGGCTGCCACGTCGACGACGGCGAGGAGCACCGCGTGTTCGGCGGTGAGCCAGGCCAGGGCGCGGTCGTCGTCGGCGAGGAGGACGGCGTGCACGCCGACGGGCGCCGCGGGCGGGGGCAGCGGGTCCGCGTTGGGGGCGAGGAGCCGGTCGGCCGCGTGGGCGGTGTGCAGGTAGTGGTGGTACAGCCGGAGCAGCGCCGCCTGGCGGTCGGTCTCGGGGTGCTGCTCGTGGACGAGTTCGCGGGCGTACGCGCGCAGGAGGTCGTGGAAGGCGTACCGGGCGGGAGTGTGTTCGGCGACGAGGTGCAGACCGGTCAGCTCGGCCAGCAGCGGCCGGGTCCGGCGTTCGGGCAGGCCTGCCAGCGCGGCGGCGGCCGGGAGGGTGAAGTCGGGGCCGGGATGCAGCGCGAGCAGCCGGAACAGCCGCGCCGCCTCGGACGAGACCGCGCGCGAGGACCAGGAGAAGACCGTGCCGACGTCCACGGTGGCGTCGGAGCGCGCGAAGGCGTCGAGGCTGCCGTGGGCCTCGCGCAGTTCGGCGGCGACGGCGGACAGGGGGAAGTGGGGGTGGACGGCGGCGCGGGCGGCGACGCAGGCGAGGGCGAGGGGCAGTCCGGCGCACAGTTCCCCGATCTCGTCGGCCGCCCCGGGTTCGGCCGCCACCCGCTGCGCGCCCAGTCGGCGGACCAGGAAGGCCCGCGCCTGGCCGGCGTCGAACGGGCGCAGGGTCAGGGGGTGGGCGCCGTGCGCGGCGACGAGCCCGGGCAGTTCGTCGCGGCTGGTGACGATGGCGAGGCAGCCGGGCGAGCCGGGCAGCAGCGGCCGCACCTGCTCGGTGTCGCGCGCGTTGTCCAGCACGACGAGGACCCGCCGCCCGGCGAGCACGCTGCGGTAGAGCGCGGCCTGGGCGTCCACTCCGTGCGGGACGCGCTCCGGCGGCACCCCGAGCGCGTCCAGGAACCCCCGGACCGCCTCACCGGGCTCCATGACCGCGCCGGAAGGATCGAAGCCACGGAGGTTCACGTAGAGCTGGCCGTCGGGGAAGCGGTCGGCGACCCGGTGCGCCCAGTGCACGGCGAGCGTGGTCTTGCCGACGCCCGCCATGCCGCCGAGGGCGCTGATCACCACGGTCCCGGGCTGCGGCACGTCCGCGCCGAAGAGTCCCAGCACCTCGTCGAGTTCAGCTCGTCGTCCCGTGAACGCCGTGACGTCACGCGGCAGTTGAGCGGGAGGCGAAGCGACGACCGGACGCGCGGCAAGGCCTTCCGGGCCCGAGGACCCGCCCTCCGCACCCTGCACACCCTCCGGGACCCGCACGCCCTCCGGGACCCGCTCACCCCCCTGCGGGGCCTGCAAACCCTGAGGATTCTGGGCGCCCAGCGGATCCTGGGTGCCTCTCGGGTCCCGCGCGCCCCGCGGATCCTGCGCGCCCTGCAACCTCTGCGAATCCTGCGCCCCCTGCGGGACCTGCCCGCCCTGGGAGACCTGCGCGCCCTGCCGAACCTGCCTGCCCTGCGGGACGTGCGCGCTCTGGGAGACCTGCGCGTCCTGCCGAACCTGCCTGCCCAGTCGAACCTGCCCGCCCTGCGGGACCTGCCCGCCCTGCGGGACCTGCCCGCCCTGGGAATCCCGCACCCCCCACGGGACCTGAACGCCCCCGGAAGGCCGCGCCCCCGGCGTGTCCCGCACGCCCTGCGGGTCCAGGGGGTCCCGCGCGGTCCCGGCCGCCGCCGGGTGCGGATCCCGCAGGACCGCGTCCCGCGCCTCTCGCAGTTCGGCGCCGGGGTCGATCCCCAACTCCTCGGCCAGCCGCGTTCGTACGGCCTCGTAGACGGCCAGCGCCTCCGGGCGACGCCCGACCGACGCCAGCGCCAGGATCAGGCCGGCCTGCAGGGGTTCGTCCAGTGGATGCCGGGCGGCGGCCCGCCGCAGTTCGGGCAGGACCGCTTCCGGCGTCCCGACTCGCGACGCGGCCTCCGCCGCTTCCCGCACCGCGGCGAGTCGCTCCCGGTCCACCGCGGCGAACGCCGGATGCGCAAGGACCTGTCCGGCGATGTCCGCCGCGACCGGTCCACGCCACAACGTCAGCGCCTCGGTGAGGAGTTGGAGTCCCCGCTCGGGTGACCGACGGGCGATCCTGCGGCCTTCCTCGCGCAGCGCGCGGAACCGCAGCAGATCGGAGGAGTCACCGTCGGTCGCCAGCCGGTATCCGCCGGCGTCCCGCACCAGCCAACGGCCCTCCGCACGGGCGGCGAGGCCGGGTTCCAGCAGCCGGCGCAGCGAACCGACCCGACGTCGGACGACGTTGACCGCGCTGTGTGGCGGCTCGGGCCCCCAGAGCACCTCGACGATCTCGCTCACGGCGATCGGCTGCCCCGCCGCGACCAGCAGCAGAGCGAGGAACGCCCGCTCCTGCGGCCCCGCGAGGTCCAGCTCGGCGTCCCCGCGGTACACCCGGACGTCCCCCAGGACCGCGAACCGCACCGGCTCCAGCGGCACCTCATCCCCCCTCCGGCTCGTCCTCCCCCGGGCTCGACTTTACGCCAGGAGTGCAGTTACCCAGAGTTACGGACGGGGCGTTCCGGCTGCTCAGCGGGGTGGCCACTCGCGGCGGAAGCCGGGGGGCGGACGTCTCTCGAGGGCTTCGCACGACCGCCGGCAGGCCGCCCGGGGTCCCGGGTCCGGGGTCCGGGACGGTTTCGTCCCGGACCCCGGTCATCGCGAAGTGAGCGCCCGTCAGCAGAGGCGGCCGGTGTAGTAGGCGCCCTGGATCTTGGAGGCCGAGCCCAGCCAGGACGTGCCCGGTCCGACGCACCGCTCATAGTCGGGCGCGAGGGCGACCTCGACCTTGATGACCACCCTTGAGCCGTCGGACGTGCAGTGGTTGTAGAACGCGTCGGAGCTCGTCTCGTAGAAGCCACAGGGGTCCGCGGCCGCGGGGCTCGCGGTGACGGTGGTCACCGCGCCGAGAGAGGCGAGCACGAGAGCGGCGGAACCGATGGTGCCGAGCACCGAACGACGAACACGCACAGCAGAACTCCTTAGCCGGAGGGAGGGGTAAGAACTGGGAAAAGCCCAGGTCCGCTGAGTGGCGGACCTGGACCAGGATCGTGGTCCCGCCCCCGGAGTTGATCGGACGTCACGCGCCCTTCACCCCGCGAATCGTTTCACCGTTACGCCGTGGGGGTGATCATGCCGTGAGGGGGAGTCGCCGGCGCGGCACGGGGGCAGGGGCGGCCCGGTTCACCCGGGTGAGCGCCCCGAGTGGTGGGGGCGCGTCGACTGACTGACGGTGGATCACGTCAGGCCGGGTCAGGTGAGCTGACGAGGTGTCGGCTGCCCGGTCGTGACGGAAGGACCATCAGATGCGCTCTGCTCGTATGATCCTGGCCACCGCGGCGGCCACGGCCGCTCTCGCCATCGGCGCTCCGGGCGCCTACGCGGCCGACGGGGACTGGGACCACGACGGCTCGTCCTACACCAAGGAGGAGAGCTCCTCCACCGGCAAGGAGGAGAGCTCCTCCACCGGCAAGGAGGAGGGCTCCTCCACCGGCAAGGGCGACGGCTCCTGGTCCGGCAAGCACGACAAGGAGGGCCACGACGCACCGCACGGCGGGATCCACACCGGGGGCGGCGCGCTGGCGGCCGTCGGCGAGGGCGACCGTGACGGCTCCGCCGCCAAGGACCCCCGCTTCGACCCCGAGACCTACAAGGACAAGGCCGCCGAGAAGGAGCACGGCCGCAGCCAGGACGCCGCCCAGGAGGGCGAGGACTCCTGGAACGGCGGCAAGGAGGACGCCGGCGGCTGGAGCGGCAAGCACGACAAGCCCAGCGGCGGCATGCACACCGGCGGCGGCGCCCTCGCCGGCCCCTCCCTCACCGCCGGCGGACTCGGCATCCTCGCCCTCGCCGGCACCGGCCTCTACACCCTGCGCCGCAAGAAGACGGTGGGGGGTGTGGCCTGACCCATGCCGGACGCGATAGCGAAGCCGCGGCCGCCACGCACGCCCCGCGTGGCGGCCCGGCCGGCTTTCCGTCCCCCCGGCC
Source organism: Streptomyces sp. NPDC037083 (assembly GCF_055606485.1). Classification (NCBI taxonomy): domain Bacteria; kingdom Bacillati; phylum Actinomycetota; class Actinomycetes; order Kitasatosporales; family Streptomycetaceae; genus Streptomyces; species Streptomyces sp. NPDC037083. Next base: position 221,094 of record NZ_JBVJSQ010000008.1, on the reverse strand, counting down.
CGCTGTGTGCGAGCAGTTCGCGGCGCGGATCACCGCGTGGGTTCCCGCCGCCCCTGTCGGCGCCCCCCCATCGCCCGTAGACTGACAAATCGTAGATGTACGGGTGCAGTTGACGGGGGGAGCCGCCATGTCGGGGGACCAGTACGGCAGATACGACTACACCTTCCAGGCACCGCCGATGCCCGCGGCGCCGCCGCCGGCCCCGGCGGACGGAGCGCGGGCCGTCGCGGTGGCCGTGCTCAACCTCAGCGGGCTGGGCCTGGGTTACGCACTGGTGCGCCGCTGGGCCCTCATGGCGCTGTGCTGGATCGCCACCGCCGCGCTGCTCCTCGCGGCGCTGCCCGCCGATCCGGACGGCGTCCCGGCCCTCGCGCTCGTTCTGTACGTCGCGTTCCTCGTCGCGGTGGCCGCGCACGGCGCCCGGGTGGGCCTGCGCACCCCGCTGTCCGGGTTGCGCAGCGCGCCCCTGGCGCTCGGTCTGGGGCTGCTCCTGCTCGTGGCGCCGGCCGGCGGCGTCGTGCTGTACGACAGCGCGCGGGACGAGGCGATCCAGGAGATGCTCCTCGACCGGCTCGACGAGGCCGACCGTCTGGTGCAGGCCGCCGGGGAGAAGCCGTTCGGCACGGCCGAGGCCGACTACCGCAAGGCCCTGCGGGTCTACTCGGACCTGAGGACCGATCACGCCGGGTCCCGGGCGGCCGAACGGGTGCCCGGGCGGATGAAGACCTTCTACACGACGGTCGGCGCCCCCTTCGAGAAGGGCGACTACTGCGAGGCCACGGCGCCGCTGAAGTATCTGCGCACGGTTCCCGAGAGCCTGCCCGGGACGGACCTCGGTGAGCTGAGGGCCTGGCCCGACGACCGCCTGGCCACCTCGCTGTACGAATGCGCGTCGAAGGCGCTCACGGCCGGCGACGCCACCTGGACGTCGCAGTTCGGGGAACTGCTGACCGCCTTCCCCAGGTCCGAGCAGGCCGCGAAGGTCGAACCGGCCGTGGCAGCGGCCGTCGTCCGCACGGAGAAGGACCTGAGCGGGGCCGAGCCCTGCACGGCGGTCGAGCGGCTGCGCACCCTGGGCACCCAGATCGACGGCCTGCAGACCGAACGGACGGACGTCGGCGACGCCCTCGACAAGGACTCCCGGCGGGCCACGGGCAGCGCCGACACGGGCGCGTACACCTGCGGGGTGGACCAGTACCAGGACGGCGACTTCGAGTCGGCCCAGACGACGATGACCGAGTACGCCTCCGCCCACAAGACGGCCAAGAACGCGGCCCGGGCGAAGAAGATCGCGATAGCGGCGGAGATCGCCCAGACCGTGCCGGCCGCCGGCAAGACCCTGCCGACCACCCGCAGCGGCGGCAGCATCTCGGTCACGGTGCAGAACGACAGCCCCGACGAGGTCACCGTTCTCTACACGGGCCCGGTCACCGGGAGTTTCACCCTCAAGGCGTGCGGCAGCTGCACGGCGTACTCCCTCGGCAGCACCCTCAACCCGAATTTCGAACCGTGCAGCAACAGCGGAAAGAATTATCCGGAGCGCACGATCAGCCTGCCGGTCGGCACCACGTACTTCCTGCACAAGCCGAAGGGCGACAGTCTCGCCACGCCCGCCTCGGACACGGCCAAGCTCCGGTCGGGCTACATCTACACGGAGTGCGCGTACACCACGCAGAGCCTGGGATCGGGCCTGTGAACAAGGCATGAAAGGGCGGGGAATTTCCGGCCACTGAAAATCCGTCAGCCCATGAATGAGTTACCTGTGGGTCGTATGTGACGGGTGATAAAGTGCGCCGGAATTCTCATGTGCAGGGCCCCCACACGAAAGCCTTGAGACAACCAAATGAACGACAAAACGGCGGAATCCTCCGTGAATTCCTTCGTCCCGGGCGGCGCTCGCCGGCATCGCAAGGCCCGGCAGAACGGCGCCGGTCTCCGGCGCGCGATCGTGCTCGCACTGGCCGTGCCCGTCACCTCGGCGGCGCTGGCCGGCCCCTCGGCCTTCGCCGCCGGGAAGGGCGTCGGGACCACGGCCAAGGACACCGCGCCGGGCCGGGGTCCGGGCGCGGACGACCAGCAGATGATCACGAACCTGGAGACCCGGGTCCTGGACCAGCGGCTGGGCTCGAACGTCAGCGGCGTGGTCCTGGACTCCGCGTCGGACAGGACTCTCTGGGACCACAACGGCGCGATCGCGCTGATGCCGGCGTCCAACACCAAGCTCGCCACCGCGACCGCCGCGCTGACCGTGCTCGGCCCGGACCACCGGTTCACCACGAAGGTCGTCTACGGCGACGGCACCCTGACCCTCGTCGGCGGCGGGGACCGGACCCTGACCGGCGCCGACCTGGCCGAGCTGGCGAACACGGCGGTCGCGGGCCTCAAGGCGGCGGGGCTGACCTCGGTGAAGGTCGCCGTGGACGACAGCCTGTTCCCCGAACCGACCCTGGCCAACGGCTGGAACACCGGTTACTACCCCGACTCCGTCGCCCCCGTGCGTGCGCTCGTCGTCGACGGGCACGGCGTCCAGGACACCTCGATCGACGCGGGGCAGGTCTTCGCCCAGCAGCTCGCCGCGGCCGGCGTCACCGTCGACGGCGCCGTCGCCCGCGCCACGGCGAGCCCGGGCGTTGTGCCCGTGGCACGGCACCGGTCGGCACCGCTGTCGGACATCGTCCACAAGATGATCAAGGTCAGCGACAACGACATCGCGGAGACCCTGCTGCGGGCGACCGCCCTGGGCGCGGGCCGGCCGGCCACCTTCGAGGGCGGCACGCAGGTCGTGCGCGAGGTGCTGAGCCGGCGTTACGGGGTGTCCCTGGACCACTTCGAGGTCTACGACGGCAGCGGTCTCTCGCGGGCCAACCGCATTCCGGCCGCCACCCTGGCGGAGATCCTCGAACTGCTGGCGGAGACCCGATACGCCCCCATCCTCGGTTCCATCCTCGACGGGCTGCCCGTCTCCGGCGAGGCGGGCAGCACCCTCGGCCCCGAGTGGGGCCGGTTCGACGACGTGAACTCCAAGTGCGCCGTCGGCAAGGTGCGCGCGAAGACCGGCACCCTCACCGGGGCCATCGCCCTGAGCGGTCTGACGCAGGGCAAGGACGGCAGGTGGAAGGTCTTCTCGTTCGTCGAGAACGGCTCCACGGCCAACGCGAACGACATCAAGGACGCCATGGACGGTCTCGCGGCGACCGTCAACGGCTGCTGGGCGTAGCGCGAAGGGGCCGGCTCCGGCGAGCCGGCCCCTTCGTGCGGCCACGACTGTGACCCACAGCACGAAGAAACGATGCCGTTTCGATGACGTCGGGGTCTACTCTGGCCAGTAAGTGAACGATACGGTTTCGTTCACAAGAGGTGTTCGCCCTCACCGCATGGAGAACGACAGCCATGGCCTCCGTACTCATCGTCACCGAACACTCCCTCCAACGCCTCGGCCTGCGCATGCTGCTGGCCGCCGAACCCGATCTGACCGTCGTGGGCGACACCGCCGACGGAGCCGACGCGGTCCGCATGAGCGCCGCGCTGCGTCCCGACGTCGTCCTGATGGGCGGCCGCCGTCCCGGGACCGAGGACATCGAGAACATCCGCCGAATCGCCCGGCCTTCGCGCCTCACGGCGGTCGGCAGCCCCGCCGCGGCGGCCGGGCGCCCGCCACGAGTGCTGGTCCTGACCTCCACCAACGACGAGTGGTACGCCTACGCCGCCCTGCGCGCCGGCGCCGGCGGATTCCTCCTGGAGGACGCCACCTCCGGCGAACTGACCGCGGCCCTGCGCGTGGTGGCCGCCGGAGAGGCCGTCATCACCCCCGAACTGACCCGCGCGCTCATCGACACCGTCCGCCACGAGCGCACCCCTCGGCCTCGCGAGCGGGAGATCGGACTCGACGCCTTCACCCAGCGCGAACGCGACGTCCTGCTCGCCGTCGCCTCCGGCTGGTCCAACGCGGAGATCGCCGCGCGGCTGTCCATCGCCCCGACCACGGTCAAGTCCCACGTCAGCCACATCCTCGCCAAGATCGGCGCTCGCGCCCGCGTCCAGGCGGTCGCCTTCGCCTACGAACACGGCCTGATCCACCCCGCCGCCTGACCCCGCTGCCGCGCCGCCCCGCGGCCGGACCCGCCTCACGGCCGCCCCGCCCGACGGACCGCCCGGCCCGCCCGCGACGCACCCCGGCCGCACAGCACGAGTGGCCCCGCTCCCGCACTCCGGGATCGGGGCCACCGCGGGCTGGACGTGTCCGGTCAGGAAAGGGCCGCCCGGAGGGGGCCGCCCGGAGGGGGCCGGGCGGACCGGTCCCCGGGCCCGGGCTAGTCGCGGGCGCGCTGGCGGACGCGGGCCAGGAGCAGGTTCGGGTCCTGCCGGGTGAAGTACGCGGCGCTGGGGACGTGGACGGTCCGGCCGCGGACGGCCACGGAGCTGGGGTTGGACAGCCCGTCCTGCGCGGTGAGGACGACGGTGTGGGCGCCGTCCGGGCGGACCAGGGCGACCTGGCTGCTGACCATCAGAGCGGCGAGGACGGTGTCGCGGTGCCGCTCGACGAAACCGAAGTCGTCGATCCCGGCCAGGCCGGTGGCCCGGGTCTGGATCGCGCCGGCCGAGCCGTTCTCGCGTACCGGGATGCGCAGCAGCGCCGCGGCGTCGGTGTTGGACACCCACACGGCGTCCCGGTGGATCCTGAGACCGTTGACTCCGACTCCTGCCGCGGCCGGTCCGGTGCCCGGCGCCAGGGCGGCCCCCTTGGCCCAGGCCGTGGGCCTGCCGCCCGCACGGGGCACGCGCCAGACGGTGCCCAGCACCGAGTCGGCGGCGTAGAGCACGCCCCGGCGCTCGTCGAGCGCGAGACCGTTGGGGAATCCGTTCGGCGGCAGCTCGGCGATCTGCCGGGGGGCGCTCCCGTCCGGGGCGATGCGCCAGATGCCGGTCTTGCTGGTGCCGGTGGCGTAGTTGACGTAGAGCGTGCCGTCCTCCGCCCGGGCGATGCCGAGGACCACGGCCGCGCCGACGACCGGTGTGTTCGGGTTCGCGACGGCGGGCAGGGTGGCGAGGATCCGCGTCCGGCCCTGCTGGGTGACGTTGGCGACCTGCCGGGCGCCGGCGAAGGTCAGGTCGGCGGAGCCGTCGGGTTCGAGCGCGATGTTCTCCGGCGTCCGGCCCTTGGCGAGGTCGAAGTGCGCGACGACGCGCGGGTCCGAGACGGTCGTCTCACAGGCCGGGGCGGGAGACGCGGCGAGCAGACCGAGGGCGAGTGCGGCGGCGACGACGCCCGCCGGCCGTGGGATTCGGGGCATGGGCCTCTCCTTGAGGGGGACGCTGAGAGTGACGCCTGTGGGCGACGCGTCAGTGGACGGAAGGCGCGCCGGTGTGCGGCGGCCAGACGACCATGGCGGTGCGCCGACGGCGGCAGCCGCAACCGTGGCCGGGAGATCGCCCGCGTGGCCCACGGCATGGACCCGGCTGCCGCTCACGCGGGTGACGCGGCATGCAGCAGACTGTGCCGTGCAGACCGGCACTCACCCAGAAGGAAGCACAGCGTGATCATCTTCGGCACCAAGGGATACCTCTACCAGCTGGCGATACTGACGCTGGTGTGCGGCCACTGCGGCAACCCCGCCGCGCACACCCTCAGGAAGCGGGTCACGAAGTTCACGCTGTTCTTCGTGCCGCTGTTCCCCATCTCGACGAAGTACGCGACGCAGTGCACCTTCTGCGGCGCGGAGCAGAAGGTGACCAAGGAACAGGCGGATCAGCTGCTGGCGCAGGGCACGAGCGCCGGCCAGTCCTACGGGCAGCCGCAGCAGCAGCCGTACCAGCACTGACCGCCGCCGAGCGGCCCGCTCACCGCGTGAGTCCGGCCCGGTCGCAGGCGGCCCGCAGCTCGGGGGTGCAGATCCGGGCGACGGTGTAGACGCCGTTGTCGACGAGGACCCGCTCGATGTCGTCGACCGTCACCGTGTCCGCGGTCAGCAGGACCGACGGGATGCGCGCGGTGGTGGGGCTGTCGGTGGTCGTGGTGGCGCTGTCGCGGGGATCCTCGCCCCGCCCGACGGCGACGGCCATGGTGGCCACGGCTGCCGCCTCGTCCTTGAACGGCTTGTACACCGTCATGTACTGCTCTCCCTTGACGATGCGCCGCACGGCGTCGAGGTCGGCGTCCTGGCCGGTGACGGGAGGGAGCTTCGTGACGCCGGCCCTTTTGAGGGCGGTGACGACGCCCGCGGCGATGGAGTCGTTGGCCGCCAGGACGCCGTCGATCCGGTCCGGGCCCAGGGCCGCGATGGCGGCCGACATGTTGGCGTGGGCGTTCTGCGTGCTCCAGTCGGGGGTGTCGTAGGACCTGGCGATCCTCACCCGGCCGGAGAGGGCGGACATCGCGCCCTTCTTGTACCAGGTCGCGTTGGGGCTGGCCGGATCGCCGTTCATCATGACGACGTCGGCGCGCCCGGACCGCCGCGCCTCGGCCTTCAGCAGCGCCTCGCCCTGGAGCCGGCCGATCTGCAGGGCGTCGAAGCCGACGTAGCCGGTGATCGGGCCCTCGGCGAGACGGTCGTAGGCGATGACCGGGACGCCTGCCCGGCGCGCCTCCTGGATGGAGGAGCGGACCGCCCGGGTGTCGGCGGCGTCGAGGATCAGGACCTTGGCCCCTTTGGTGACCATGGTGACGAGTTGCTGCCGCTGCCTGGTCACGTCGTTCTCGGCGTTGGCGTACTCCACCGTGCAGCCGGGGCACAGCTTCTTCACCTGCGCCTCGATCAGGGGGCGGTCCGAGTGTTCCCAGCGGGGGACCGTGCGGCTGGGGAGGAGCAGGCCGACGGTGAAGCCCTCCCGGGCCGGCTTCTCCTCGTCTCCGCAGGCGGCCAGGGGCGTCGTCAGGAGCGCCGCGGCGAGCACCGCGACGACGTGCTGCCGGCGGATCATCGCGTCACCTCCGGTACGGCGATCTCGCTCCACACCTGTTTGCCGCCGGCCACCGGGACCGAGCCGAAGGACTCCGACATGGCCTCGACGAGCAGCAGGCCGCGGCCGCCGGTCGACTCCCAGTCGACGATGACCGGTTTGGCGGGGGCGCGCGGCGAGGAGTCGCTCACGCAGACGCGCACCCGGTCGCCGCGCTGGATCAGGTCGAGCCGGACGGGTCCCTGGGTGTGCACCAGGGCGTTGGTGACGAGTTCGGAGACGACCAGCAGCACCGCGTCGGCCGCCTCCTGGACCTTCCAGCGGCGCAGGGTGCGCGCGGTGAAGCGGCGGGCGTGCATGACGGCGTCGGGCAGCCGCCACACCATCCAGCCGGCCCGGATCGGGCGGGTCTTCATGCCGTCGTAGCGCAGCAGCAGCAGCGCCACGTCGTCCTCGCGGCGGCCGGCGTCGCCGAGCAGTGCGTCGGCCATCGTGCCCGGGTCCGCGGGGTCGGCCGCGGCGAGCGCTGCGCGGGTGCGGCGCATGCCCTCGTCCAGGGGCAGGTCGGCGGCCTCGACCAGGCCGTCGGTGACCAGCGCGAGGACCGTGCCGGGGGCCAGTTCGACGGCCGTCATGGGAAAGTCCGCCTCCGCGAGGATGCCCAGCGGGGGCCCGCCCGCGACCTCGACCTCCTCGGCGACGCCGTCGGGCCGGCGGATCAGGGGGGCGAGGTGACCGGCCCGGACGAAGAGGGTGTTGCCCTCCTCCATGTCGAGTTCGGCGTAGCAGCAGGTGGCGAACAGGTCGGTCTCCATGGCGACGAGGAGCCGGTTGGCGTGCGAGACGACCACGTCGGGCGGGTGGCCCTCCATCGCGTAGGCCCTGACCGCCGTGCGCATCTGCCCCATGATCGTCGCGGCTCCGGCGCTGTGTCCCTGGACGTCCCCGATCACCAGCGCCACCCGGTCCTGGGAGAGGGCGATGACGTCGTACCAGTCGCCGCCCACCTGCAGGCCCCGTTTGGCGGGCAGGTAGCGGGCGACGGCGGTGCCGCCGGGCAGCTCGGGCAGCCGCCGGGGCAGCAGGCTGCGCTGGAGCATGGTCGCGAGTTCCTGCTCGGCGTCGTGCGCGTGGGCGCGTTTGAGGGCCTGGCCGACCAGGGCCGCGGTGGCGGTGAGCAGGGACCGTTCCTCGGGGACGAACTCGTGCGGGCGCTGCCAGCCGACCAGACACACGCCGGCGACCTGTCCCTTGGCGGGCAGCGGCAGCACGGCCAGTCCGCCGTCGCCGATGCCGGTCAGTCCGGGTTCGAGGTCGGTGCCGGCGGGCCACAGGTCCATCCGCCCGTCCCGCAGGGCCGCCTGCAGGGTGGGCAGGGCGCGCAGCGGCGCGTCGGGCCATTCCGTGCGCCACTCGGAGCGCCACACCTGCGGCCAGGCGGTGGGCTGGGGCGGATCGAGGACGGTGACCAGGAGCCGGTCGTCCTGCAGCGCGGCCAGGGCCACCCGGTCCGCGGCCAGCGGTTCGCGCAGGGCGGCGACCACCACGCGGCCGACGTCGCGGACGGTCACGGCGTCGTCGAGGGCGGCGGTCAGCCACTGGATGCGGGCGACGTCGTCGGTGCCGCGGCGCAGCACCGGGGTGGCCGTCACCACGCCCAGCACCTGCTCCGCGCCGTCGGGGGCGCCGGCCTCGACGCGGCAGCTCAGGCTCAGCCAGCGCATCTCGCCGGTGGGGCCGCGGACCCGGAACTCCAGGCCCCGCCGGACGGAGGGCTCGGCGGACGGCTCCAGGACCGACATCAGGGCGTGCATGTCCTCCGGGAGGGCATGGGCGAGGAGGGTGTCGGCCTTGCCGTCGAAGTCGTCGGGGGAGATGCCGAGCAGTTCCAGGAGGGTGTCGTCGGCTTCGACGAGACCGGTGTCGGGGAAGAGGACGAAGGAGCCGACGCGCAGGCTCCGCAGGGCGGGCGCGAGCAGCGGCGTCGGTTCCGGTGGGGTCGGGCCCGGCCGCAGGAGTGCGGCGAGCGCGTCGGCGTAGCGTTCCAGGAACCGGCGCTGTTCGACGTCGAAGCCGTCCAGGGAAGCCCCCTGGACGACGAGGCAGCCCAGCCTCTTGCCGTCGGCGTCGAGGGGCAGCGCGCCGAGCGGGGTGTCGGCGGTCAGCCAGAGGGGCCGGTCCGTGCGGTAGGCGCGCGCTGCGGGCGAGTCACCGGACAGCGGCAGGCGCTCCGGCGGCCCGGACCCGGAGGAAATGCCTCCGGACGCGTCCACCAGCCGAAGCTCCTCGCCGACGCCGGGCGCGTAGACCGCTGCCAGTGCCGCTCCGGCGAAGGTCAGCGCCCGATCGAGGCATCTGCGCACCGTACCTCCCGTCCTGCCGCAGGTGCCGACAGGTTGAGAACGGGGCACCTACCCACCAGAATCGCATATACGGATCAACCGAACATATCCACCTTATTGTCGTCTACGGCAGGTATCGCACATGAAGGCCTGCATACGGGAGACCGCCACCACCGTGACCGCCGTCCTGACCGCGATCGTGCTGGCGGCCTGCGGGACGAACACCGGGAGCGATCCCGAGGGGGAGGACGGGCCGCGCATCGGTCTGCTGCTGCCGGACGCCACCACGGCCCGCTGGGAGACGCAGGACAGGCCCCTGCTGGAGGAGAGGATCCGGGATCTGTGCGGCGCCTGCACGATCGACCACGCCAACGCCAAGGGCGATGTGGCGCTCCAGCAGGAGCAGATGGACTCGATGATCACCAAGGACGTGGACGCGATCGTGCTCGTGGCCGTGGACGCACGTGCGCTCGGCCCCACCGTCTCCAAGGCCCACCAGGCGGACATCCCCGTCATCGCCTACGACCGGCTGGCCGAGGGCCCGATCTCCGGCTACGTCTCCTTCGACGGCACGGAGGTCGGCAGGCTCCAGGGCCGGGCGCTGCTGAAGGCGATGGGCGACAAGGTGCCCGGCGCCCAGATCGTCATGATGAACGGCGATCCCAGCGACCCGAACGCCCGGGCGTTCCAGCGGGGCGCGCTGTCCGTGCTCGACGGGAAGGTGAAGATCGGCAAGGCCTACGACACCCCGCAGTGGCGGGCGGAGACCGCGCACATGAACATGTCCGGCGCCCTCGCGGCTCTCGGCGACGACGCGATCGACGGGGTCTACGCGGCCAACGACGGCCTCGCCGGCGGGAGCATCACCGCCCTGAAGTCGAACAAGGTCGACCCGATGCCGCCGGTCACCGGGCAGGACGCCGAACTCTCCGCCCTGCAGCGCATCGTCGGCGGCGACCAGTACATGACCGTCTTCAAGCCGTTCGGGCCCGAGGCCGCCGCGGGCGGCGCGATGGCCGTGGCGGCGGCGCGCGGGAAGAGCCTGGGCCCCGTGGCCACCGGCGAGGTGCCGACGCGCGACGGGAAGGCGGTCGCGTCCGTGCTGCTCACGCCGGTGTCCGTCACGGTCGACAACATCGGCGACACGGTCGTCAAGGACGGCCTGCACACGGTCCAGCAGATCTGCGTCCCGCAGCTGCGGGATGCCTGTGCCAGGGCCGGGCTGACCTGACCTGACCCGCCCCGAGCCGCACCGGGCCCGGGACGCGGAACGAGCCGCCCCCGGGGAAGGAGATGGTTGCCGTGCCGGATCCCCCCTTGCTGGCGCTGCGCGGGGTGTGCAAGCGCTTCGGCGTCGTCGAGGTCCTCACCGACATCGAGCTGGAGATCCACTCCGGGCAGGTCGTCGCCCTCCTCGGGGACAACGGGGCCGGCAAGTCGACGCTGGTCAAGGTGATCTCGGGGGTCGCGCCCGCCGAGCGGGGCGTCATCGAGTGGCAGGGGCGGCCGGTTCACATCAGGCGCCCGCACGACGCCCGGGACCTGGGCATCGCCACCGTCTACCAGGACCTCGCGCTCTGCGGGAACCTCGACGTCGTCGGCAACCTGTTCCTCGGCCGGGAGATCCGCAGGTTCGGGTTCCTGGACGAGGTGGAGATGGAGCGCCGCACCCGGCAGCTGCTGGAACGGCTGACCAGAGGGCTGCCCGATCTGCGCGGCCCCGTCTTCTCCCTGTCCAGCGGTCAGCGGCAGACGGTCGCCATCGCCCGCTCGCTCCTCGGCGACCCGCGCGTGCTCCTCCTGGACGAACCGACCGCCGCGTTGGGCTTCGAGCAGACCACCGAGGTCCTGGACCTGGTAGACCGGTTGCGCGACCGCGGACTCGGCGTCCTGCTCATCAGCCACAACATGGGCGACGTGAAGGCTCTCGCGGATCGCGCCGCGGTCCTGCGGCTGGGTCGCAACAACGGCTTCTTCGACGTGAACACCGCATCCCAGGAGCAGATCATCTCGTCCATCACCGGCGCCACCGAGAACGTGCCCCGCCGGCCGGCCGCCCGGGAGGCGGGGTGGTGAAGAGCATGCGGGCCGCCGTCCGTGGCATGCGGACCGCGGCCGCCTTCTTCCGGCGCAAGCTGAGCGCCGGTGAGCTGGGCTCGCTCCCCGTGGTCCTCGTCCTGGCCGTCGTCTGGATCACCTTCCAGTCCCTCAACGACAACTTCCTCTCGCCGCGCAACCTGTCCAACCTCAGCGTGGACATCGTGGGGACGGGACTGATCGCGGTCGGCATCGTCTTCGTGCTGCTGCTCGGACAACTCGACCTGTCCGTGGGGGCGCTCAGCGGCCTGGCGGCGGCCGTCTTCGCCGTCCTGAACGTGAAGAACGGGGTGCCCGAGTGGCTCGCGCTCATCGTCGCGGTGCTCGTGGGCACCGTGGCGGGGACGGTCCAGGGCTACTCCATCGCCAGGACCCGGGTGCCGGCGTTCGTGGTCACGCTCGCCGGGCTGCTCACCTGGAACGGACTCATGCTGGCCGTCCTCGGCGACAGCGGCACCGTCAACCTCGACGAGGACGGACTGGTCGCCCGGCTGACCAGCTACTACTTCACCCACGACGCCGTCGCCTACGGCCTGGCGGCGGTCGCCGCGGGCGCGGTCTTCCTCGTGTCCGACCGGGACCGGCGGCGCCGCAGGGCGGTCGGCATGCCGCACCGCTCGCTGCGCGACATCGCGGTGCGCACCGGAGGGGTCGCGGTGCTCGGGTTCGCCGTCGCGTATCTGCTCAACCGGTTCCAGGGCCTGCCGCTGGCCCTGCTGGTCTTCCTCGTGGTGGTGGCCGGTCTCGACATCGTGCTGCGCCGCACGCACTACGGACGGCAGGTCTACGCGCTCGGCGGCAGCATCGAGGCGGCCCGCCGCGCCAGCCTCAGCGTGACCTGGGTGCAGACGGCGGTGCTCGCCACCTCGGGCACGATGGCCGCGATCGGCGGGCTGTTCCTGGCCTCGCGCATCACCTCGGTGAGCCAGAGCTCGGGGTCGGGCGTGCTGCTGATCAACGCCATCGCGGCGGCCGTCATCGGCGGCACCAGCCTGTTCGGCGGGCGCGGCACGACCTGGTCGGCGGTGCTCGGCATGCTCGTCATCCAGTCGATCGCCTCGGGCATGGCGATCACGGACACTCCCCCGGCACTTCAGTTCGTGATCACGGGCGGGGTGCTGTTCGCCGCCGTGGTCATCGACTCGCTGTCGCGTCGCTCCCAAGAGGCGCACGGCCGCGCCTGACGGGCCCGGTGCGCCGAGCGCCGTCGCGTGCGGCCCTGATTCGCCGTTCGCCGGTGTGCGCACCGCCGTCCGGTCTAGTGTGGCGACATTCTTATTTTGATGAAAGTTGCACCACTTTTGAACGCAGCGCCGCCGACGCGCCGTAGAGGGGGGCGACGGCGCGTCACGCGCGAGGCGTTCCAGGCGATAGGACAACCTTGCCGAACAACTCACCCACGACGGAGGGACGAAGAAGATCCCTCACCCGCAACTGGCCGGTGGGCCGGCGGCTGCGGGCCGTTCTGCTGATCCCGGTGCTCGTCGCCCTCGTGCTCGGAGGCGTGCGGGTGAAACGTTCGGTGGACACCTGGCAGGACGCCGACGACGCGGTCCGCGTGGCCGAACTCGTCCAGGCGGCGAACAAGTACGCGAGTGACGCGATCAACGAGCGCGACGTGTCGGTCATCCCGCTGCTGACCCAGCAGAAGGCGACAGACACGGTCGTCCAGGCCCGGAGGATCACCGACGCGGACGCGCAGGCCTTCGACCGGGCGGTCGCCCGGATCCCGGGCACCAGCGGCCTCCTGCGGCGCGTGCAGCTGGTGCGCGACGGCGAGAAGCAGCTCCCCGCCGTGCGGGCCAACGCGTTCACCGCCCGGATGTCCGGAGTGCAGACGGAGGAGAGCTACCACACCGTCCAGCACCCCCTGATGGAGATCTCGAACGAACTGGGCTTCGGCAGCACCAACCAGGCGAGCTTCGGCCGGACGCTCTACGCCGTGTCCCTGACCCAGGCGGCCGAGTCCCTGATCCGGTCCATCGGCACGCACCTGCTGGTGGAGGACCGCGACGCCCTCGCCGCCGGGGAGCTGGAGGCCCAGCTCGCCTCCTTCCGCTCCTACGCCTATCTCGAACAGGTGGGACTCCAGGAGTTCGCCGGCGCCGGCACCACCGAGGACATGGCCAGGCTCCAGAAGGCGCTGGCGGACGCCGAGGCCCGGGGCGAGCAGCAGAACGCCGACGCCGCGGCGAAGGCCACGGCGGCGGGGCGCACCTACATCACCCCGCCCGGCATCGACGAGATGATCACCGCGATCTCCAGCGGCGCGCCGGCCGACGAGCTGGCCGCGCAGGGCATCACCCCCGAGTCGTTCTTCGCCGCGTCCACCCTGGGCTTCGACGCCTACCGGAGCATCCAGGTGAACCTCGCCGACGCCGCCCTGGCCGGCGCCCAGGACATCGCCGACGACGCGCGACGCGACGCGATCACCAACGCCGCCCTCGTGCTCGCCGCGGTGCTCGCCGCCTTCCTCCTCGCCTCCTGGGTGGCCCGCACGATGAGCACCGGCATGCGCCGCCTGAGCGCCTCCGCCATCGAGATCGCCGGAAAGCGCCTGCCGGCCCTGATCGACCAGATGTCCCAGGGCGACGCCGGGCAGCTGGACACCCACGTCACGCCGATCGCGATCGACACCACCGACGAGATCGGCGAGGTGGCCCGGGCCTTCGACCACGTTCACCGCGAGGCCGTGCGGCTGGCCGCCGAGCAGGCTCTGCTGCGGGGCAACATCAACGCGATCTTCACCAACCTCTCGCGTCGCAGCCAGTCCCTGATCGAGCGCCAGCTCGCGCTGATCACCAGCCTGGAGGACAACGAGACCGACCCGGAGCAGCTGGAGAACCTCTTCAGGCTCGACCATCTCGCCACACGGGTGCGGCGCAACGGCGAGAACCTCCTGGTGCTCGGCGGCGAGAAGCCCGCCCAGCAGTGGGACCGGCCGCTGCCGCTGGTCGACGTCCTGCGTGCCGCCTCGTCGGAGGTGGAGCAGTACGAGCGCATCCGGTTCTCCGGCATCCCGGACGACCAGATCCACGGCCGGGCCGTGACCGACCTCGTGCACCTGCTCGCCGAGCTGCTGGAGAACGCCACCGCGTTCTCCTCTCCCCGCTCGCAGGTGCGCGTCACCGCCGTCCGGCTCCCCGACGGCCGGATCATGGTCGAGATCCACGACGAGGGCATCGGCCTGGAGGCGGACGACTTCGCGGTGATCAACCACAAGCTGGCCAACCCACCGACCGTCGACGCCGAGATCTCCCAGCACATGGGGCTGTTCGTGGTCGGCCGCCTCGCCGAACGGCACGGCATCCGCGTCCAGTTGCGCCCGTCCGGCGAGCAGTCCGGCACGACGTCCCTCGTCATGCTGCCCGACACGATCACCCACCGCTCCCCCGACGCTCTCCCCGACTCCGACACGCTGACGCTGGCCGCGGTCGGGGCCGTCCCGCAGCACGGTCACGCGGACGGCGCGGCCTCCTTCGGCGGCTCCGACTCCGGTGACGCCTTCAGCGACTACGAGGCATGGCAGGACGAGGCCGTGCGGACGCCGTCCGCGCAGACGGACGCCCCGGCCGCCGGCGTCCGGCCGCGACGGCTCCCCCGCCGCACGCCGGGCGGAGGCCGCCGTTCCGCCACCGAGAGCAGCTGAGCACGCGCTCCGGCTCCGGCGGGCGACGGGCCCGCCGGACCCGGTGAAGGCCACCGCCCGACACCCCCCGGAGGCCCCAACCCGGTCCGCTCGTCACGCCGTCGGTCCGCGTCACCGCACCGCAGGCCGCCGAGCCGCAGGTCGCCGTGCCCCAGGTCGTCCGGCCGCCGGTCGCCGCGCCGCAGATCGCCGCACAGCGGTCATCGCGCCTCAGGTACATCGCGCCGCGGGTCGTCCCGCCGCAGGTCATCGCGTCGCAGGTCGCCACGCCATAGGTCATCGCGCCGCAGGTCAGCGCGCCTCCGGTCACCGCACCGCAGGCCGCCGAGCCGCAAGTCGCCGTGCAGCGGTCATCGCGCCGCACCATCGCGCCGCGGGGCGTCGTGCTCCCCCGGCGGCGTTCGGCGGCCGGGGGGACACGCCGCCGGATGGCCCATCCCGCGGGTTCACCGGCTTTCGGGTCATAGCGTGCGCAATATGAAGAAATGCCAAATCACATACCTGGCGTGCACCGCAGCGCTCCTCGGGGCGGGACTCGGCGTCGCCCCGCCCGTCGCCGAGCACGCCGTGCACTCCGTGCATCTGGTGCGGCCGGGCGAGTCGATCCAGAAGGCGGTGGACGCCGCCCGGCCGGGCGACACCGTGCTGCTGGCCTTCGGCACTTACCACGAGAGCGTCACCGTGAGCACGCCCGGACTGACCCTGCGCGGCATGGGCCGGCACACGGTGATCGAGCCGGCCGCCGGCGCAGCCAGGGCCGCCGACACGTGCGCCGCGGGCGGCAACGGCATCTGCGTCGTCGGCACGAAGGAACACCGCGTCAAGGACGTCACCGTCGCCGCCCTGACCGTCTCCGGCTTCACGAAGAACGGCGTCTACGCCACGGCGACCGACCGGCTGACCGTGCGTCACGTCCACGCCGTGAAGAACGGGGTGTGGGGCATCGCCCAGGAGGGGTCCGTCCGGGGCGTGTTCCGGGGCAACACCGCCCGGGACAACGGCGACGCGGGTCTCTTCCTCGCCAACACGGTCAAGGAGGAGCAGGGCGCCACGGACACCGACGGGACGGTCGTCGAACGCAACCGACTGGAGGGCAACCGGATCGGCGTCACCGTCCGCCGGCTGCGCAACCTCACCGTCGCGCACAACCGCCTCACCGGCAACTGCGCGGCGGTCTTCGTCGTCGGCGACGAGAACAAGCCCAAGGCCGGCTTCGTGACCGTGCGCGACAACCGCATCCAGCGCAACAACAAGTCCTGCCCCAAGACCGCCCGACTGGACGCCCTGCAGGGCTCCGGGATCGTGCTGACCGGCGCCGAGGACAGCCTGATCACGCACAACGTGATCGAGGACAACGTGGGCAAGTCCCCGCTGTCGGGCGGCATCGTCCTGTTCAAGAGCTTCGTCGGCACCACCAGCGACCGGAACCGGATCAGCGACAACACGCTGCGGGGCAACTCCCCGGCGGACCTGATCAACACGGACACCGGCAAGGGCAACACCTTCGAAGGCAACTCGTGCCGGGCGTCGCAGCCCGCCGGCCTGTGCTGACCGGCCGCCGACCGCAGCCGTTCGCCGACCCGAGGAATCCCAGGCCCCCCAGGACCAAGAAGGAAAGAAGGCGGCACATGACGACCGTCCAACCCCCCAAGGCCCCCGATCCGCTCGGGCAGGGGGCGCCCCCCGCCCCACCGCCGTCCATGCGGCTGAGGGAACTCGCCTTCGGTGCCGCGTGCGCCGCCGCCCTGCGCGCGGCCGCCCGGCTGGGCGTCGCCGACGCCCTCGGCGACAGCCCGCTGTCCGTGGCGGACCTCGCGGCCGCGGTGAAGACCGAACCCAAGCCGCTGCGCCGGCTCCTTCGGGCGCTGTCCTGCTACGGCGTCTTCGCCGAGCGGCCCGACGGGACGTTCGCCCACACCGACGTCTCCCGGCTGCTGCGCGAGGACGACCCCAACAGCCTGCGCGCCATCGCCCTGTGGTGCACCGAGCCCTGGACCTGGGACGCCTGGCCGCTCCTCGACGAGGCCGTGCGCACCGGCCGCAACGTCGTGGAGGACCTGTACGGCAAGGAGTTCTTCCCCTACCTCAACGAGGACGCCCCGGAGTCGGCCGACGTCTTCAACCGCGCCATGACGACGTCCAGCGTGCAGTCGGCGCGCGACGTGGCGGAGTTCCTCGATCTGTCGGGGTGTTCGTCGGTCGCCGACCTCGGGGGCGGTCAGGGGCACGTGGTGGCGAGCCTGCTGGACAAGTACCCCGCGATGCACGGGAGCCTGCTCGACCTCCCCCGCGTGGTGGAGAACGCGGTGCCCCGACTGCTCGCGGGCGGCGACCTCGCCGACCGGGCGCGCGTCGTGCCGGGCGACGTCCGGACGGCCGTCCCGGTGAAGGCCGACGTCTACGTCATCAAGAACATCCTGGAGTGGGACGACGAGAGCACCGCCCGCACGCTGCGCAACGTCCGCGAGGCGGGTGGGCCGGGGGCGCGGGTCGTGGTCATCGAGAACCTCGTCGACGACACCCCGTCGATGCGGTTCAGCACCGCCATGGACCTGATGCTGCTCCTCAACGTCGGCGGCGCCAAGCACACCACCGAGAGCATGGTCGCCCGGCTGACCGACGCGGGTCTCGTCATCGACGACATCAGCCCGGTCAACCCGTATCTGCACGCGTTCGACTGCCACGTCGCCGGCTGATCCGACCGCGTCCTCGCGCGTCCCGCGCACACCGTCCCTCCCCCACGAACCACCGGTCGCCGGGCCCGCAGCGTCGCGGGCCCGGCGACCGGTGACGGCCGGCGAGGTCAGCCGGCCTGCTCGCGCTCCCAGAGGTAGAAGCGCTGCGCCATGGCGTCCTTCGGGGAACGCCAGGTCTCGGGGTCGTACGCGCTGACATAGGCGGACAGCCGCTCGCTGACGTCCCGGAACTCGGGGTGTCCGGTGATCCGGGCGATGGCGGGTCCGGGCTCGCGCTCGGACTCGATCAGGTGCATGTACACGTCGCCGAACTGGAAGAGGCTGCGCCGGACGACGCCGACGAGCTGCGGGAGCTCTCCCCGGTCGGACTCCTCGAACACCTTGGCGATGTCAGGGGCCGATCCGGGGGCCATCCGGGCGACGATCAGGGCCTGGTGCATGGGACCTTCTCCGTCCGGTTCAGTCGGTCAGTCCGGGCGTGGCGCCGCGCTCGGCGGCGGCCTTCTCGATGCGATCCCGGATCAGGCCCATCTGGACCTTGGAGTTGCGGTTGATGTTGTCGGTCATCCAGTCGTCGTCGACCGGCGCCTCCGGCTTCATCGCGAAGTCCTGCGTCCACACCATCCGCGTGCCGCCCGGGACTTCTTCGTACCGCCAGTGGATGTTCATGTGGTCGAACGGTCCGGTCTCGACCCGCCGGGCCCTGACGGTGAGCGTGTCGCGGTCCGGCTCGCGCTCCGAGACCCAGCTCCACACGGTCCCGTTCTCGTCCGGATGCATGGTCAGCCGGAAGGTGGTCTTGCGTCCCTCCCGGGAGAGGATCTCGACGGACGCGTACTCGGTGAACAGCCGCGGCCAGTTCTCCAGGTCGTTGGTGATCTCCCAGACGAGGTCCAGGGGGGCCGCGATGGTGATCTCGTTCTGCGTGTGTCCGGTCATCTCAGGCTCCAGTCATGAGGGCGCTGTTGACGAGGTCGAGGAACTCGCGGGGCGACTTGGAGCGTTCGGCGTCCGGCGGCATCGGCGTGCCGTACCGGTTCTCCAGCTCGCCCACGATGCCCAGCAGCCCGAGCGAGTCGACGCCCAGGACGTCGAAGCCGGTGTCCGGCTCCCTGAGCCGCTCCGGTGCGACGGTGACGCCGGCGGACTTCTTCATGAGTTCGGCCAGCTCTTCCACGGTGATGCGGTCGGTCATCGGTTCCTCCATCTACTGCTGAGCGGCGCCTCGCTACGAGGCGTCGGTGGCGCCGTGCCGCAGCACCAGCGCCGAGTTCGACCCCATGAGTCCCCGGCTCAGGACCAGTGCCGTGCGCACCTCGGCGGTGCGGGCGCGACCGGTCACGAGATCGAGGTCATGGCAGATGTCGAAGACGTTGGGGGTCGGGGGGATCAGGCCGTGCTCCATGGTGAGCACCGCCGCCGCGGCGTCCATCAGCGGCGCCGCGCAGTAACCCCGGCCGATCCCGGTCTTCGGCGCCGTGACGGGCACGCGGGCGCCGTGCGGTCCGAGAGCGTCGACGATCGCGAGGGCCTCGGCCCGGTCCGCCTCCGGCACGCCGAGGGCGTCGGCGAAGACCACGTCGATCTCCTCCGGCGCGCAGTCCGCCTCCTCGAGGGCTCCCCGGACGGCCTGGGCGAGCCCCTCCCGGGACTCCGCCCAGCGGGAGGCGCCGGTGAAGGTCGCCGCGTGTCCGGCGAGGACGGCCCGCACCCGCGCGCCGCGCGTCCGGGCCGACTCCGCCGCCTCCACCACGACCATGGCGCCGCCCTCGGCGGGCACGAACCCGCAGGCCGCCGAGGTGAACGGGCGGTAGGCGCGGGTCGGGTCGTCGACCGTGCTGAGTTCCTCGTAGCCGAGTTGGCAGACCATCGAGTAGGGCGCGATCGGCGCCTCGGTCGCGCCGGCCACGATCACGTCGGTGCCGCGCCGCACGGCCCGCGCCGCGTGGGCGAGGGCGTCCAGACCGCCCGCCTCGTCGGCGGCGACGACCGAGCAGGGGCCCTTGAAGCCGCGGCGGATGGAGATCTGGCCGGTGCTGGCGGCGTAGAACCAGGCGATGGACTGGTACGGGCCGACGAAGCGGCTGCCCTTGCCCCACAGCTGCTGCAGCTCACGCTGGCCGAACTCGCCGCCGCCGGAACCGGCCGCGGTGACCACGCCGACGGAGAACGGCGCGGCGTCGGTCTCGGGACGGCCGAGGCCGGCGTCGTCCAGCGCCAGGTCGGCGGCGGCCATCGCGAAGTGTGTGAACCGGTCGGTCTGGACGAGGTAGCGCTCCTCGATCGCGGCCGACGGGTCGAAGTCGCGCACTTGGCCCGCCACCCGCAGCGGGAGGTGCTCGCATCCCTCGCGGGTGACCCGGTCCAGGACGTTGATGCCCTCCCTGGTCGACTTCCAGAAGGTCTCGGTGCTGGCTCCGTTGGGCGCGACCACGCCGATTCCCGTGACGAGGGCGCGCCGTGGAAGGGGTTCGCTCATCGTGTCTTCTCCCTCGGCCGGTTCATGACCACCGCGGACTGGAAGCCGCCGAACCCGCTGCCCACCGAGAGCACGCTGCCCAGCTTGCGCTCACGGGCCACGCGCGGGACGTAGTCCAGGTCGCACTCGGGGTCGGGCGTCTCGTAGTTCGCGGTCGGCGGCACGACCTGGTGGGCCAGTGCCAGGACGCAGGCGACGAGTTCGATCGCCCCGATCGCGCCCAGGGAGTGGCCCACCATCGACTTGATGGAGCTCATGGGGGTGTCGTAGGCGTGCGCGCCCAGGACCCGCTTGACCGCGGCGGTCTCGTGACGGTCGTTCTGCTTGGTGCCCGACCCGTGCGCGTTGACGTAGTCGATCGCGGTGGCGTCGACCCGCGCGTGGTCGAGGGCGTCCTCGATGGCCCGGGCCATCTCCAGGCCCTCACTGGTCAGGCCGGTCATGTGGTAGGCGTTGCCGAAGGTGGCGTACCCGCCGAGCTCGCAGTACACGTGCGCGCCGCGGGCCCGGGCGTGCTCCAGCTCCTCCAGGACGAGCACGGCGCCGCCCTCGCCCATCACGAACCCGTCGCGGTCGGCGTCGAAGGGACGCGAGGCGTGGGCGGGGTCGTCGTTGTTCGAGGAGGTGGCCTTGATCGCGTCGAAGCAGGCCATGGTGATCGGGGAGATCGGCGAGTCCGAGGCGCCGGCTATGCATATGTCGGCCCGGCCCTCCTCCACGGTGTGGAAGGCGTACCCGACCGCGTCGAGTCCGGAGGTGCAGCCCGTGGAGACGCTCTGCACCGGCCCGCGCGCACCGAACCGCTCCGCCACCGTCGAGGCGAGCGTGCTGGGCGTGAACGCGCGCTGCAGATGCGGGGCCGCCTCGCGGTGGTCCACGTCCCAGCGCTGCCCGCCGTGGCTGACCGCGACGTAGTCGTTCTCCAGCCGGGTGGTGCCGCCGACCGCGGTGCCCAGGGAGACGCCGACCCGCCAGGGGTTCTCGGCGGCGAGGTCGAGACCGGCGTCCCGTACCGCCTCCTCCCCGGCGACCAGGGCGAACTGGATGTAGCGGTCGCACCGTTCGACGTCACGGGCGTCCAGTCCGTGGGCCGCCGGGTCGAAGTCGCACTCGGCGGCGATCCGCGACCGCAGCCCCGTCGGGTCGAAGAAGGTGATGCCGCGCGTCGCCGTGCGCCCCTCGACGAGGAGCTTCCAGAACGCCGGCACGCCAATGCCGCCCGGGGCGACGATGCCTATGCCGGTGACCGCCACACGCCTGGTCATGACCTGACCCGACGTCGTGCGGTCGCCTCGGGGCCGATCACCACGGGCTCCGCGTCGGTCTCCTCGGTGTCGACGTGGCCGAGCGGCGGGCTCGGGGCCAGCGGGCCGAGGTGGAAGACGATGCGGGCCTCGACGTTGCCGACGTTGCGGAAGCGGTGCCGCATGTGGGCGGGGATCATCAGGCCCTGCTCCGGCTGGAGGGCCTGCGCCTCGCCGTCGAGGTCCACCTCCAGCTGCCCGCACACGACGTACACGAACTCCTCGGAGTACGGGTGGTAGTGCTCGGCGATGCGGTCGCCCGGCTTGATGAGGGCCACGCCCATGAAACCGCTGGTCGAGCCGACCGTGACGGGGGTGAGCATGGCGCGCAGGTCGCCGCCGCGCCGGGTGTTGGGCTCGACCTCGCTGAGATCCACGACTCTGGGACGGGATGTGATCACGACGTTCCTCCGATGATGTTCTGCGCCGGCGTGGGCGGGGCGGGTAGCCCCGCCCCGGCCCACGTGATGTCGAATCAGGCCTCGGGCGACCGGCGGTCGGTGACGAGCTCCATGCGCGCGAGCTGCAGGAGGCGCGCGAGCCGGACGTCCTTCGCGGCGGAGCGGTCCGCGGCGCCGGCGTCGTCGGCGAGTGTCGTCAGCTCGGCCATCTGCTCGGGGTCGGACAGGCCCAGGGCCTGCACGGGGTCGGCGGCCTCGAGACCGCCGCTCACGTCGATCAGCCGTACGACGACGTCGTCGCGCTGGAAGATCGTGCTGCGCAGGACCGGGTTGCGCGGGTCGTCCGCCGCCGCCTCGTCGTGCCGGGCGAGCAGCTCGGCCAGCTTCATGCCGCGGTCGGGACGCGTCGGGTAGCACAGGGCGTACCGCTCGGCCTGCGCGTCCTGCCGGTCCGCCGTCACGTGGTGGACGGCCGGCAGCGCGGCCCGGGTGAAGAACACCCGGGCGGACTCGGGGTCGTTGAGGTCCCGGTCCTGCTCCAGATGGGGGTTGATGGCCTCCTCGACGGCCCTCACCTCGGGCTGGCGGGCGACGTGGCGCAGCGCGGACAGCAGGTCGCCCCGCACCTCGATGGCCCGCACCACTCGGTTGCCGTGCATGAACAGCGAGGTGCGGCACAGCCGGGTGGTGTCGTCGACCTTCGGCTCGGGTGAGGCGTAGTCGGCGAGGATCTTGGCAACGATGTCCTCGCTGCCCGGCTTGACGGTGAAGGTGAGCGCGTGCCGGATCATGCCGTCGCCGATCCTGGGCGACGCCTGGAGCCGGCGCTTGCCCGGGCCGGCCTCGGCCGGGCCGCCGGTCTCGCGGACGACGTGGAAGCGCAGCGACCTGGTGTCGCGCACGCAGCTGTGCAGCGGCTCCACCATCCGCACGTGTTCCTCGCTGTTGACCCAGGCGAGGAACGGCGGGGCGCTCTCCCACTCGCTGGTGATGAGCCACTGGGAGGGGTTCTCGATGGACTGGCACAGTTGGTCGCTGACATGCCCGGGGACGGACGCGACCTGGTTGCAGAGCTGCTCGTAGGCCTCGAGGAACTGCTGCTGGGCACCGTCGTAGACGTCGACCAGCAGGACGACGCGAAGGCGGGAGCCGTCGAACACGGACTGGGAGACGCGTTGTGACGCCTGTCGCGTCCCCGAGCCTGCAACACGTTCGGACGTGGTGGTCATCCTGCGCACATCTCCTTCACGGAGGGGGAAGTGAACGTCGGCCGCGGTGATGCGACGTCAGCGTTCCTCGATCCTGTGCCCGTCCTCGCAAGCGCGCGACTCGGATGAACTACGCGGGTGACCGGCCGGGTGAACGTCAGACGAGATGGGCGAAGACGACCAGGTTGTCCGTGTAGTCCTTGACCGTCCGGTCGTAATAACCCGCACAGGTGATGAGCCGCACCTGCGCCTCGGCGGTGTCGCCGTACACGCGTTCGCTGGGGAAGTCGTCCTTGGCGAAGGTCTCCACGCTGTCGACCCGGAAGGATGCCTTGCTGCCGTCGGCCCGCAGGACGTGGAAGAGGTCGCCCTTCGCCAGCGCGGCGAGTCCCGCGAAGACGGCCGGGGACGTCTTGGTGTCGACGTGTCCGGCGATGATCGCGGTGCCCGTCTCCCCGGGGGAGGCGCCCTTGGCGTGCCAGCCGACGAGGTTGACGTCGTTCGCGGGGGGCGGGTTCAGCCGGCCGCTGGGGCCGATGGCGAGGTCGGTGAAGGGGGCGTCGACCGAGATCTTCGGGATGAGCAGGCGTACGGGCCGCGAGCGCGGCAGGTGCTTTCCCGGCGCTTCGCCGGCCGGGGCGGCCGCGGCCTGCTCGTCGCGCGCCTCGGGTGCGCGGGTCGCCGTGACCGAGGCCGCGGGCGGTGCGTGCGGGGGGCTGGCCGCGCCGGGCGGGGTGTCGTTGCCGCCGGCCAGGCTGAGCGCCACGACCACGGCGACCGTGGCGCAGAGCATCATCACGCCGGTGCGCGAGTTCCCCTCGCCGGCGGACCCCGGCTCACCGCCGGCTGGGTCGGAGGGGGAAGGGGACGAAGAACGGGGGACTGCCATCGGGGACCACCTCACTCGGGCGCGGCAGCGGATGCGGACGGGGCCGGGGGCGAGCCGGGCCGCCGCACGGGGCACGGGCGGCGGCCGCGGCTTCGCTATCGCGTCCGGCATGGGTCAGGCCACGCTTCCGGCGGTGTTCCTGCGGCGCAGGGTGTAGAGGCCGGTGCCGGCGAAGGCGAGGATGCCGAGTCCGCCGGCGGTGAGGGAGGGGCCGGCGAGGGCGCCGCCGCCGGTGTGCATGCCGCCGCTGGGCTTGTCGTGCTTGCCGCTCCAGCCGCCGGCGTCCTCCTTGCCGCCGTTCCAGGAGTCCTCGCCCTCCTGGGCGGCGTCCTGGCTGCGGCCGTGCTCCTTCTCGGCGGCCTTGTCCTTGTAGGTCTCGGGGTCGAAGCGGGGGTCCTTGGCGGCGGAGCCGTCACGGTCGCCCTCGCCGACGGCCGCCAGCGCGCCGCCCCCGGTGTGGATCCCGCCGTGCGGTGCGTCGTGGCCCTCCTTGTCGTGCTTGCCGGACCAGGAGCCGTCGCCCTTGCCGGTGGAGGAGCCCTCCTCCTTGCCGGTGGAGGAGCTCTCCTCCTTGGTGTAGGACGAGCCGTCGTGGTCCCAGTCCCCGTCGGCCGCGTAGGCGCCCGGAGCGCCGATGGCGAGAGCGGCCGTGGCCGCCGCGGTGGCCAGGATCATACGAGCAGAGCGCATCTGATGGTCCTTCCGTCACGACCGGGCAGCCGACACCTCGTCAGCTCTGCGAACCCGTGCGTAATGTGATCCACCGTCAGTCACTGGCCGCCGCGGCACCACTCGGGGCGTTCACACGGGTGAAGCGCACGGCTTCAGGAGAGTGCCAGCCCGGTGTTCAGGACCTGACGCAGCGTCGACTCGGGTGCCGGGTCCGGGCCCGGCGACCGCCAGGCGACGAACCCGTCGGGACGGACGAGCACGGCGCCCCCGCGGGTCGTGCCGTGGCGTTCCGCCCAGTCGGCGTCACCCTCCGGCACCAGGTCGGTCCCGGGTCCGGATCCCAGCCGGTACGACCTGAGCGGAAGGGACAGCTCCGCGGCGAGGCGGCCGGCGGCCGCGTGCCAGTCGCTCGGCTCACCGGCGTCGCTGAGCAGGACCAGGGACCGCTCGTAGAGGTCGAGGGTGGAGATCCGCTCGTCGCCGCGCCGCACCCACAGGTGGGGCGCCCGGCTGCCGGGTCCGCCGCTCAGGTCGAGGCCCTCGGGGACGACCGGGGTCGCGGGGTCGGCGCCGACGACGGCGCCCTGCGGATAGCGGTAGCCGAGGGCCACGTTGAGGATGCCCCGCTGCGGGCCGCCGCCCGTGCCTGCCGGCGCGGCGAACCCGGGGTGGCTGTGCTCGGCCGAGCGGACGGCGGCGCGGGCGCTGGTGGCCTCCGCGACGGGACGGCGTTCGGCGTCATAGGTGTCCAGGAGGTCCTCCCCCGCCCAGCCGTCGAGCACCGCGGCCAGCTTCCACGCGAGGTTGTGGGCGTCCTGGATGCCGGTGTTGGAGCCGAAGGCCCCGGTCGGGGACATCTCGTGGGCCGAGTCGCCGGCCAGGAACACGCGGCCCGAGCGGTAGCTGCGGGCGACCCGCTGAGCGGCGTGCCAGGGCGCCTTGCCGGTGATCTCCACGTCGAGGTCCGCGACCCCGACCGCCCGCCGGATGTGCTCCACGCACCGCTCGTCGGTGAACTCCTCGAGGGTTTCGCCGTGTTCGGGGTGCCAGGGGACGTGGAAGACCCAGTTCTCCCGGTTGTCCACGGGCAGCAGCGCGCCGTCGGCGTCCGTGCTGGTCAGGTAGCAGACGATGAAGTGGCGGTCGCCCACGACCTCGGCGAGACCACGGGATCGGAAGGTCAGGCTGACGTTGTGGAACAGGTCGCCCGGTCCGCTCTGACCGATGCCCAGCTGCTCGCGGACCGGGCTGCGCGGGCCGTCGGCGGCGACGAGGTAGTCGGCGCGGACGGCGATGTGCTCACCGGTATCACGGCTCTTCGCCACGGCGGTGACGCCGGCGGAGTCGGCGTCGAACGACAACAGTTCGGTGGAGAACCGCAGGTCGCCGCCGAGCCGCCGCGCATGGTCGAGCAGGACCGGCTCCAGGTCGTTCTGGCTGCACAGGCACCAGGAGCTGGGGCTGAAACGCGCCAGTCCGCCGCCCGGGTCGATGTCGCGGAACAGCCACTCGCCCGCGTCGCCGACCAGGGTGGGGGTCTGCAGGATGCCGTGGTTGTCGGCGAGGGTGGCCGCGGCCTCCTGGATCGCCCGCTCGACGCCGGCCACCCGGAACAGCTCCATCGTGCGGACGTTGTTCCCGCGGCCGCGGGGGTGGATGGAGGTGCCGGCGTGGCGCTCCACCAGTAGGTGCGGTACCCCGAGCCTGCCCAGGAACAACGAGGTCGCCAGGCCGACCAGGGACCCGCCGACGATGAGGACCGGGACCCTGAGGGTGCCGCTCCGTCCGGCTCGTTCGTTCATCACTCTCGCCTCCAGCGCGTCGTGTCCGCCGACCCGGCCGGATACGGCGGAGATCCTTATGCATGCCCCGGGGAGCTGACGGTGCCTCAGGCTTCACCCGCCTGCGTCGTGGCGCCGGAGGGCCGGCCGGGGCCGCCCCGGCCGGACGGAACCGTGAGAAACGCTGAGCACCGGGCGCGGCTCGGCTAGCCTCGATCTCTCACCCTGTGCGAACTGACTTACGACGAACATCACTTCGGGAGTCCCGTGTCCGACCAGCTGCCGCCCTCACCGAACCCTGCGGCGGGCGAGGCCGCCGCGCTCCGGGAGACCGGGGCCTCGCCCCTGCGGATCGGCGACCCGGGCCGGGTCGGCCCCTTCGTGCCGGTGGCGCTGCTCGGCAGCGGCGGGATGGGGCGGGTCTATCTGGCGCGGGCCGCCGACGACACTCCCGGGCTGTTCGCGGTGAAGGTGATCCGGCCGGAGTACGCCGAGGACGTCCGGTTCCAGCGCCGGTTCGAACGCGAGGCGGCGGTGCACGGCCGGCTCGGTCCGCCGCACGCTCCCAGATTATGCGGGACGGGCTGGGACGACAGCCTCCTGTGGATGGCCACCGAGTACGTCCCGGGTCTCGACCTGGCGGACGCGGTGGGCGGGGGCAGGGCGCTGCCCACGGCCGCCGTGTGGCGCCTGACGGCCGAACTGGGGCGGGCGCTCACCGCGCTGGCCGCGGCGGAGGTGGTGCACCGGGATCTGAAGCCGTCCAACGTGCTGTTGTCGCAGCAGGGCGCGCATGTGATCGACTTCGGCATCTCCAAGGCCCTGGACGCCAGCGCGATCACCGGCACGGGCAACCGGGTGGGCACTCCGGCCTACATGTCCCCGGAGTACCTGAGAACGGGGCACTGCGACACGGCCTCCGACGTGTTCTCCCTGGCCGGGACCCTGCTCTACGCGGCCACCGGGCGGGCTCCGTTCGGTGACGGCACGGGCGTCGACGTGATGCACCGGGTGGCGTTCGAGGAGCCCTTCGAGGAGGTGACCGGCGCGGTCGCGAAGGCCGACCCGGAGCTGGCCGCGCTGCTGACCGCCTGTCTGGCCAAGGAGCCCGAACGGCGCCCCACCCCGCAGGAACTGATCGACACGGCCGGCGTGCGCGCCCGGACGCCCGGCTGGCCCGAGCCGCTGCTGAGCGGGGTCCTGGCCCGGCAGCGCGCGTACGAGGCGCTGCACCGCCTTCCGGTGGCGCGAGCGGCCCGGCTGCTGCCCTCTGACTACCGGGCGAACCGGGTCCCGGAGCCCGCGCCCGGGCTCGTTCCCCCGCAGGCGGACCCGGCGGCGGCGTCCGAGGCCCCCGTCTCCGGGCCGGCGTCGTCCGCGGCGGTCCCGCCCGCGGTCGCGTCGGCGGTCCCGTCCTGGGCGCGGCGGAGGCGGGTGCCGGCCCTCGTCGCCGCCGCCGTCCTGTGCACCGTCGCCGCGGGCGCTTTCTCCCTCATGCCCGAGGACGGTCCCGCGGCGGCCGCACCCAGGGCCGTCACGTCCGACGGGGGCGACACGGGCGGCCTGCCCGGCGACGGCGGCCGGGCGGACACACCCGGCGTCCCGGACCGGGCGTCCGCCGCGGGCGCGTCCAGCAGGCGCGCCGACGTCGCGAGCGACGAGGACGTGTCACCGTCCGGTCCCGCGGCCTCCCGCTCCGCCACCGGCGCGGCCGCGGACGCACCCGCCGTCCCCACCGACGGCGCCCGGGGCCCCGACGCGTCCGGCTCACCGAGCGGGTCCGCCGACGCCACCCCGACCGAGCCCGGCACGCCGCCCTGGATCAGCGACTGCACGTACTACTCCGGCCACGGCCGCACCCGACTCGGCGACAGCGGCGACCGGGTGCTGCAAGTGCAGTGCATCCTCACCGGCCGCGGCTACGCCGTGGGCTCCTCCGGCGTCAACGGCGAGTTCGGCGCGGACACCGAGACGGCCGTCCGCGCCTTCCAGACCGACCGGGGGCTGAAGGCCAACGGCGTCGTGGCGAAGACCACCTGGGTGGCGCTGCGCGCCGAGAACTGACGGCCGGACGGGCCTCTCAGCCGCCGAGGTAGAAGCGGACCGTCGTGCCCTCGTCGGCGGTGTGCAGGCGCACCAGGTCGGCCACGTAGTGGACCAGCATCAGCCCACGGCCGCCGATCTGACCCCGGGTCGGCGGCCTGCGGCCGGCCAGCGGGTCGACCAGCCGGCCGGCGTCGCGGACCTCGCACACGAACTGTCCGGCGTCGGCCCAGACCGCGATGGTGCCCCGTCCGCCGCCGTGCACCACGCTGTTGGTCGTCAGCTCCGCGACCGCCAGTTCCGCGTCCTGCAGCCGCTGTCCCGCGAGGCCCAGCCGGCCGGCCTGTTCGACGGCGAAGGAACGCGCCATGAACAGGTTGTCGGCGTCGAAGGAGAACACGGCGGCGTCCGGCACGGGCTCCAGCGGCTCGTTGTACCGGGCGACCACGGAGCGCCAGTCGTAGACGTCGCTCGCCTGCTCCGCGTGGCGGGACACGATGGTCGGGTGGGTGATCCTCGCGTCGGCCAGGACCGCCTCGTCCAGGCGATCCTCGTCGTAGGGGCACAGGATGGTGACCGCCCGGCCCTCGAAGGCCGCGTTGATCAGCGCCTCGTGCTGGGCGCACGCCGGGTACTCCACCGCGCTGCGGCCCGCCCAGATCGGCTCGCCGATGATCCGCACCCGCCCCTGGCGGTGGGCGTCGGCGAAGGAGCGGAGCACGCCGGGGATGATCCGGCCCGGGTTGCGGCCCGCCCGGGTCATGTCCAGCAGGAGGACGCCCTGGGCGTCGGCGCCCAGTCCGGTCCTGATCAGCTCCAGGTTGGGGCCGGGCACCGCCACGGCCACCGGCTCGCCGAGGTCCAGGCCCTCCTGGACGAACGACACCGTGTGGTCCACGTACTCCCGCTCGCCGCGGTAGAACAGCGCGGGGTGCTCGAACGCCTCGTGGGTCGCCACCGTGCTCATCGCGGCGCCACCTCGATCCGGTGCAGGCCCGGCCAGAACAGGCCCAGTACGCGTGGCACCTGCGGCGGCGGATGCTCGACCACCATCCGCCCTCCGGACAGGCCCAACGCCGTGACGGCGAGCGCCGCGACCCCGGCCACGTCGACGAACCCCACTTCCGAGAGCTCCACATAGGAGACCTCGGCGTGCTGCCGTGCCAGTCCCGCCAGAGCGGCTTCCCACGGCGAGCGAGTGACCTCGCTGATCTCGCCCCTGGCCCGAATGCCGGGCCGGCCGGGCAACGGGCCCACCTCCAGCACGGCGCAGCCGCGCACCGGCCCGAACCCGCCGACTCCCTGCGAGGGGTCCACCACCCGCGTCCTCCTTCGTGTCCGCGGGTCACCCCGCCGCCGCAGGGGCCAGGCCCCTGGACGGCCGCTGCCCGCCCCGTGCAGCCTAACGCCGCCCCGGACACCGCTCCGCCCCATACCGGGAGATCGCGCGGCGTTGTACCGGGAGTCCGCGCGGCGTTCGCCCGCCACGCGGGGCGGACACCCCGCGTGGTACGTAACGTGACGCGGACGGTGAGACGGATAAGGACGGATGCGGACGGCAGTGATGACGCCGGCGACGGTCGACCCCTTGGTGACGTGATGTGTTGGAGTGCGACAGCCGATCTGGCGGCGGGCGCCGGCGTGGCCGCGGTCGGGGTGGCCTGTGTGACACGGGTGCGCGACAGGGCGGATCTGCCGCTCGCCGCGCTGCCGTTGCTGCTCGGCGCGCACCAGGTCGTGGAGGCGGCGGTCTGGGACGCGGGCGGGGGCGGCGGAGCCGCCACGGTGATCTGGGCGGTCATCGCTCTGCCGCTGCTGGCGGTGTGGGTGCCCGCGGGCGTGTGGTGTGCCGCCTCGCCGCGCGCCCGGCGCCGGCTGACGTTCCCGCTCGTGGTCGGTCTGGCCACCGGCGCGGTGCTCGCGCACGGGATCGCCGCCCGGCCGGTGACGGCCGAGATCCGCGGCCACACCGTCGGCTACAGCCTCGACGTGCCGCACGCGCCCGTGCTCGTCGCGGGTTACCTCCTGGCCACCGTCGGCTCCCTGCTGCTGTCCGGGGACCGGCGGCTGCTGGCGCTGGGGGCCGTGGTCGCCGTGGGCGCGTCGGCCTGTTTCGCGCTGTGGCGGCTGGAGTTCGTCTCGACCTGGTGCGCGTTCGCGGCGGTGTGCTCGGTGCTGCTGTTCGACTGGGTCCGCCGCCGGCCCTCGCCGCTGCCCGTGTGAGGTGTGCCACATCCGATGCCGTCCGCAACTTTGGTTGAAAGTTTTGGCATCTAGGCTGACAAATCCTTCCGCCCCTCAGAGGCAACTGGAGCGTTCCTCCATGACCGACAGGTCCCTTGCCGCGCCCGCCCCGTCCTCCGCCACCGCCGCGTACGCCCGTGTCTACGAGGAGCAGCAGCCTCGGCTCGTCGCGTACGCCCGCTCGCTCACGAGGAACGCCTGGGCCGCCGAAGACCTCGTCGCCGAGGCGCACTTCCTGGTGTGGCGGCGGCTCGCCGCGGGGCACGAGATCGACAACGTGCCGGCGTATCTCAGGACCACGGTGCGCCGTCTCGCGATCGCCTCCGGCGGCGCGGTGCGCGAGACGCCCCGGGACCCGCACGCCGAGGAGCGGGCCGAGACCGGCGCGCACGGGGAGGACCCCGCCGAGCAGGTCTCCAGCGTCGACCTGGTGGTGCGGGTGCTGGGCCAGTTGCCCGAGCGCTGGGTGAAGGCGCTGTGGCTGGCGGAGGCGGAGGGGCAGCCGCTGGCGGCGATCGGCCCGCAGCTCGGCACCAAGGAGGGCGCGACGGCCGTGCTGCTGCACCGTGCGCGGGAGGGCATGCGGCAGGCCTTCCTGCGCGCCCAGACGGGAGCCCCGGAAGACCCCGCCTGCCAGGTCCACTGGGCCCGCATGCCGGCGTACGTGCGGGGCGCGGCGACCGCCCGGCAGGGCGAGCGGCTGCTCGGCCACGTGGACGCGTGCGCCGGCTGCCGGGAACGGCTCGCCGCGCTGATGCGGGCCAACGACCGGCTGCCCGCGCTGACCGGCCCCGCGCTGCTGGTCTTCGCGGTGGGCGGCGCGGGGAAGTTCCTGCTGGGCTTCGCCGCGGGGTCGGCGGGTGCGGTCGCGGCCGGCGGGCACGGCGCCGGGTTGCTGCACGGGGTGCGTCATGTCGCGGTCGGCGGCGCGAAGGCGCCCGTGGCGGCGACGGCGGGCGTCCTCGTGGCGGGGGCCGCGGCGGTCTGCCTCGTCCTGGGCGGGCCCGACGCGGCTCCGGTGCCGGCACAGCGCACGCCGGTGGCCGATGCGCCCGCGACCCGGGCCCCGCTCGCCGACGCGCCGGTGACCGAGGCGAAGACGGCGCCGTCCCGGGCTCCCGTCCGGGCCGGGGGCGGCGAGGAGCACGACTCCGCGCCTGCGGCCCACGTCCGCGACGCGGCTCCGCTCCCGGCGGAGGACGGCACGGTCGCGCCCGCTCCGTCCGCGTCGTCCCCGGAGGCCGCCGACGGCGCCGGGGCCGGAACCGCCGGGCCGCAGCCGCCCTCCGCCGACGCGACCGACCCGGCTCCCCCTCCGGGTGACGGGGCGGGTGAGGACCCGACCGGCGACCCGCCCCCGGCGGACGGGGGAACGCGGGAGTCCCCTGCGCCCCCCGACCCGGCCCCCGAGGATCCGCAACCCGGAACGCCTCCTCCGGCGGATCCGGAGCCCGGCACCCCCGGGACCGGTCAGGACGGCGACGGCCACGGCTGCACGGGCGGCCCGCCGCACGCGGGACGCGGGGCCCCGCACGGCCGGGGCGCCCCCGCCGAGCCCGCGTCGAAGGACGGGCGAAGGGGCCCAGCTCGCAGCGGCCGCTGACCGTCCGGCAGCCCCTTCCGCCCCTCAGGGACGAACGGTGGGACCGGAGCCCCGTACCGTGTCGCCGTCACGGGCGCGCCGCACCGGCGGGGTGAGCGGGGCCGGCCGTCGTGCCGCCCGTCGCCTCACGGGTAGCTCACCAGGTCGGCGACGTTGGTGGCGGAGTCGGACGGGCCACCGCGGTCGTTGATGACGTGCCGGATGGTTCCCGTGCCGCCGAGGGAGACGGTCACCATGTTCTGGAAGCGCACGTCCGGGCTGTTCGGGACCTCGAAGGCGTGCTCCGCGGCGACGCTCGGAGCGACGTTGAAGTAGCAGTAGCTGCCGAGTCCGTAGGCCT
Source organism: Streptomyces sp. NPDC037083 (assembly GCF_055606485.1). Lineage (NCBI taxonomy): Bacteria > Bacillati > Actinomycetota > Actinomycetes > Kitasatosporales > Streptomycetaceae > Streptomyces > Streptomyces sp. NPDC037083. The sequence goes on along the minus strand of NZ_JBVJSQ010000008.1, from coordinate 188,449 downwards.
GGTGGCGGGTGACCGTGTTCGCGACCTTGTAGGCGGCGTAGCCCTGCGTGGCGCCGTTCATCCAGGCGGCCTGGTTCGGCGGGTCGTACGGCATCTCGTTCTGGTAGAAGTACGTCCGGCCGCCGTTGCCGTTCCAGAGGGTCTGGTGCTTCTGGTAGTGCTCGACGAACAGGCCGTACATGGTGACGTCGTCGCCGTTGACGACGAGCCCGGTGTCCGCCGTGTTGGTGTTCCAGCCGACCCCGCTGCCGTGGTCGGCGCGCCAGATCCACATGTGGTCGCCGATCACGTCGTCGCTGTTGACGACGAGGCTGGTGGTGGCCCTGCCCACGCCGGCGCCGCCGACCCGGAAGTAGACGTCGTGCAGCGAGGTGGGGTTCGCCGCGTGGTCGGCCGCGGCGCCGGCCGGGCCGATCTCCACCAGGGTCCGCGAGTTGGCCGTCCCGGCGTCGAAGAGGACGCCGGCGAGCTTGACGCCGTCGACGTCGGCGACGGTCATGGCGGTGACGCCGTTGTCCGGAACGAAGGTGGCGAGGCCCAGGCCGAGGACGACGGTGTCGGGGCGGGTCACGTGCAGGGTCCGGTCGAGATGGTAGACACCCGGGGTGACCAGCAGGTTCTTCCCTGCCGCCAGCGCGGCGTCGATCTGCGCGGCGGTCGCGCCCGGTGTGACGACGAAGAACTGGTCGATGCCGAGCGAGGTGCCGGCCGCGGACCCGCCGGCCCAGGTGGTGGCCGAGGAGCCGGTCCGCACGGAGGGCACGAACACCTTGTAGGCGCCTGTGCCGTCCACGTACAGGAACGGCTTCTCGCGTACCGTCGGGGTCTGGTTCACCGTCGTGTAGGGCGGGTTGGGGAAGCTGTTGCCCGGCACGCCCTGGCTGCCCACGAAGACCATGTTCCAGTTGGCTCCGGTCCAGCTGCCGAGCTGTGAGTTGCGGGTCAGCCACTGCTGCTGGGTGCCGGAGCGGACCTGGCCGTCGATCTTGCTGTCGGCCATGAAGCCGCCACTGGACCAGCCGCCGTCGCTCAGTTCGAGGTTGCCGCGCACATGCATGCGCCGGTAGCCGGACGCCTGCGACACGGCCCACCGGTCGGTGCCGCCCGTGGGGTTCACCGACAGGTTCTCGGCGCCGCGCCAGAAGTTCTGGGTGGCGTTCTGCGGCGGGAACCAGTCGGCCTCCACGTGCACGGCGCCGTTGATCGTGACCGAGTCCGGCGACTGGCCGAGGCCCAGCACCTGGGTGTAGAAGCCGACGTTGACGTCGTTGCTGTACGTCCCCGGCTTGAACATCACGGCGTAGCGCTGGGAGCCGAACTGGTTCGTCTCCTGCTGCTGGAAGATCGAGTTCAGTCGGCTCTGGATGGTGGACGACGGCATCGACGGATCGAACACGACCACGTTCGGGCCGAGGTCGACGTCCCCCGGCGCGGTGGTCACGGGCGTCACCTGGAAGCGCTGGGCGGCGGTGCCGTTGCAGGTGTACTGCACGAGTTGGACGCTGTCGGCCGTCGAGGCGGACGGCACGTCGAGGCACTTGCCGCTGTTGCGGTTGACGAAGTGATACGCCCCCGCGCCCTCGTCGACCGCCTGCCACTGCTGGTTGGCGCCGCCGCCGTAGGTCCACAGGTGGACGGCCGCGTTGTCGGCGGTCGACACGTCGCTGACGTCCGCGACCTGCTGGGCGTCGTTGCGGTTGGCGATCCGCACGAAGCCGTCGCTCGTGGGGGTGAGACTCCACTGCTGGGCGGTCGTGTTGTTGCAGGCGTACTGCTGCACGGTGGTGCCGTTCGCGGTGGCGGCGGACCGGGCGTCGAGACACTTGCCGCTGCCGGTGTTCACCACGGTGGCCCAGCCGGCGGGGAGGGCCGCGGCCGCCCGGGGCGCCGCCTGCGCGGGCTGGGCGCCGGTCAGGATCGAGGCGGCCGTGGCGACGGCCACGGCGGCCGCGACCCAGGGGCCGGCGAGGGACGGTCGTGGGGTTCGGAGCATGTCTTCTCCTGTGGGGGGTGGATCCGAACGGGTCGAGGGGTGACGCCGGTCGGGCGTACGGCATGCCCATGACATGCGGGGAGGGAGGGCAGGATGGGACCGGAGGGCAGGGATGAGGCGCGGGACGGGCCGGATCCGCCGACACCATCGCGCCGATCTTGCGGGTGCACGCGAACCGGCCCCGGCGGGGGCTTAGTTCACTACGTGATTTAAGGAGTGAGCAATTTCCGTGTCAAGGGTTTGGTCTGGACCGGATGAGGGGTCTCAGCTCGGGGTTTGCCCGCGGACCGTGTTGCGGAAGGCGATCGGGGTCTGACCGGTGCGCTGGTGGAAGTACTTGCTGAAGTGGGTGGCGCTGGAGAACCCGAGGCGGTCGGCGATCCGGGCGGCGCTGCGATCGCTGTGGGCCAGGAGGCGCTTGGCCTCGAGGACGACGCGGCGGTCGATGAACTCCTTGGCGCCCAGACCGGCCGCGGCGAGGGTGGCGCGTGCGAGGGTGCGGGCCGAGTAGCCGAGCGCTTCGGCGTAGTCCTCGACCCGGCGGGTGCGGGCGAAGTCCTTTTCCACCGCGTCGCGGAAGCGCAGGTAGGTGGTGTCGGGTTCGGGGGCGGGGCTGCCCAATGGCGCGGTGAGGTGGGCCAGTCGCAGGACGAGGACGGCCAGCAGGTGGCGCAGGGCCGCGGTGTGGATCTCCAGGGGCAGGCGTCCGAGGGCGTGGAACTCGGCGGCGAGATGGTCGGCGGCCAGCCGGAGGTCCCGGGCGTCCTCGGGCAGGGGCCGGCGCAGGATCGGCGCGTGCGGGTCCTCCACATGGGCGCCGGCCGTCGTGGCCGGGTCGAGGAAGTCCTGGCGGAACAGGATGAGGGCGCCGTCGGCGTGCGTGAGATCGCCCCACTGCTGAACCTGGCCGGGGCGCACCCACAGCCATGAGCCGGGTTCGAGGGCGTAGGCGGTGAAGTCGACGGTGTGCCACAGGGTTCCCTCGGCGAGGGTGATCAGGTGGTGGAAGTCCGGCCGCCGGGGAGCCGCGAGCCGCTCGCCGGGCACGCGCCGGCGCAGGTCGGCCAGGGACAGCACTTCGACGCCGGCCGGGGTGCCGGCGGGCGCCGCGAAGGAGATCTCCCGGATCCCCCGGTCGTCATCATGTCGGTTTTTGACCATCACCAGTCGCCAGCGTATCCGATTCCACCTGTTCAGCAAGCCTAATTTGGAGCTGTCAGCCCGACCCGACATCAGTCGATGTCGGAAAGCAATAAGAGAGCGCCAAGAGAGGAGGCAGGTGATGCGATCGCCGGAGCGGGCCTCCCTGACGTACGCCTTCGACGCGTACTGCGCCTGGTGCTACGGCTTCGGCCCCACGCTGCGGGCCTTCGCCGAGGACAACGCCCACCGCGTCCGGCTCGGCGTGGTGTCGGCAGGCCTCTACAGCGGTGCCCGGGCGCTGCCGGTGGCGGCCCATCCGCACCTGTCGGCCGAACGGGACACCGTCACGCGGCTGACCGGAGTCACCTTCGGCACGGGCTACGACCGCGCCCTGTCGCGGGGGACGACCGTGCTCGACTCCACGGCCGCGGCGGCGGGGCTGGCCGCCCTGCGCGACCAGCCCGGAATCAGCGGACTGGACGCGGCCGAGGCCATGCAGCGGGCGTGGTTCGTCGACGGCCGCAGCCTGTCCGACGCCGAGGTCTACCGGGACATGGCCGTCGAACTCGGCCTGGACGCCGACGCCGTGACCGCGGCGTACGGCGCCCCGGCCGGCCGGGTCAAGGCCCGCGCCGACTTCCGTGAGCTGCGCCGCCTGCGCGTCCTGTCCTACCCGACGCTGCTGCTGGACACCGCGCACGGCGCCGACCGGCTGGGCGGCGCGGCCTCCACGGCCGCTTCCCTGACCTCCGCCCTCGACCAGCGACTGGCCTCGACCAGCCCCCAAGTACCCATCCATGACCTGCCCTCGCGAGGAGAACCGTCATGAGCAACGCCAAGAACACCGTCCTGACCGCCGCCGGCGAACTGTTCGGCCAGAAGGACCCGAGCGCGGTCGACCGCTGGGTCGCCGCCGACTACACCCAGCACAGCGCCCTGGCCGCCGACGGCCCCGAGGCCCTGCGCCAGTTGGTCGCCGGACTGCCGGAGGGCTTCCGTTACGAGGGCGCCCGGGTGATCGCCGACGGTGACCTGGTCGCCCTGCACGGCACGTACCACGGCTTCGGGCCCGACCCGCTGGTCGCCTTCGACATCTTCCGCGTCGACGCCGACGGCAAGCTCGCCGAGCACTGGGACGCGCTGACCCCGCTGGTCGAGGACACCGCGTCCGGGCGCTCGCAGACCGACGGCCCCACCGAGGTCGCCGCCCCCGGGGAGACCGAGGCCAACCGGGCCCTGGTGGCCGAGTTCGCGCAGAAGGTCCTGGTCGGCGCCGACTACTCGGTGCTCACCGACTACATCTCCACCGAGACGTACGACCAGCACAACCCGGAGGCCGCCGACGGCCTCGACGGCTTCGGCGCCGCTGCCGCGAAGTGGGCCGAGCAGGGCAAGAACCTCGTCTACAAGACCGTCCACAAGGTCGTCGCCGAGGGCGACTTCGTCCTGCTCCAGTCCGAGGGCGAGTTCGGCGTCCCCGTCGCCTACTACGACCTCTTCCGCGTCCAGGGCGGCAGGATCGTCGAGCACTGGGACGTCATCTCCCCGGTCCCGGCCGAACTGCCCCACGGCAACGGCCTGTTCTGAGCCGCAGACCGCCGGCAAGAAGAGAACGCGATGAGTGAGACCACCTACGCCGGGAAGACCTTCGTCTTCCGCGTCGACAACGGGGTCGTCTTCCGCAACACCTACGCGGCCGACGGCGCCACCCTGCACTACGAGATCCTGGAGGGCCCGGCCAAGGGCGCCGAGGAGACCGTCGCCCTCCACACCGCCGAGGTGGCCCCCGGCCTGTTCATGCTCGGCTGGGTCGAGGAGTCCGGCATGGCGATCACCCACCTGATGAACCTCGCCGCCCGGACGGTCCACGCCTTGTGGACCTACGAGACGGGCGACGGCCGGGTCGCCGAACTGCACACCGGAACCCTCGAGCCCGCCTGAGGGGCCCTCACGCGCCGGCCGTGCCCTGCCCTTCGGCGGGCGAGGGCACGGCCGGCGCGCCGTTCGGCAGCCCTGCCCCGCCTTCGACCGTCACACAGCCACTGCCCGGAGGACCACCGTGTACCCGACCCCGCTGCCGCCGGCGGCCTACCGCGCCGCCGTCGCCCTGGACGAGCCGTTCCGGCCCGACGCCGGCCACGCCCCGGAGGCCCGGCCCGCCGACCTGGTCCGCGAGGCGCTCGGCCTGCTGGCCGACGACCCGGCGGCGGCGACGGCCGGGCCGGCCCCGGGCGCAGTGGACCGGATCGACGTCCACGACGCCCGGCGGCTGCTGCGCGCCGTGCTGACGGTCCGGCAACCGGGCCCGCTGCCCGCCGGGGCCGCCCCGGTGCTGGACGCGCTCCTGGCCGGCGAGCGCCTGGCACGCGGCACCACCGACGCGGCCTCGCTGCCCACCGTCCGCGACGCGCTCCCCCACAGCGCGTACCGGGCCGCCGACCGTACGGTGCTGTGGCAGGGCGACCTCACCACCCTCGGCGCGGACGCCGTCGTCAACGCCGCGAACAGTGCCCTGCTCGGCTGCTTCAGGCCGATGCACCCGTGCATCGACAACGCCCTCCACTCCGCGGCCGGGCCCCGCCTGCGCGACGACTGCCGGGCGATCATGTCCCTGCAGGGCCATCCGGAGCCGACCGGCGCCGCCAAGATCACCCGTGGCTACCACCTGCCCGCCCGCTACGTCCTGCACACCGTCGGCCCCGTCGTCGGCGGTCCCGTGCTCCCGGTGCACGAGCGGGCGCTGGCCTCCTCGTACCGTGCCTGCCTCGACCTCGCCGCCGAGGTGGACGGCATCCGCAGCGTCGCGTTCTGCGGCATCAGCACCGGCGTCTTCGGATACCCCAAGGCGCCCGCCGCCCGCACCGCCCTGGACACCGTGGCCGAGTGGCTCGACCGCCACCCCGGTCGGCTCGACCGCGTGATCTTCAACGTGTACGCGGACGACGACCGCGCCGCCTACGTCCAGGCGCTCACCGAAGGAACCCAGCCCCGATGAACGAGTCCGCCTTCGACCTTCGAGCCGCCGCCGGGACGCTCCGCACCTGGCTCGGCGAGGCCGACCGTGTCCTGATCACCGCCGGTGCCGGACTCAGCGCCGCCGCCGGATACGACTACGGCGACGAAGACCGCTTCCGGGAGCTCTTTCCCGCCCTGCACCGCCTCGGGCTGCGCTCCCGCTACCTCGTCGGCGTACCGCTGCCGCCCGAGCTGTGGTGGGGCTACTGGGCCGTCCACATCGACGACATCCGTTTCTCCCCGGAGCCCAACCCCCTTTACCAGCGGCTGAGTTCCCTCGTCGGCGACAAGGACCACTGGGTGATGACGTCCAACGTGGACGCCCTCTTCGCCCGCAACGGCTTCGCCTCCGACCGGGTCTTCACCCCGCAGGGCGACTACGGCCGCTACCAGTGCACGACCCCCTGCACCCCGGCCACCTGGGACAGCCGGCCCCTCGTCGCGCGGCTCCTCGCCGCGTACGACCCGGCCACCGGCGCCGTCACCGGCCCCCTGCCCAGCTGCCCGAACTGCGGCGGCGCGGTCGAGATCAACGTCCGCATCGGTCCCGAGTTCGTCGACGCCCCCTATCTCCCCACGGTCCGCCGTCTCCAGGACTGGCTGGGAACCGCCGTCGGCGCCCGCCTGCTCATCCTCGAGTTCGGGGCCGGATTCAACACCCCTGGCGTCATCCGGTGGCCGGGCGAGCGCCTCACCCGCCAGATCCCCCGCGCACGCCTCGTGCGCGTCAATCCCAGCCACCCCGACACCCCCGACGACCTCGCCGGCCGGGCCCTGTCCGTCCCCGTCGGGGCCGACCACCTGCTCGACGCACTCACCGTGCCGCACCCGGCACCCGACCCTACGGTGGCACCATGAGCGACCCGGAGAAGAACAAGGCCACGGCTCAGGCGTTCTACGACCTGATGTTCAACCAGTGCCGCCCCGCCGAGGCCATCGACCAGTACGCGGGCGACACCTACATCCAGCACAACCCCCATGTCGGAGACGGCAAGCAGGCGTTCGTCGACTACTTCGAGCGCATGGCCGCCCAGTACCCGGGCAAGCGGGTGGAGGTCAAGCGCGCCTTCGCCGACGGCGACCACGTGATCCTGCACTGCCACCAGACCTGGCCCGACGAGGAGTACGCCGGCATCGACATCTTCCGTTTCGAGGCGGACGGCAGGATCGTCGAACACTGGGACGTCCTCCAGGTGGTCCCGCCCACCTCCGAGAACGACAACACCATGTTCTGACCCGCGCCCGGCGGGGACCGTGCGTGCCGTCGTGGCGTCGCGCCACGGCGATCCGGTGAGCCCCGCCGGGGCCGGTCAGTCGTCGATCGTGCGGAGCGGACCGTCGATGAGGCTGGTCGCCAGCCACTGCTCGACGCCGGTGATGTGCACCGTCGCGGCGGACACCGCCAGCAGCGCGTCGCGTGCCTGGAGCGCGCGCAGGATCTCCTCGTGGTCCTGGTGGGCGCTGTCCAGGGCATGACGGGTCCGGCTGCCCCGGACGATGCGCACGCGCTGGGTGCGGGTGGAGAGCACCTGGAGCAGCATCGAGAGGACCGGGTTCCCGACCGCTTCGGCGATGCGCAGGTGGAAGGCGATGTCGTGGGCGACGAACTCCTCGACGGTGGCGGCCGCGCGGCACCGGTCGAGGATGTCGCGCAGTTCGCGCAGGTCCTGCGGTCGCAGCAGGGCCGCCGCGAGTCCGGTGGCCTGGGGTTCGAGCAGCCTGCGCACCTGGAGCAGCTGCTGGGCGGTTCGCCCCTGGGAGACGTCGGCGGCGAAGGACAGGGTCTCGAGCAGGAGGTGGGGCTCCAGGCTGGAGACGTAGGTGCCGTCGCCCTGCCGGGTGACCAGGATCCTCATGGCGGTCAGCGCCCGCACCGCCTCGCGCAGCGAGCTGCGGGACAGGCCCAGCTGACTCGCGAGCACGTCCTCCTTGGGCAGGCGGGCCCCGGGCGGGAGCTCCCCGGCGAGGATCATCGCCTTGATCTTGTCCATCGCCTCGTCCGTCAGTGCCACGAGGGTGCCTCTCTGTGCGGGGGGCGGGGGGCGGGGCGAGGTGCGTGGGGGCCGTCGTGCTCCGCCCGGTCCGCCGTCGGGCGCCCGGGCTCAGCCGCCCGGGCGCCGGCGTCTACTCCTGCTTCTCACCGGAGGCGAAGCGGGAGATGATCAGCGCGACGATGATGATCGCGCCGTTGAGGAACTGGTTCCACAGCGGGGGGACGCCCGCGAGCGTCATGACGTTGACGACGAGCTGGAGCGTCAGCACACCGGTGAGCGCGCCGAACACGGATCCCTTGCCGCCGTTGAGGCTGACCCCGCCGATGACGGTCGCGGCGAAGACCTGGAAGATCCAGCCGCTGCCCTGGGTGGCGGAGATCGAGCCGTAGTGGCCGCTGTAGAGGATGCCGGCGAACGCGGCCAGCAGGCTGCCGATGATCAGGACGGTCCACACGATCCGGTCGACCCTGATGCCGGCGGTGCGGGCGGCCTCGGGGTTGCCGCCGATGGCGTACAGGGCCCGCCCGTGGCGCAGCCAGGCCAGCGCGCTGCCGCCCGCCGCGAACAGCACGGCGCAGATCCAGACGGCGGCCGGGACGCCCAGCCAGGAGGCCTTGCCCAGGTAGGTGAAGGAGGAGGGCAGCTCCACGATGGACTGGCCCTCGGACAGGGCCACTTGGAGTCCGCGCAGCATGGTCAGGCCACCGAGGGTGACGATGAACCCGTTGAGGCGCAGCTTGAGGATCAGAAAGCCGTTCAGGGCGCCGATCGCCGCTCCGACCAGGAGGCAGAGCGGGACCGCCGTCCATTCGGGGAACAGCCCGAGACCCGTGAACCGCCCGCCGCTGGACGGCAGTACGAGCCAGACGGCGATGACGGGCGCCACGCCGATGGTGGACTCCAGGGACAGGTCCATCCGTCCGCTGATCAGGATCAGCGCGGTGGCGAGCACGAGCAGGCTCAGCTCGGTGGACTGCTGGAGGACGCCGATGAGGTTGTCGGAGGTGAGGAAGGCCGGCGAGACGATGAACCCGATCACCATCAGCACCAGGATGGCGGGGATCAGGGACAGTTCGCGGAATCGGCCGAGGTCGAGCCTGCGGCGGGCGGAGCCGGCGGCGGCCGGCTCCGCCGCGCTCGCTGCGGTCTCGGTGAGATCTGTGGTGACGGACATGACTACCTTCCGTGCTCGTCCGTGCCGGATGCGGTGGACCCGTTGGACGCGGTGGACGCTGTGGACGCTTCGGATGCGGTGGACGCGGGGGACGCTTCGGATGCGGTGGCGGCGCCGACGCCTTCCACGGCGGCGACGACCTGTTCGTCCTTCCAGCCGCGGTCGAACTCGGCGACCACCCGGCCGTGGAACATGACGACGACCCGGTCGCAGACCCTGAGGTCGTCGAGTTCGTCGGAGACGATCAGCGCGGCCTTGCCGCCGTCGGCGACCTGCCGGATCCTGCCGAGCAGGAACTCCTTGGACTTGATGTCCACGCCGTTGGTGGGGCGGATGGCGACCAGCACGTGCGGGTCGGTGGCCAGGGCCCGGGCGACGACGACCTTCTGCTGGTTGCCGCCGGAGAGCGCGGAGACCGGGGTGGCCGCTCCCGGGGTCTTGATGTCGAGGTCCCGGATCATGCGCCGGGCGAATGCCTTGGTGCGGGCGGGCAGCACCGTGCCGAACGGGCCGAGCTGATCGGTGACGGTGAGCGTCGCGTTCTCCCCCACGCTGCGGTTGTTGACCAGCCCCTGGAGGTGGCGGTCCTCGGGGACGAAGCCGACTCCGGCGGCGAGGGCGGACGGCACGCTGCCGGTGCGCACGGCCTTGCCGCCGACCGAGATCCTGCCGTCCTCGGCGCGGTGCAGACCGGCGACGGTCTCGCCCACCTGTACGTTGCCGCTGGCCGCGGCGCCGGCGAGACCGACCACCTCACCCGAGCGGACGGAGAGCGACAGCTGCCGGCAGGCGCCGGGCAGCGTCAGCTCCTCGATCGTGAGCAGTTCCGGGGCACCGGTCCGCTCGGCCGGGGGGCCGCTCGGGGCGGCGGCGACCGCGGCGGACGACTCGCCCGTCATGGCCTCCACCAGGTCCCGGTGACCGAGTTCGGCCACGGGCGCGGTGAGGATGTGGGCGGCGTCGCGGTAGACGGTGACCGTGGTGCAGAGGTCGTACACCTCTTGCAGGTGGTGGGAGATGAAGAGGAAGGCGACGCCCTGGCGTTGGAGGTCGCGGAGCTTGTCGAAGAGACGGCCGATGCCGCGGGCGTCGAGCTTCGCGGTCGGCTCGTCGAGGATGATGAAGCGGGCGCCGAAGGACAGCGCCCGGGCGATCTCCACGAACTGCCGCTGTTCGACGGTCAGATCCCTCGCGCGCGCGGCGGGATCGACGGCCACGCCGTACTCGGCGAGCAACTCCTCCGCTCGCAGCCGCAGTTGCTTCCAGCGGATCGGCTGGAACGCCTCGGAGGTCTGCCGGTTCAGGAAGAGGTTCTCGGCGACGGTCAGATCGCCGATGATCGTGGAGCGCTGGTAGACGCAGGCGACGCGGGAGCGCCAGGCGTCGATGTCGCCGAAAGCCGGCGCCGGTTCCCCCGCGAAGTGCAGGGAACCCGTGTCGGGCTGCTGGAGGCCGGTGAGGATCGACACGAGCGTCGACTTGCCGGCGCCGTTGCGTCCCACCAGGGCGTGCGACTCGCCCCCGGCGATGCTGATGCGGGCGTCGCGCAGGGCGACGGTCGCGCCGAATCGTTTGCTGATGCCGGTCGCCTCGGCCACCGGGGCCGGATGCCCGGAGTCGGTCGCCTGGGCGGTCGCGGTGTCCGCCATGTTGGATGCCGTCCTTCTCTACGGTTGCCGGGGCCGGGGGTCTCGGAGGCGAGGCCCTGGAGCCGGGGGCGGTTGCGGTGTCGAGGGGCGGGCCTGCCCGCCCCTCGACGTCACGGGCGGGAGCTGCCGGCCGTCAGCCGACGTTGTTGCCCCACAGAGCCTTGTCCTCGACGTTCTCCTTGGTCACCAGCGGCGCGGGCAGCTGGTCCTCGAGGCCGTTGGGGATCTGGATGATCGTGGAGCCGTGGTCGGTCGGTCCCGGCTTGAAGGTCTTGCCGTCGGCCCCGGCCTGCGCGTAGTAGAGGGCGTACTTGGCGTAGAGGTCGGCCGGCTGGGAGACGGTGGCGTCGATCTGGCCCTTGCGGATGGCGTCGAACTCCTGCGGGATGCCGTCGTTGGAGACGATCGCGATGTGGCCCTTCTGGCCGGCCGGCTTGAGCAGCTTCTTCTGCTCCAGCAGGGCCAGGGTGGGCTGCAGGAACACTCCGCCCGCCTGCATGTAGATGCCGTTGAGGTCGGGGTGCTGGGCCAGCAGCGACTGCAGCTTGGCCGAGGCCACGTCGCCCTTCCACTCGGTGGGCAGCTCGAAGACCTTGATGGCGGGGAACTTCTCCTTCATGCAGGCGGCGAAGGCCTCGGAGCGGTCGCGTCCGTTGATGGAGTCCAGGGCGCCCTGCAGTTCGGCGACCTTGCCCTTGCCGCCGAGCTGCTTGCCGAGGAACTCGCAGGCCTTGGTGCCGTAGGCCCGGTTGTCGGCGCGGACCACCATGTAGACGTCACCCTTGTCGGGTCTCGTGTCGACGCTGACCACGGGGATCTTCTTCGAGGCGAGGGTGTCGAGGGTGGAGGCGATGGCGCCGGTGTCCTGGGGGGCCATGACGACGGCCTTGGCGCCGGTGCGCTCGAACACCTGCACGTTGGCCACCAGCTTGGTGACGTCGTTCTGCGAGTTGCTCAGCGGCAGCGTGTTGATGTCGCCGGACCTGACGTCCTTCTTCAGGTACTGGGCGTAGGAGTTCCAGAAGTCGGAGTCGGAACGCGGCAGGTCGATCCCGATGGCCGGCTCGTCACTGCCGGAGCCGACCGCGTCGGCCCCTTCGCGGTTGCACGCGGTGGCGAGCGACAGCGCCGCGAGGACGGCGGTGACGGCCGCGGCGGTGGAGCGGTGGCGGGAGCGGATGCGAGGGAGCTTCATGGCCGTGTTCTCTCTTCAGGCAGGGCGGGGAGCCGCCGGGCGACGGAGCGGGGTGACGTACTCGCCTGCGGGGGAAGGGCGAGGCCGTCGGCCGGGCCGGTGCGGCCCGACGCACGGAGTGTGTGCGGACCACGCCCGGCAGGGCGTGAGTGAGGGTCAGCCGGTGAGCGAGGCATGGAGGCCGGACGGCCTTGGGGAGCAAGCCGGTGGTGGGCACCGGACCGCGGACCATTCCTCGGATGTATCTCGGACGCCGAGGACGTTACGACGGTGTTGCCGACGTTGGCAAGAGTCAGCTCGCCACTGATTCCGCGAGGCGGCCCCTGACGCCCCCCGAGCCCGGCCGACGCACTCCCACCTGACCAACTCACCGACCTGACCTGCTCTTTTCTTGCTCTCAGGGGCGTGCGGCGGCGAGTGAGGACAGCTCACGATTCGGCAACGGCACCACAGGAAGGCGCCCCGGGGCCGGTCGGACGGGGTCGCAGCCTCCGCCGTCCGGCGCGCCGCCGGCCGCTCCCCCTCCCCTCAGCAGGGAAGACTGCCCTTGAGGCGCGTGCGGGATTCATCGGACGAAGATGCCGCTCACCGCCCCCTCGCCCGGGTAAAGACGCGCAAATCGATCATTCGGCCTCCAAGCTGCTCTCGATCCGCCGGAAATACATCCGAGGTCTCCGTTGCCAGTCGGCCTTCCGGCGTCTAAAGTCGCCGTGCCGTCATACCTCCGATGACTGATGAGAGCGCTCGGGGCCCTCGATCGCCCCCCGACGAACCACCCATGGCAAGGGAGCTGTTCAGTGAAACTGCTACGAGTCGGCGCCCCCGGCGAGGAGCGGCCCGCCGTCCGCACCGACGACGGCCGGCTGCTGGATCTGTCCTCCGTGGCCCGCGACATCGACGGCGCCTTCCTCGCCGCGGACGGTGTCGCCCGGGCCCGTGCGGCGGTCGCGGCGGGAGAGCTGCCCGAACTGGAGGAGGACGGTCTGCGGATCGGGGCGCCGCTCGCCCGCCCCGGCAAGATCGTCTGCGTCGGCCTGAACTACCGCGACCACGCCGCCGAGACCGGCGCGCCCATCCCCCCGCGTCCTGTGGTGTTCATGAAGGACCCGGGCACGGTGGTCGGCCCGTACGACGAGGTGCTGATCCCCCGCGGCTCCGTGAAGACCGACTGGGAGGTCGAGCTGGCCGTCGTCATCGGACGGCGGGCCCGCTACCTCGACGGTCCGCAGGCGGCGCGGGCCGTGATCGCGGGATACGCGATCAGCCACGACGTGTCCGAGCGCGAGTTCCAGCTGGAGTACTCGCCGCAGTGGGACCTCGGCAAGTCCTGCGAGACCTTCAACCCGCTCGGACCGTGGCTGGTGACCGCCGACGAGGTGGCCGATCCGCAGGACCTCGCGCTGCACCTCAGCGTCAACGGCGTGAAGCGGCAGGACGGCCACACCGGCGACATGATCTTCCCGGTCGACCACATCGTGTCCTACCTGAGCCAGTACATGGTCCTGGAACCGGGCGACGTGATCAACACCGGTACGCCCGCGGGCGTCGCCCTCGGCCTGCCCGGCACCCCCTTCCTGCGCCCCGGCGACACCGTCGAACTCTCCGTCGACGGCCTCGGCGGCCAGCGCCAGACCTTCGGCCAAGCGTGAAAGGCACTCCCTTGACTCCGATCTCCGCCCGGATCACCGCGGTCGACACCTTCGACGTCCGCTTCCCGACCTCGCGGGAGCTGGACGGCTCCGACGCGATGAACCCGGACCCCGACTACTCCGCCGCCTACGTGGTGCTGCGCACGGACGCCGCCGACGGGCTGGAGGGCCACGGCTTCACCTTCACCATCGGACGCGGCAACGACGTCCAGGTCGCCGCGATCGGGGCGCTGCGCCCCCATGTCGTGGGCCGTTCCGTCGAGGAGCTGTGCGCCGACCCGGGCTCGCTCAGCCGCGACCTGATCGGGGACAGCCAGCTGCGCTGGCTCGGTCCCGAGAAGGGCGTGATGCACATGGCGATCGGCGCCGTGGTCAACGCCGTGTGGGACCTGGCCGCCAAGCGAGCGGGCAGACCGCTGTGGCAGCTGCTCGCCCACGCCGACCCCGAATGGCTGGTCTCCCAGGTCGACTTCCGCTACATCGCCGACGCCCTCACCCCCGAGGACGCCCTCACCCTGCTGCGCGAGGGCCGGACGGGGCTTGCGGAGCGCGAGACGATCCTGCTGGAGCGCGGCTACCCCGGATACACCACCTCTCCGGGCTGGCTCGGCTACAGCGACGACAAGCTCACCCGGCTGGCCAAGGAGGCCGTCGCCGACGGCTTCACGCAGATCAAGCTGAAGGTCGGCGCCGACCTGAACGACGACGTCCGAAGACTGCGCGCGGCCCGTGCGGCCGTCGGCGACGGGATCCGCGTCGCCATCGACGCCAACCAGCGCTGGAACGTGGACGAGGCGATCGACTGGGTCAACGCGCTCGCCGAGTTCGACCCGTACTGGATCGAGGAGCCCACCAGCCCCGACGACGTCCTCGGCCACGCCGCCGTGCGCCGGGCGGTCGCCCCCGTGAAGGTCGCCACCGGCGAGCACGTGCAGAACCGCATCGTCTTCAAGCAACTCCTCCAGGCCGGCGCCATCGACGTGCTGCAGATCGACGCGGCCCGGGTCGGCGGCGTCAACGAGAACCTCGCGATCCTGCTGCTCGCCGCGAAGTTCGGGGTGCCGGTCTGCCCGCACGCCGGCGGGGTCGGGCTGTGCGAGCTGGTGCAGCACCTGTCGATGTTCGACTACCTGGCGCTGTCCGGCACCACCGAGGACCGGGTCATCGAGTTCGTCGACCACCTCCACGAGCACTTCACCGCACCCGTGGTGATGCGCGACGGCCACTACACCGCTCCGGTCGTCCCCGGCTTCTCCGCCACCATGCGGGAGGAGTCCATCGCCGCATACCGCTACCCGGACGGGGCCTTCTGGGTCGCCGACCGCGCCGCTCAGGAGGACGCCGCATGACCGGTCTGGCAGGACTCAGGGCGGCCGTCACCGGGGGCGCGTCCGGCATCGGGCTCGCCACGGCCCGCGCACTGGCCGCGCAGGGCGCGGCGGTGGCCGTGCTCGACCTCGACCCGGGCGCCGTCGGCGAACCCCTGCTCGGCCTCAGGGCCGACGTCACGGACGACGCCTCGGTGCGGGCGGCCGTCGCCGAGGCCGCCGAACGGCTCGGCGGCCTGGACATCCTCGTGAACAACGCGGGGATCGGCGCCATCGGCACGGTCGAGGACAACTCCGACGACGACTGGCGCCGGGTCATGGACGTCAACGTCCTCGGCATGGTGCGCACCACCCGGGCCGCCCTGCCCCATCTGCGGCGCTCGTCCCACGCGGCGATCGTCAACACCTGCTCGATCGGCGCCACCGCGGGCCTCCCGCAGCGCGCCCTGTACTGCGCCAGCAAGGGTGCGGTGCTGTCCCTGACGCTCGCCATGGCCGCCGACCACGTGCGCGAGGGCATCCGCGTCAACTGCGTCAACCCCGGCACCGCCGACACCCCGTGGGTCTCCCGGCTCCTCGACGCCGCGGACGACCCCGAGAGCGAGCGCGCCGCCCTCAACGCCAGGCAGCCCATGGGACGCCTGGTCACCGCGGACGAGGTCGCCGCGGCCATCGTCTACCTGGCCGGCCCGGCCGCGGCGTCCGTGACCGGCACCGCGCTCGCCGTGGACGGCGGCATGCAGGGGCTGCGGCTGCGGCCGCTGGACCGCTCGTGAGGACCAGCAGGCTGGGCGGCAGCCCGGTTCCGGTCTCGGAACTGGCGCTGGGCTGCGCGGCCCTCGGCAACCTCTTCCACCCGGTCGCCGACGACACCGCCCACGCCACGGTGGAGGCCGCCTGGGAGGCCGGGATCCGCACGTTCGACACCGCGCCCCACTACGGGCTCGGTCTGTCGGAGCGGCGGCTGGGCGCGGCGCTGCGCGGCCGGGCCCGGGACACCTACACCGTCTCCACCAAGGTGGGACGGCTGCTCGTGCCGAACCCGGGCGGCGGCGCCGAGGACGACCTCGCCCACGGCTTCGCCGTCCCGGCCACCCACCGCCGCGTCTGGGACTTCAGCGCCGACGGGGTGCTGCGCTCCCTGGAGGCGAGCCTGGAGCGCCTCGGCCTCGACCGGGTCGACATCGCTCTGCTGCACGATCCCGACGACCACGCCGAACAGGCTCTGCGCGAGGCGTACCCGGCGCTGGAGCGGCTGCGCGCCGAAGGCGTGATCGGGGCGATCGGCGTGGGCATGAACCAGTCCGCCCTGCCCGCCCGCTTCCTGCGCGAGACCGACATCGACGTGGTGCTGCTGGCCGGCCGCTACACCCTCCTGGAACAGGACGGGCTCTCCGAACTGCTCCCGGAGGCGGTCGCCCGCGGCCGGAGCGTGGTCATCGGCGGAGTGTTCAACTCCGGGCTGCTGACGGCCCCCCGGCCCGGCGCCACGTACGACTACGCCCCCGCTCCGCGGCCGGTGCTCGACCGGGCGCTGCGGCTGCTGGAGGTGACCGAACGTCATGGGGTGCCGCTGCGCGCCGCCGCGCTGCGCTTCCCCTTCGGCCATCCCGCGGTCGCGAGCGTCCTGACGGGGGCCCGGTTCCCCGAGGAGGTGGCCGACACGGTGGAGCAGCTGCGGCGCCCCGTCCCGGACGCCCTGTGGGACGACCTGCGCGCCGAGGGACTGCTCCCGCCGGACGCCCCCGTACCCGTGGCGATCCCGTCGAAGGAGCCGTCCTGAGGGTCGCCCTGCCGCGTTCCCGCCCAGGGTGGTTGGATCTTCACCCATGACCCGACGGATCTTCGTGGACAAGCAGAGCCCCAAGGCCTACCACGCGCTGGTGCAGACCTCCGAGGCCGTGCGGGCGACCGCCGCCGACGCCGGTCTGGAACGCATCGTCGTGGAACTGGTCAACCTGCGCGTCTCCCAGCTCAACGGCTGCGCGTTCTGTCTCGACGTGCACACCGGGGCCGCCCTGCGCGCGGGCGAGGACACCCGGCGGCTGGGCGTCCTCGCGGCCTGGCGGGACACCGGCCTGTTCAGCCCCCTGGAGCGGGCGGCCCTGGCGCTGGCCGAGGCGACCACCGCGCCCACCGACGCCGACGCGCAGGAGGCCGCGTACGCCGAGGCCCGCCAGGTGCTCACCGAGGACCAGATCTCCGCGGTGATCTGGGTGGCCGTCACCATCAACGCCTTCAACCGGGTGTCCATCCTCAGCAAGCATCCCGTGCGCTGAGGCCGGCGTGCTCGACGCGGCGCCGGCAGGGGGAACCGACAGGGGGGCGGGGCGATGGTTGTCCGACGCACGGTCAGGTAAGAATCGTCCGGCCGGCCCCGAGCGCCGGCCCGACGACCACCGTCCGGACCGAGCGTCCGCGCGCCCCTCAGGAGGCCCCCGCCCATGCCCCGTCCTCCCTCCCCCGGCGGACCCGAGTCCGTCAACGCCGACGCCTGGCAGGCCTACGCCACGCACCATCTGCGGCGCGGCACCGTGCCGGCGGAGGCGGAGCGGATCGACTGGGGGTTCCCCGGCGCGGGCCCGGACGAGTCCTTCCTCGGGGAGTTGAGGGGCCGGCGGGTCCTGGACCTCGGGTGCGGCACGGGCCGGCACGCCGCGCGGCTCGTCCGCGCCCACGGCGCGGTCGTCGACGCCGTCGACTCGGCCGCGGGCCAGATCGAACGGGCCCGGGCCCGGTACGGTTCCCTGCCCGGACTGCGCCTGATCCACGCCGACGCCGTCGCGCACCTGCGGGCGGCGCGGCCCTACGACGTGATCTACTCCGTGAACGCCGTCCCGTTCATCGACCCGCGCCGGCTGCTCCCCGCCCTGGCGACCGCGCTCGCCCCCGGCGGGACCCTCTGCTTCTCCGTGCTGCACACCGACTCCCGCGGCGAGGGGCCCTCTTCGGACCTGGAGGACCGGCCCGAGACCCTGCGCTTCGCGGGCGGCGGCGAGACCACGGTCCGGATGTGGGCGCCCGCCCCCGAGGTGTGGGAGACGCTGCTCACCGAGCACGGGCTGCGCGTCGAGGACGTGGTGACGGTGACGTCGCCGCACCCGGACGACCCGGCCGCCTACCGCGTCTTCCGGGCGCGGCGGCCGGTGCGCGTCTCGTCCCGTCCCCGCTCCGGCCTTCCGCCCGCCGCGCACGCCGCGATCGGTGTCGGCGCCATCCTGCACGGCCCCCGCGGGCTGCTTCTGGGCCGTCACCGCCGGGGCACGTGGGAGCTGCCGGGCGGCACGGTCGAACCCGGGGAGTCGCTGCCGGAGACGGTCGTGCGCGAACTGCGGGAGGAGACCGGGCTGCGGGCGGCCCCCTCGGACGTACACCTGCTGGGCACGCTCCTCGACCAGGTCGACGGTGTCGTGCGGATGACGGTCGGCGCCGTCGTCACGAGCTGGCGGGGCGAACCGGCCGACCAGCCCGGCGAGAGCGTCGGCGACTGGCGCTGGTACGCGCTGGACCGGCTGCCGCCGTCGCTGTTCGTGTGCAGCGCCCAGTCCCTCACCGCCTGGCGCCCGGACCTGCCGATCGACCACGCCCCGGCCCACTTCGCTCCCTACGCTCCCCTCCCCCGGCCGGACGGCGATGACGACTGACCCCGCCGGCCCGCCGCGCGTCGTGGTGCGCCCCCGCCTCCCGGCCGACCTGGACGGTTGCGTGGCCGCGCTCGCGCTGGTGCACACGCACAGCGGCTATCCGGTCGACTGGCCACGGGATCCCGCCGCCTGGCTGACTCCGGCCGCCCTGCTCGCGAGCTGGGCGGCCGAACTGGACGGCCGGGTCGTGGGACATGTCGCTCTGTGCGCCGCCGGGGAGGGCGACCTGGCGGCGACGATGTGGAGCGGCCGTCCCGGCCGTGCCGCGCCCGCGGTGATCAGCCGGCTGTACGTCTCTCCCGCGGCCCGCGGGCAGGGGTTCGGGGCGGCTCTGGCGGGCCGGGCCGTCGCGGCGGCGCGGGCCCGTGGTCTGCATCCGGTCCTGGACGTGGTCGCCGCCGACCCCGCCTCGGCCTTCTACGCGCGACTCGGCTGGCAGTTCCTCGGCGCCGGCGTCCAACAGTGGGGACCGGACCAGGCCGTGGCCCTGAACTGCTACGCGGCTCCCGCCCCGGAGCGGCCGCCGACGAGCTGAGACCGGCCCGCGAGCCGCGAGCGTCGCGCGCACGGGATAGCACAGGCTGTCGTGCGGCACGGCCGAACAGGGCGGGAAGACACCCGGAATCGTGCGATTCCTCACCCGATCCCGTGGTCTTCCCGCCCACCTCCAGGGAGGTGTTCCCGCAGGTAATGAGAGAGTTGCGCACCGAACTACCCAGGGGGGTCCGTGACACGACATCAAAAACGGTCCAGGGTGCGCAGAAGGTCTCTGACCCTGCTCGTCGCACTCGGCACCACGGCCGGTGCGACGCTCGCGGGGGCCGCCTCGGCCGACGCCGCGACCTGGACCACCGTGGCGGCAGGCGTGTCGTACCGCCAGTACGACCTGCAGGGGGCCGCCGGGACGACGCACGCGCATGTGCTCAACGTCGATCTCACCAACACCCATGCGCGGCTGGGGCTGTTGTACCCCGGCGCGGTCGCGTCCCGCGCGGCCGTCTCCACGCTGGCGAACAACCAGAAGGCAGTCGCCGGCATCAACGGCGACTTCTTCAACATCTCCGAGGCGCAGCACCCGGGCGTCGCGGCGACCGGGGCGAGCGTGGGTCCGGCGGTCGTCGCCGGGAGGGTGCTCAAGGGCGCGGTGCCCGACGCCCAGCGGTTCGGTCCCGAACTGCCGCCGGGCACGAACACCAGGGCCGTGGTAGGCGTCGCCGCCGACGGCCGGGCCCGGCTGGACAGCCTGTCCCTCAACGCGTCGTACACCGCCTCGGGGCGGCGGCTGCCGTTGGGCGGCGTCAACCAATACGCGCTGCCGGAGAACTCCGTCGGCGCGTACACCTCGGACTGGGGCGGCGCCTCGCGCAGGCGGGCCACCTGCGGCACGGACGTGGAACGGGCCGCGGCGTGCAGCACCAGCACGTACGAGGTGACGCTGAGGAAGGGCAGGGTCGTGTCCGTCTCGGCCACGCCCGGCGGCGGGACCATCACGGCCGGCACGACGGTCCTGGTCGGGCGGGAGGCGGGTGCGCAGCGCCTGAAGAGGCTCGTCATGGGCCAACGGGTGGCGGTGCGCTACGGGCTGAGGTCGGCGTCGCAGTCGGCGTACGCCTTCGCCGTCGGCGGCTACCCGGTCCTGTCGGGGGGTCAGCCGCTGGCCGGTCTGGACGAGTCGGTGTCGGCCGTGCGCACGGCCGTGGGCATCGCCAACGGCGGGAAGCGGGTGTTCCTGCTGGCGCTGGACGGCGCCACCGCCTACCGCAGGGGCCTGACCATCGCCGAGGTCGCCGCCACGCTGAAGGGCCTGGGCGCGACCGAGGGCTTCAGTCTGGACGGCGGCGGCTCGTCGACGCTGGTCGCCCGCCCGACGGGCGCGACGAGGGTCACGGTCCGCAACCACCCCTCGGACGGGGCGGAGCGTCCCGTGCCGAACGGCATCGGGGTCTTCACCAGGTAACCGCGGTGCCCCCGGCGCCCCGACATGGCCTCACGGGCGAAGGCTGCCGACGATGTCAGCCGTCGCCGTGAGGCCGCTGTGGATGGTGGGAGCCATGCTGGTGCCGGCCAGCAGGAAGCCGAGCAGCAGGCAGACCAGAGCGTGCGAGACCTTCAGGCCGCCGTTGCGCATGAAGATCACCGCCAGGACCACCAGCAACAGCACCAGGGAAATCGAAATCGCCATCGTCAACCTCCTCCGCCACGTCCGCTTTCACGGCGTTCGGCCGCAAGTGTGGCGTAACGGAGGGTTCGTCCGTGCTGCGGACCTGTCCGCCGAACGAGTGGTGTCAGAGGAGCGCTACGCCGTCCGGCGGGCGTCCAGGAAGGCCTCCAGACCGGCAAGGTCGTCGGTGTTGAGGTGGTCGACGCCCGCGGCGAGGAGTTCGGTCCACAGCGCGTCACGGGCGGGGCCGGGGAGGTCGGGCGTGGCCCAGAACCGCACCTTCTGTCCGCGCGCGTGGGCCGTGCGCACGATGCCGCGCAACCGCTGCCGTTCGGCTTCGGGGAAGCTTCCGACGCCGAGCCAGGTGAAGTTGAGCGTCCAGTTGTCGCTGATCAGCGACGCGAACGAGGCCTCGGTGGCGCCGAGGTCGACGAGCCGGCCGTCGTAGAAGGCCCGGCGGACGGTCTGGGCCTCCATCGGGGCGCGGGCCGCGCGGTCGCCGGAGATGACGGCGGTGACCGGCCCGGCGTGCACGCGGCCATGCGCATATGTGGTGAACAGGTCGCTGTGACGCCGGAGTTGGCGGTCGAGTTCGAGGTACGTCGCGGCCCCCTCGGTCTTGATGTCGATGAGCAGTTGCAGCGGATGCCGGTGCCCCCGGTACACCGAGCCGCGGTTGGCCTTCACACGGGCGGCGAGGGGTGCGAGGTAGAGGGACTCCAGGGTGCGGGCCGGGTCCAGGTCGACCGGGTCGTGGGCGACGAGGAGACTGCCGTCGACGAGGAAGACGTCGGCCTCGACGCTGCCGAAGCGATGGTCGAGCGCGTCGAGGAGAGGGCGGGGGTGCTCGTAGTCGTTGTGGGCGTGGGCGCGCCACAACGGGCGGGCACGGCGCGTGTGTTCGCCGGCGAACGCGCTGCCGGCGTTCGGAGCGAGGGGTGCCGCGAGCGCGGCGCCGAACGCGGTGAGGGCTCTGCGGCGGGTGACGAGGGCCATGTTCTGCCTCCCTGTGGGGCGGGTCCGAACCACAGGGAGTATGAGGGCCACCGGTCCCGAACGGACCTGGGCGGGACAGGAGTTGGCCGGACCGCCGCCGTCCGTTCACTCCTTCGGCCCGGGCGCACGGAAAAGCCCGCCCCGGGTGGGGCGGGCTTCACCGGGTGACGATCAGGGGGCCTGCAGGTCGACGAGTGCGGCCAACGCCTCACGGTGGGCGCCCGCCGTGCCGTAGGCGACCGAGTCCGCCTTGGCCCGCTTCAGGTACAGGTGGACGGGGTGTTCCCAGGTCATGCCGATGCCGGCGTGCAGTTGCAGCGCCTCCTCGGCCGCGTGCACGGCGACCTGAGCCGCGTAGGCCTGCGCGACGGCCACCGCCACATCGGCGTCCTCACCGGTGGCGAGCGCGTCGGCCGCGTTGCGGGCGGCCGCACGGAGGTTGACGACCTCCAGCCAGAGCTGGGCGAGCCGGTGCTTGAGCGCCTGGAAGCCGCCGACGGGCCGGTTGAACTGCTTGCGCTCCTTCAGGTAGCGCACGGTCTCGGTCAACGCCCAGTCGGCGAGGCCGAACTGCTCGGAGGCGAGCAGCCCGGCGCCGGCCCGCAGTGCGCGGCGCACGGCGGGCCCGGCGTCGCCGAGGCGGCGGCCGGGAGCGCCGGCCAGGGTGACCGTGGCGAGGGGCCGGGTGAGGTCGAAGGAGGTCTGCGGGGTGACGGTCGCGGCGTCCGCCTCCACGGCGTACAGTCCGCCGTCGTCGCCGGGCACGAGCAGCACGTCGGCGACGACCGCGTCCGCGATGCCGGTCAGCTCTCCCCGCAGTAGGCCGTCCTCGACGTGCACGGCCCGGTGGGCGGCGCCCGGTGCGAGGTGCAGCCCCACGGCCAGGGCGCCGATCGTCCGGCCGGAGGCCAGCCGGCCGAGCAGTTCTTCGTCCTCGCAGGCCAGCAGCGCCTCGGTGGCGACCACGGCGCTGGTCAGGTACGGCACGGGGGCGATCGCGCGCCCCAGCTCCTCCAGCACCACGGCCACTTCGCGGTGGGTCGCGCCCTGGCCGCCGTGCGCCTCGGGCACCAGCAGGCCCGCGAGGCCCATGCCGTCGGAGAGGGCCTTCCACGCCGACAGGTCGTGCGGGGCGCCGGACTCGGTCCGGGCGATGACGCCGGGCGCGTCGCAGTGGTCGGCGAGCAGGTCCCGGACGGCGGCGCGCAGCGCCTCTTCCTCCTCCGAGTACAGCAGGTCGGGCTGTGTGTTCACCGGGACAGGTCCTTCCATGCGACGTCCTTGTCGGTGCGCGGTTCGGAGGGCAGGCCCAGGACGCGCTCGGCGACGATGTTCAGCAGGACCTCGCTGGTCCCGCCCTCGATGCTGTTGCCCTTGGAGCGCAGGTAGCGGTACCCGGCGTCCCGGCCGGTGAAGTCCACGAGCTCGGGGCGGCGCATGGTCCAGTCGTCGTACAACAGGCCTTCCTCGCCGCGGAGTTCGACCTCCAGGCCGCTGATCTCCTGGTTGAGGCGGGCGAAGGCGAGCTTCATGCCGGCTCCCTCGGGGCCGGGCTGGCCCAGGGCGAGCTGCTGGCGCAGGCGCTCGCCGGTGAGACGGGCGACCTCGGCGTCGACCCACAGCTTCAGCAGGCGCTGGTGCAGGTCGTGGGTGCGCAGTTCGGGCCGCTCGCGCCAGGTCCGGGAGACCGGGCCGATCATGCCGCCCTCGCGGGGCAGGCGCATGCCGCCGATGGCGACCCGCTCGTTGTTCAGCGTGGTCTGCGCGACCCGCCAGCCGTCGCCGATCTCGCCGAGCCGGCGCGAGTCGGGGATGCGGACGTCGGTGAGGAAGACCTCGTTGAACTCGGCCTCGCCGGTGATCTGGCGCAGCGGCCGGACCTCGACGCCGGGGTCGGTCATGTCGCAGAGGAAGTAGGTGATGCCCGCATGCTTGGGCACGTCCGGGTCGGTGCGGGCGATGAGGATGGCCCAGCGGGCGACGTGGGCGCTGGACGTCCACACCTTCTGCCCGTTGACGACCCAGTCACCGTCCGCCTCCCGCACGGCACGCGTGCCCAGCGCCGCGAGGTCGGAGCCGGCGCCGGGCTCGCTGAACAGTTGGCACCAGACTTCCTCGCCCGTCCACAGGGGCCGCAGGAACCGCTGCTTCTGCTCCTCGGTGCCGTACTTGAGGATGGTCGGCGCGGCCATGCCGAGGCCGATGCCGATGCGCCGCGGGTCGTTGTCGGGAGCGCCCGCTGCCTCCAGCTCGGCGTCCACCACGGCCTGCAGGGAGCGGGGCGCACCGAGGCCGCCGAGGCCCTGCGGGTAGTGCACCCAGGCGAGCCCCGCGTCGAAGCGGGCCTTGAGGAAGTCCGGCCGGGCGGTCGTGGCGGGCGGGTGTGCGGCCAGCAACTCCGCGGTGCGGCGCTTGAGTTCGGCTGCGTCGGTCATGCGGCGGCTCCGTTCTGCGGTACGACGGCGACCCGGCCGGTGGTGACGCCGTCGGCGACCCGCTGCACGGCGGCCGCGGCCCCGTCGAGCGGCACGCGCTCGCTGACCAGCGGCCGGATCGCGCCGCGGGCGGCCAGCTCGGTGAGCTGTTCGTGGCAGTGCTGGACCAGCTTCGGGTTCTTGGTGTTGTACAGGCCCCAGTGCAGGCCGAGGATCGCGTAGTTCTTCACGAGGGCGTGGTTCAGCGCGGGGCTCGGGATGGTCCCGCTCGCGAAGCCGACGACCACGATCCGGCCCTCGAACGCGACGGCCTTGGCGGACTGCGTGTAGGCCTCGCCGCCCACGGGGTCGTAGACCACGTCGGCGCCCCGGCCGCCGGTGGCCGCCTTCACGGCGCCGACGACGTCCTCGGCCCGCCGGTCGATCACCACGTCGCAGCCGAGCTCCCGGGCGACGGCGGCCTTCTCCGCGCCGCCCACCACGCCGATGACGGTCGCGCCGGCCGCCTTGCCCAGCTGTACGGCCGCGCTGCCGACCCCGCCCGCGGCGGCGTGGACGAGGAGGGTCTCGCCGGCCTCCAGGCGGGCCCTGCGGTGCAGGCCGAACCAGCCGGTCTGGTAGCCGATGTGCAGCGCGGCGGCCTCGGCGTCGTCCAGCGACTCGGGGGCGGGCAGCAGCGCGGCGGCGTCCGCGACGGCGTACTCGGCGAAACCGCCGTACGGCAGGGACGGGTTGGCGATCACCCGGCGGCCGTCCTCGGTCTCGCCGCAGATCTCCACGCCCGGGGTGAACGGCAGCGGGGGCCGGACCTGGTAGTGGCCCCGGACCATCAGCGCGTCCGGGAAGTTGACGTTCGCGGCACGCACCCTGAGCAGGACCTGGTCGTCGCCGGGCGTGGGGCGCTCCACTTCCCGGAGCCGCATCACCTCACTCGGCTCGCCGTTCTCGTGCACCTGCCATGCCTGCATGCGGAGCCTCCACGGGACTGCGTCGTCGGACCCTGGTCCCACGCATACTAAGCGGTCGCTTGCCCGAGGGGAACCGTTGCGTGCGTCACCTCTGGGTCGGCCGCGCCCGCACGTGCATGCGCTCGCCCTGCGGGCCGAAGAGACTGAGGAACTCGGCCGGCCCCTCGCCCGTCGAGCCGAACCAGTGCGGCACGCGGGTGTCGAACTCGGCGGCCTCTCCCGCCGTCATCACCACGTCGTGCTCCGCGAGCACCACCCGCAGCCTTCCGGACATCACGTACAGCCACTCGTAGCCCTCGTGGGTGCGCAGCTCCGGCTCCTCCTCGCGCTGCGGCACCAGCACCTTGAAGGCCTGCAGTCCGCCGGGCTGGCGGGACAGCGGCCAGAAGGTGCGGCCGTTGCGCACGAGCGGCTTGGCGCGCACCCGGGGGTCGCCCACCGGCGGCGCCCCGACCAGCTCGTCCAGCGGGACCTGGTGGGCCTGGGCGATCGGCAGCAGCAGCTCCAGGCTGGGCTTGCGCAGCCCCGACTCCAGCCGCGAGAGGGTGCTGACGGAGATGCCGGTCGTGTCGGACAGCGCCGCGAGCGTCACCTCCCGCTCCTTGCGGATCCGCCGCAGCCTCGGTCCGACCTCCGCGAGCACGTCATCGGTAGTCATGCCTCGATCATTGCTCGCATTTGCCGAAGCGGCAAAGATGTTTGTCGATCCCGCATCCGCCCGGCGACCGTGGCCGCGGAGGTGGTCACCATGACCGAGCGGTACGAAGTGATCGTCGTCGGCGGCGGGGCCGCGGGCCTGTCCGCCGCACTCGTCCTGGGCCGGGCCCGGCGCCGGACGCTGGTCGTCGACGCGGGCGAGCCGCGCAACGCGCCCGCCGCCCGCATGCAGGGCTATCTGTCACGCGACGGCATGCCGCCCGCCGAGTTCCTCGCCGCCGGGCGCGAGGAGATCGCGCGGTACGGCGTGGAGCTGGTCCGCGACCGCGCGGTGGACGTGACCGGGGGCGAGGACTTCGCCGTCCTGCTCGCGGGAGGCCGGACCGTGCACGCCCGTCAGCTCGTCGTCGCGACCGGGCTGAAGGACGAGCTGCCACCGGTCGCGGGCCTGGCCGGGCGTTTCGGCCGGGACGTGCTCCACTGCCCGTACTGCCACGGCTGGGAGGTCCGCGACCAGGCCTTCGGCGTGCTCGCCACGACCCCGATGAGCGTCCACCAGGCGCTGATGGTGTCCCAGTGGTCGAAGGACGTCACCCTCTTCCTGCACACCGTCGCCGAGCCGGAGCTGACCGACGAGGACCGGCGCAGGCTCCGCGCGGCCGATGTGGACGTCGTCCCCGGCGAGGTGGCCGCGCTGACCGTCGAGGACGACCGGCTCACCGGGCTCCGGCTCGCGGACGGCCGCACGTACGCACGCGAGGTGGTGTTCGTCGCGCCCCGGGCCGTGCCTCGGACGGACCTCCTCGAGCGGCTGGGCGCCGAGATGAACGAGACCCCCTTCGGCACGTACCCGGTGGTCGACGAGCGCGGCTCGACCACCGTGCCCGGCCTGTGGGCGGCCGGCAACGCGTCCGGCTTCGCCGAACAGGTCGTGAACGCGGCCGGCGGCGGCTACCGCGCGGGAGCGGCGATCAACGCGGAACTGCTGATGGCGGACCTGGACGCCCCGGTACAGGGGTGACGGCGCGGCCGTCCGCAGCCGACGCCCGCCCGTGCCGGGGCGTGCGCCGCTGCCCGACCCGCCCGGCCGCGCAAGGGTGGCGCCGCGGCCGGGCGGACGGCGCCCGCGGGCGGTGGCGCCGGGCCCGGGTGTAGGTGTGGCTGTCGCGTTGCACCATGGCTGCATGTTGCTGACCCGGCTCGCCGACGTGTCCCGGGAGGTCGCCGCCACCTCGGCGCGCTCCCGCAAGATCGCCCTGCTCGCCGAACTCTTCCGGGACGCGGAGGCTGACGACGTCCCCATCGTCATCCCCTACCTGGCCGGGCGGCTCCCCCAGGGCCGCCTGGGCGTCGGCTGGAAGGTGCTGGGCCGTCCGGTCGCCCCGGCCGAGGCGCCGACCCTGACGGTGCGCGAGGTGGACGCCCTGCTCACCGAGCTCGGCCAGGTGTCGGGCCCCGGCTCGCAGGCCGAACGCACCCGCCTGGTCGGCGAGTTGATGGGTGCGGCCACCGGGGACGAACAGCGCTTCCTGATCGCCCTCCTCACCGGCGAGGTCCGCCAGGGGGCGCTGGACGCCGTCGCCGTGGAGGGCCTGGCGCAGGCGACCGGTGCGCCCGCCCCGGACGTGCGCCGGGCGGTGATGCTGGCCGGATCGCTGCAGACGGTGGCGCAGGCGCTGCTCGGGGAGGGGCCGGCCGCGCTGGAGGCGTTCCGCCTCACCGTCGGCCGGCCGGTGCTGCCGATGCTCGCGCACAGCGCGTCCACCGTCGCCGAGGCGGTCGGCAGACTCGGCGTCTGCGCGGTGGAGGAGAAACTGGACGGCATCCGCGTCCAGGTGCACCGCGACGGCGACGACGTCCGTCTCTACACCCGCACGCTCGACGACATCACCGACCGGCTGCCGGAAGTGACCGAGGCGGCACGGCGGTTGACGGGCGCGCGCTTCGTCCTGGACGGGGAGGTCATCGCCCTCGACGAGACGGGACGTCCCCGCTCGTTCCAGGAGACCGCCGGCCGCGTCGGCTCCCGGGTGGACGTGACGGCGGCCGCCGAGGCGGTGCCCGTCTCCCCCGTCTTCTTCGACGTGCTGTCCGTGGACGGCCGGGACCTGCTCGACCTGCCCTTCGCCGAACGCCACGCGGAGCTGGCCCGGCTGACGCCCGAGCCGATGCGGGTGCGCCGGACGGTCGTGTCCGGCCCCGACGACCTCGAGGCCGCGGAGGAGTTCTCGCGGCAGACGCTGCTGCGCGGCCACGAGGGCGTCGTGGTCAAGGCCCTGGACGCGCCCTACAGCGCGGGCCGGCGGGGCGCGTCCTGGCTGAAGGTCAAGCCGGTGCACACCCTCGACCTCGTGGTCCTGGCCGCCGAGTGGGGCCATGGACGGCGCACCGGCAAGCTGTCCAACCTGCACCTCGGCGCCCGCACCGCGGACGGCGGCTTCGCCATGCTCGGCAAGACCTTCAAGGGCATGACCGACGCGATGCTGGCCTGGCAGACCGAACGCCTCCAGGAGCTCGCCGTGGAGGAGAACGGGTACGTGGTGACCGTGCGGCCCGAACTCGTCGTGGAGATCGCCTACGACGGTCTGCAGCGCTCCACCCGCTACCCGGCCGGCGTCACCCTCCGTTTCGCCCGTGTGCTCCGCTACCGCGAGGACAAGCGCCCGCAGGAGGCGGACACGGTGGAGACCCTGCTCGCCGCCCACCCGGAGGTACGCCCGTGACGCCGGCGCCGCCCCGACGCAGCGCGGGACTGCTGCTGTTCCGGCGCACCGGCGGCGGGCCGGAGGTGCTGCTCGGCCATATGGGCGGCCCGTACTGGGCGAAGAAGGACGCCGGGGCGTGGACCGTGCCGAAGGGCGAGTACGAGCCCGGCGAACCGGCCTGGGAGGCGGCCCGCCGGGAGTTCCGGGAGGAGCTGGGACTGCCGCCGCCCGACGGCGAGGCGATCGCGCTCGGCGAGGTCCGGCAGACCAACGGCAAGATCGTCACCGCGTGGGCCGTCGAGGCGGACCTCGATCCGGCGGCGATCGTACCCGGCACGTTCACGATGGAGTGGCCGCCGAGGTCGGGACGGATCCAGGAGTTCCCGGAGCTGGACCGGGTCGCCTGGTTCGGACTCGACCGGGCGCGCGAGGTGATCGTCACGGCGCAGGCCGCGTTTCTCGACCGGCTGGCGGAGCACTCGGGCTGAGCGGACGCGCACGCGTTGCGGCCTCGGGTCCGGCGCGGGAAGGTCGAAGCACAGCCAGCTCTTCAGGAGGTCGGTCATGCCCATCGCGACGGTGAACCCGGCGAACGGCGAGACGCTCAAGACATACGAGGCCATGGGCGAGGAGGAGCTGGAGCGGCGGCTCCAGCTCGCGGAGGCCACGTTCCGTACGTACCGGACGACGACGTTCGCCGAGCGCGCCCGGCTGCTCGACCGGGCCGCCGACCTGCTCGACGAGGACCAGGACGACATCGGCCGGGTCATGACCACCGAGATGGGCAAGCCGGTGAAGCAGGCGCGCGCGGAGGCCGCGAAGTGCGCCAAGGCGATGCGCTGGTACGCCGAGCACGCGCAGGAGCTGCTGGCCGACGAGGAGCCGGCCGCCGCCGACGTGAAGGACTCCGGCGCCTCGCGCGCCCTGGTCCGCTACCGGCCGCTGGGTCCGGTGCTCGCGGTGATGCCCTGGAACTTCCCGCTGTGGCAGGTGGTCCGGTTCGCCGCGCCGGCGCTGATGGCGGGCAACGTGGGCCTGCTCAAGCACGCCTCGAACGTCCCGCAGACCGCCCTCTACCTGGAGGACCTGTTCCATCGGGCGGGCTTCCCCGAGGGCTGTTTCCAGACCCTGCTCATCGGGTCGGGGGCGGTGGACGAGGTGCTGCGCGACGAGCGCGTCAAGGCCGCGACGCTGACCGGGAGCGAGCCGGCCGGGCGGGCGGTCGCCTCCACCGCCGGCGACATGGTCAAGAAGACGGTGCTGGAACTGGGCGGCAGCGACCCGTACGTGGTCATGCCGTCGGCGGACGTCGACCGAGCGGCACAGGTGGCGGTCACCGCGCGCGTGCAGAACAACGGGCAGTCGTGCATCGCCGCCAAGCGGTTCATCGTTCACACGGACGTGTACGACGCGTTCGCCGAACGGTTCGTGGCCGGGATGGCGGCGCTGCGGGTCGGCGACCCGCTGGCGGAGGAGACGGAGGTCGGCCCGCTGGCGAGCGAACAGGGGCGGTCGGACCTGGAGGAGCTGGTGGACGACGCCCGGCGCAGCGGCGCGGCGGTGCTGTGCGGGGGCGAGCGGCCGGACGGGCCGGGCTGGTACTACCCGCCGACCGTCCTCGCCGGCGTCACCCGCGAGATGCGCATCCACCGGGAGGAGGCGTTCGGGCCGGTCGCGACCCTGTACCGGGCGGCCGACCTGGACGAGGCGGTGCTCATCGCCAACGACTCCCCCTTCGGCCTGAGTTCCAACGTGTGGACGCGGGACGGGGCCGAGGTCGACCGGTTCGTCCGGGATCTGGAGGCCGGCGGGGTGTTCGTCAACGGGATGACCGCGTCCCATCCGGGCCTCCCGTTCGGCGGGGTGAAGCGGTCCGGGTACGGCCGTGAGCTGTCCGGGCACGGAATCCGGGAGTTCTGCAACATCACCACCGTTTGGCACGGTGTGTGAGTGCCGCGAGGCTACGATCCCGGGTGTGAACCGCGAAGTGACTCTGCCTCTGATCGTCGACGACCGCGGGACCTTGCAGGTGGCCGCGGCCGACGTGAGCAAGCTGCTCCGCACGCTGGGAGGGCGGTGGCTGCATCTCGTCGAGGCGGGCGCCGACGGTCTCGACGAGGACACCGTCGCCGCCCTGACCATCGAACTGGCCAAGCTGGCCGACCGCATCGACGTGGCGTGCATCGCCCACAGCAGCGGCGGTGCGCCGTAGGGCGTGACGTCGCGTCGCGGGGTGCGGGCGCGTCGTGGCCGGTCGCGCGGATCCGTGTCCCCCTGGGTGCGCTGTAGCGCCGTCCGTCGCGGGTCGCCGCAGGAAAGGGCCCTCGGAGCTTCCCTCCGAGGGCCGTGTCGCGTCGTCCCGCGGCGCGCTAGCGGATCGGCATCCCCGACAGCGTGCGGGCGATCACCAGGCGCTGGATCTCGCTCGTGCCCTCGAAGATCGTGTAGATCGCGGCGTCGCGGTGCATGCGCTCCACCGGGTACTCCCGGGTGTAGCCGTTGCCGCCGAGGATCTGGATCGCCTGGGCGGTGACCTTCTTCGCCGTCTCGCTGGCGTAGAGCTTGGACATCGAGCCCTCGGCCGCCGTGAACGGCTTCCCGCTGACCGCCATCCAGGAGGCGCGCCAGACGAGCAGGCGCGCGGCGTCGATCTGCGTGCGCATGTCCGCCAGCTGGAAGGCGACGCCCTGGTTGTCGATGATCGGACGGCCGAACTGCTCACGCGTCTTCGCGTAGTCCAGGGCCACCTCGTAGGCGGCGCGGGCGGTGCCGACGGCCATCGCGCCGACCGCCGGGCGGGACGCCTCGAAGGTCGCCATGGCCGCGTTCTTGACCCGCTCGCCGCCCGACTTCGCCCGTTCGCGGGCCCGCGCCAGCCGCTCGTCCAGCTTCTCCTTGCCGCCGAGAAGGCAGGATCCTGGGACGCGCACGTTGTCGAGGATCACCTCGGCGGTGTGCGAGGCGCGGATGCCGTGCTTCTTGAACTTCTGGCCCTGGGCCAGTCCCGGCGTGCCCGGCGGGACGATGAAGGAGGCGTGCCCCTTGGACCCCAGCTCGGTGTCCACGGCCGCGACGACCACGTGGACGTTGGCGATGCCGCCGTTGGTCGCCCAGGTCTTCGTGCCGTTGAGCACCCACTCGTCCTTGGCCTCGTCGTAGACGGCCCGGGTACGCAGGGAGGCGACGTCGGAGCCGGCGTCGGGCTCGGAGGAGCAGAAGGCGGCCACCTTGACGTCGTCCGCGTCGCCGTACATCTGCGGGATCCAGGTGCCGATCTGTTCCTCGGTTCCGTTGGCGAGAACGCCCACGGCGGCCAGTCCGGTGCCCACAATGGACAGGGCGATGCCCGCGTCGCCCCAGAACAGCTCCTCCATGGCCATCGGGATGCCGAGGCCGGTGGGGTCGAAATACTGCTGCGCATAGAAATCGAGGGAGTAGATGCCGACCTTCGCGGCCTCCTGGATGACCGGCCAGGGAGTCTCCTCACGCTCGTCCCATTCGGCGGCCGCGGGGCGGATGACGTCGGCGGCGAAGCCGTGCAGCCAGTCCCGGACCTCCTTCTGTTCGTCGTTGAGCTCCATGGTGAACTCGGCCATGTCCCCTCCAGCGGCGGAACGTGCGTGTTACTAGCGGTAACTCGAGAGTCTGTTACTGGTCGGTAGGAAAAGTCAACTCCTGATGACGGCCTGAAGCCCTGCGGCCCGTTCGATGTCAGGCTGCTGTCAGGTGTTAGTTTGCGCAGGCGTCACCGAACAAGCACGGGTGGGGAGAGCACATGGACACCACGCAGCGGACCGAGCAACAGCGGTCCGCCGACCGCCGACGGCGCGAGCTGCTGGAGGCCGCCGACCGGGTGGTGCTGCGCGACGGCCCACAGGCCTCGATGAACGCCATCGCGGCGGAGGCGGGCATCACCAAGCCGATCCTCTATCGCCACTTCGGTGACAAGGGCGGCCTCTACGCCGCCCTCGCCAAGCGGCACACCGACGCACTGCTCGACTCGCTGCGCGCCGCGCTGGACGCCCCGGCCGAACGGCGGGAGCGGGTCGAGGCGACCCTCGACACCTACCTGGCGGCCATCGAGGCCCGGCCTCAGGTGTACCGGTTCCTGATGCACCCCTCCGACGGGTCGCCCGGGGAGCAGGGGTTCGACGTCGGCAAGCACTCCGCTCCGCTGCTGCGCCGGATGGGCGAGGAACTCGCCCAGGTCATCGAGGACCGCCTGGACCTCGGGCCCGGGAGTCAGCAGCTCGCGCGGGTGTGGGGGCACGGGATCGTCGGGATGATGCACGCGGCGGGCGACTGGTGGCTGGGCGAGCGGCCCTGCTCCCGCGCGGAACTGGTGCGGAGCCTCGCGGACCTGCTGTGGGGTCGCCTCGCGGCGGCGGGGGACAAGATCGGCGGTCCCGGGTTCTGAGGCCGCGGCCCCGCCGCCCCGGGCGCGTGCTCAGCCACTCCAGGGAGCCCGGCGCACCTGGCGCATCAGCCTGCGCCCGCGCCAGCCCGTCACACGGTCCGCGTACACCCGGCCGTCCAGGTGGTCGGCCTCGTGCTGCAAGCATCTGGCAAAGAATCCGGTGCCTCGCACGGTGACCGGCTCCCCGGTCGCGGTGAAGCCCTCGACCACCGCCTCGTCGTAGCGCTCCGTCCCCGCCTCGAGGCCCGGAAGGGACAGACAGCCCTCCGGGCCCCGCAGCACGATGCCGTCCGTCGCCACCGGCCCCGGGTTCACCACATGGCCCAGGTGACGGACGTCCTCGTCGTCGGGACAGTCGTAGACGAACACCCGCAGCCCCACGCCGACCTGGTTGGCCGCCAGGCCGACCCCCCGGGCCGCGTACATCGTGGCGAACATGTCCTCCACGAGGCGGGCGAGTTCGGGACCGAAGTCCGTGACGTCCTCGCAAGGCGTGTGCAGGACGGGGTCGCCGAGCAGGGTGAGAGGCCGAACGCGCCCGTGGGCGCCCGGGATGGAGCCGTGTCGCATGGCGGCAAGGGTACGGTCCTTCGTGACACGCGCATGCCGTCCACGGGCGGGAGGCGGTCCCGGGATTCGGGAGTGCGAATGGATCTCGATAGGCTGACCACCTACCACGTTGCCGTACGGCAGAGGCGCGGCGCGTACGCAAGGAGGATCGAGAACTGATGGCAGGCAACTCGGACCCGCTCACGCCGCGGGCCAAGATCGCCGTGACCGCCGGCAAGGCGGTCGCGGCGGCGTCGCGCGCCGCGGGGCGCGGCAGCGGTTCGGTGATCGGCGGCCGGGTGGCGCTCAAACTCGACCCGGACCTCCTCGCCCGGCTCGCCCAGAACCTGGACGTCGTCCTCGTCTCGGCGACCAACGGCAAGACCACCACCACCCGGCTGATCGCCGAGGCCCTGCGCGCCGCCGGGCCGGTCGTGTCCAACGCGCTCGGCGCGAACATGCCGGCCGGCATCACCTCGGCCCTCGCGGGCGGCTCCGAGGCCCGCTACGGCGTGATCGAGGTCGACGAGAAGTACCTCGCGGGCGTGGCCCGGGACACCGCCCCCAAGTGCATCGCGCTGCTCAACCTCTCCCGCGACCAGCTGGACCGCGCGGCCGAGACCCGCATGCTCGCGGAGAACTGGCGTGAGGGGCTGGCCGGTTCCAAGGCCGTCGTCGTCGCCAACGCCGACGACCCGCTGGTCGTGTGGGCCGCCTCCTCCTCCCCCAACGTGATCTGGGTCGCCGCCGGACAGATGTGGAAGGACGACGCCTGGTCGTGCCCGTCCTGCGGCGGCGTCATGCAGCGCCCCGGGGACGACTGGTTCTGCGGCGAGTGCGGCTTCCGCCGTCCGACGCCGAGCTGGGCGCTCAGCGGCGACCACGTCCTCGACCCGCACGGCTCGGCCTGGCCCATCCACCTGCAGCTGCCGGGTCGCGCCAACAAGGCCAACGCCGCCTCCTCCGCCGCCGTGGCCGCCGTGTTCGGGGTGCCGCCCCAGGTGGCGCTGGAGCGGATGTACCAGGTGCAGGCCGTCGCCGGACGCTACGACGTCGTCCAGTTCCAGGGCCGTGACCTGCGGCTGCTGCTCGCGAAGAACCCGGCGGGCTGGCTCGAGACGTTCAGCCTGATCGACCCTCCGCCCACCCCCGTGATCCTCTCGGTGAACGCGCGCGGCGCCGACGGCACCGACACCTCCTGGCTGTGGGACGTCGACTACACGCGGCTGACCGGCCACCCGATCTTCGTCGTCGGCGACCGGAAGCTGGACCTGGCGGTGCGTCTGGAAGTCGCCAACCAGCACTTCCAGGTGTGCGAGAACCTCGACCAGGCCGTGCAGCAGGCGCCGCCGGGCCGGATCGAGGTCATCGCGAACTACACCGCGTTCCAGGACCTGCGCCGCCGCGTCGGCAACTGACCCCCGAAGGACGATTCCATGAGCGACAACCAACTGCGGCTGGTGTGGATCTACCCGGACCTGCTGAGCACCTACGGCGACCAGGGCAACGCCCTCGTCGTCGAGCGCCGGGCACGGCAGCGCGGGCTCGACGTGGCCCGGCTCGACGTGCGCAGCGACCAGCCGATCCCGACCTCCGGCGACATCTACCTCATCGGCGGTGGCGAGGACCGTCCGCAGCGGCTCGCGGCGGAGCGGCTGCGCCGGGACGCCCACCTGTACCAGGCGGTGAACAACGGGGCGATCGTGTTCGCGGTCTGCGCCGGCTACCAGATCCTGGGCCACGAGTTCGTCAACGACCTCGGCCAGCGCGAGCCCGGTCTGGGCCTGCTGGACGTGACGACGACACGCGGCGAGGGCGAGCGGTGCGTCGGCGACGTCCTCGGGGACATCGACCCGCGGCTCGGTCTGCCGCAGCTGACCGGCTTCGAGAACCACCAGGGCGTCACCCATCTCGGGCCGACCGCCCGCCCGCTGGCCCGTGTGCAGCTCGGCCGGGGCAACGGCACCGGCGACGGCACCGAGGGCGCGTACAACGACACCGTGTTCGGCACGTACATGCACGGCCCGGTGCTCGCGCGCAACCCGCTGATCGCGGACCTGCTGCTGAAGCTGGCGCTCGACGTGAACGCGCTGCCGCCGATCGACGACCGCTGGTACGAGGCGCTGCGCGGCGAGCGCATCGCCGCCGCTCAGCAGCCTGCGTGACCTGTGTGTTCACCTGATTTTCAGGGCACCGTCAGCAGCCCGTCTGACGCTGCATCCGCACAGGTGAGCAGGCACGTCCAGCAGGCGGACGCGTGCTTCGGCCCCGCCCCCTCCTGACGCTAGGGTGGCGGGGATTCGAGCCGGACAACGTGGTCCGGACCGGCCCTCGTGAAGAAGGTTGTTTCGGGCTATGCGCATTGGTGTCCTCACGTCCGGCGGCGACTGCCCCGGCCTGAACGCCGTCATCCGGTCCGTCGTGCACCGTGCCGTCGCCGACCACGGCGACGAGGTCATCGGCTTCCGGGACGGCTGGAAGGGCCTCCTGGAGTGCGACTACCTCAAGCTCGACCTCGACGCGGTGGGCGGCATCCTCGCCCGCGGCGGCACGATCCTCGGCTCCTCCCGCGTCCAGCCCTCGCATCTGCGCGACGGCGTGGAGCGGGCCCGGGGCCATGTCGAGGAGCTCGGCCTCGACGCGATCATCCCGATCGGCGGTGAGGGCACCCTCAAGGCCGCACGGCTGATGTCCGACAGCGGGCTGCCGATCGTCGGCGTGCCCAAGACCATCGACAACGACATCGCCGTCACCGACGTCACCTTCGGCTTCGACACGGCCGTCGGCGTCGCGACCGAGGCGCTGGACCGGCTGAAGACCACCGCCGAGTCGCACCAGCGGGTGCTGGTCGTCGAGGTCATGGGGCGGCACACCGGCTGGATAGCGCTGCACTCCGGCATGGCGGCGGGCGCCCACGCCATCGTCGTGCCGGAGCGGCCGTTCGACATCGAGGAGCTGGCCCGGCGGGTCGGCGAGCGGTTCGAGGCGGGCAAGCGGTTCGCGATCGTCGTCGCCGCGGAAGGCGCCAAGCCCGCGCCCGGCGGCATGGCCTTCGACGAGGGCGGCAAGGACATCTACGGGCACGAGCGGTTCGCCGGGATCGCCCGCCAGCTGTCCATCGAGCTGGAGTCCCGGCTCGGCAAGGAGGCCCGGCCGGTCATCCTGGGGCATGTGCAGCGCGGCGGCACGCCGACCGCCTACGACCGTGTGCTGGCCACCCGGTTCGGCTGGCACGCGGTGGAGGCCGTGCACCGGGGCGAGTTCGGCCGGATGACGGCCCTGCGCGGCACGGACATCGTGATGGTGCCGCTCGCGGAGGCCGTGGAGACGCTGAAGACGGTTCCCGCGGAGCGGTACGCGGAAGCGGAGACCGTGCTGTAGGAGAGCCACGACTCCAGCCGCCCCCGGTGACAGAGATCGCCGGGGGCGGTTCTACTCTTGGGGCGGCAAGAACCGTACAACCCCCCACGAATCAGGAGCCGGCGCAATGGATCACAGCGGGCACGGCATGACGATGGATCTGCCGCCGTTCACGCTGGGACGGGGTCTTCAGTGGTCGGCGGACCCGTTCTTCCTCGTCGGCTGTCTGGTGGCGCTCGGCCTGTACGGGTGGGGCGTCCTGCGGCTGCGGCGGCGCGGGGACGCGTGGTCGGCCGGGCGGACGGTGTCGTTCGCCGTCGGCGTGCTGACCGTCATGCTGGTGATGTGCACCGGGCTGAACGACTACGGGATGGTCATGTTCAGCGTGCACATGGTGCAGCACATGGTGATCAGCATGCTGTCGCCGATCCTGATCCTGCTCGGCGCCCCCATGACGCTGGCGCTGCGCGCGCTGCCGGCCGCCGGCCGGGGCCGCAAGGGGCCGCGCGAGCTGCTGCTGATGCTTCTGCACAGCCGTTACATGCGGATCGTCACCCATCCCGCGTTCACGATCCCGCTGTTCATCGCGAGTCTGTACGCGCTGTACTTCACGCCCCTGTTCGACTTCCTCATGGGGTCGAAGGCGGGGCACCTGGCGATGATGGTGCACTTCCTCGCCGTCGGCGTGGTGTTCTTCTGGCCGATCATCGGCGTGGATCCGGGTCCGAACCGGCCGGGGTACCTGATGCGGATGCTGGAGCTGTTCGCGGGCATGCCCTTCCACGCGTTCTTCGGCATCGCGCTGATGATGGCGTCGCAGCCGATGGTCGGGACGTTCGAGAACCCGCCCGCCTCGCTCGGCATCGACGCGCTGTCCGACCAGAACGCGGCCGGCGGCATCGCCTGGGCGTTCAGCGAGATCCCGTCCGTGCTGGTGCTCATCGCGCTGCTGTTCCAGTGGTACGGCTCCGAGCAGCGGCAGGCCAGGCGCAAGGACCGGGCCGCGGACCGGGACGGGGACCAGGAGCTGGAGGCGTACAACGCCTATCTTGCGTCGCTCGACGCACGCGGGCACTGAACCCGGGGCACCATGGAGGGGGACGCGCCCTGCGGAGGGCGGCCCTGAGGAGGGTGTCGCGATGGCCGGTACCACGGACAGTTCCACGAAGACCATGGGGGTGCTCACCGTCGGCGGGCTCGTCATGGTGACCGCCTACACGGTGGCGCTCGGCAGCAACGGCTGGCTGTGGTTCGGCTGGGTCGTGCTCGGGCTGATCACGCTCGCCCTGGTCGTGATGCGGACCGGCTGATCAGCCCGGGCCGAGGGGGCCCGCGGAGTGCACGCCCGGCTGGTACTTCGGCAGCCGGGCGGTGATCTTCATGCCCGCTCCGAGGGCGGTTTCGATGACGAGGCCGTAGTCGTCGCCGTAGACCTGGCGCAGCCGGTCGTCGACGTTGGACAGGCCGATGCCGCCGGACGGGCTGACCTCGCCGGCCAGGATGCGGCGCAGGACGACCGGGTCCATGCCCGCGCCGTCGTCCTCGATGACGACCAGGGCCTCGGCGCCGGAGTCCTGCGCGGTGATCCGGATACGGCATGTGTCGGCCTTGCCCTCCAGTCCGTGCTTGACGGCGTTCTCCACGAGCGGCTGCAGGCAGAGGAAGGGCAGCGCCACCGGCAGGACCTCGGGGGCTATCTGGAGGGTGACGGCGAGGCGGTCGCCGAAGCGGGCCCGGACCAGGGCCAGGTAGTGGTCGATGGCGTGCAGTTCGTCGGCCAGGGTGGTGAAGTCGCCGTGCCTGCGGAACGAGTAGCGGGTGAAGTCGGCGAACTCCAGGAGCAGTTCCCGGGCGCGTTCGGGGTCGGTGCGCACGAACGAGGCGATCACGGCGAGCGAGTTGAAGACGAAGTGCGGGGAGATCTGGGCGCGCAGCGCCTTGATCTCCGCCTCGATGAGTCTCGTGCGGGACTGGTCGAGGTCGGCCAGCTCCAGCTGGACGCTGACCCAGCGGGCCACCTCCCCCGCCGCCCGGACCAGGACCGCCGACTCGCGGGGCGCGCACGCCACCAGGGCGCCGTGCACCCGGTCGTCGACGGTGAGGGGGGCGACCACGGCCCAGCGGACGGGACAGTCGGCCTGCTCGCAGGTGAGGCGGAAGGCCTCCCCCCGGCCGCTCTCCAGGGGGCCGGCCAGTCGCTCCATGATCTCGGTGCGGTGATGCGACCCCACTCCGTCCCAGGCCAGCACCTCCTTCTGGTCGGTCAGGCACAGGGCGTCCGTGCCGAGCAGGGTGCGCAGTCTGCGGGCCGACCGGCGGGCCGTCTCCTCCGTGAGGCCCGCCCTGAGCGGGGGTGCGGCGAGGGAGGCGGTGTGCAGGGTCTGGAAGGTGGCGTGCTCGACGGGGGTGCCCAGGCCGCCCAGGCTCCGCGGGCGGGCGGTGCGCCGGCCCAGCCAGAAACCCGCCGCGAGGAACGGGAGGATCGCGATGCAGACGCCCGCGAGGAAGCCGCTCATGCCCGGGCCTCCGCCGCCCGCAGCTCCTCCGTGCGCAACTCCTCCGGCAGGTGGAAGCGGGCCAGGATCGCCGCCGTGCCGGCCGGGACACGGCCCGGGGTGGCCAGGGACACCAGGATCATGGTGAGGAAGCCCAGCGGCACGGACCACAGCGCGGGCCAGGCGAGCAGGGCGTGCAGCGCGCCCGCGCCGGGCAGGCCCGCCATGGTCGCGGCGACCGCGACGAACGCCGACCCGCCGCCCACCAGCATCCCGGCGGCCGCGCCGGGCGGGGTCAGCCGGCGCCACCAGATGCCCAGCACCAGCAGCGGGCAGAAGGAGGACGCCGACACCGCGAAGGCAAGCCCGACCGCGTCGGCCACCGGCAGCCCGCCCACCAGGAGACTCGCGGCGAGGGGCGCGGCCATGGCCAGCCCGGTGCCGAGACGGAAGTGCCGTACGCCCCGGTTGGGCAGGACGTCCTGGGTGAGCACGCCGGCCACGGCCATCGTCAGACCGGACGCCGTGGACAGGAACGCGGCGAAGGCGCCCCCGGCGACCAGCGCGCCCAGCAGGTCGCCGCCGAGGCCGCCGATCATCCGGTCGGGCAGCAGCAGGACGGCGGCGTCCGCGTCGCCGCCCAGGGCGAGTTCGGGGGTGTAGAGACGGCCGAGGGCGCCGTAGACGGGCGGCAGGAGGTAGAAGGCGCCAATCAGCGCGAGGACGGCGACCGTGGTGCGGCGGGCGGCGACCCCGTGCGGGCTGGTGTAGAAGCGCACGACCACGTGCGGCAGGCCCATGGTGCCCAGGAACGTGGCGAGGATCAGCCCGTACGTCGCGTACAGGGGGCGTTCCTCGCGGCCGGCGGCGAGGGAGGTCGACATGCCGCCGTGGCCGCCGTGCTCGGCGGTGGGGACCTCGGCGCCCTCGGCGAAGGTGAGACGGGTGCCCCGTTCGATGTGGTGGGTGCCGGCGGTGAGGTGCACGACGGCGTCCTGGTGCGGGCGGCCGTCGACCGTGCCGTCCACCGTCACGGTCAGCGGCCCGTCCAGTCTGAGGTCCACGGTGTCGTCGACCCGGACGACCCGCTGGTCGCGGAAGGCGGGTGGTTCCCCGAAGGCGTCGCGGGGGGCTCCGTCGCCCTGCCAGGCGAGGATCAGGAACAGGGCGGGGACGAGGAGCGCGGTGAGCTTGAGCCAGTACTGGAAGGCCTGCACGAAGGTGATGCTGCGCATGCCGCCCGCGGCGACGGTCGCGGTGACGACCACGGCGACGATCAGTCCGCCGAGCGAGCCGGGGGCGCCGGTCAGCACGGTCAACGTCAGTCCCGCGCCCTGGAGTTGGGGGATGAGGTAGAGCCAGCCCACACCGACCACGAAAGCGCCCGCGAGCCGCCTGACCGCCTGGGAGGCGAGGCGGGCCTCGGCGAAGTCGGGGAGGGTGTAGGCGCCGGAGCGGCGCAGCGGGGCGGCGACGAACAGGAGCAGGACCAGATAGCCGGCGGTGTAGCCGACCGGGTACCAGAGCATGTCCGGACCCTGGACCAGGACGAGGCCGGCGATGCCGAGGAAGGAGGCGGCGGAGAGGTACTCGCCGCTGATGGCGGCCGCGTTGAGGCGGGGGCCGACGGTGCGGGAGGCGACGTAGAAGTCGGAGGTGGTCCGGGAGATGCGCAGGCCGAAGGCGCCGACGAGCACGGTCGCGACGACGACCAGGGCGACGGCCGGGACGGCGAACGTCGGGTTCACCGGTCCTCGACCAGCCGCACGAAGTCCCGCTCGTTGCGTTCGGCGCGGCGCACGTACCAGCGGGCGAGCAGGACGAGCGGGGCGTAGAGGCAGAAGCCGAGGACCGCCCATTCCAGCCGGTGGGCGTCGGGGATCGCCGCGAACAGCAGGGGCAGCGGGCCGACCAGGAGCGAGAGGACGGCGAACACCGTGAGAGCGGCGCGCAGTTGGGAGCGCATCAGGGAGCGGACGTAGGTGTGGCCGAGGGTGGTCTGCTCGTCGATCTCGGTGCGCGGCCGGTAGTAGCCGGAGGCGTGGGGGTACCGCCCCCGTGAGCGAAGCCTGGCGTGGGGCGGGGTGCGGCGGGCGGGCCCGGTGACGACGACGCGCCGCTCCACGGGGTCCTGGTTCGGCACGGTCAGGCCCTCCTCATCAGCAGGTCCCGCAGTTCACGGGCGTGGCGACGGCTGACCTGCAACTCCTCGCCGCCCACCAGAACGCTCACCGTGCCCGCGTCCAGGCGCAGTTCGCCGATGTGGCGCAGGGCGACGAGGTGGCGGCGGTGGATGCGGACGAAGCCGCGGGCGCGCCAGCGCTCCTCCAGGGTGGACAGCGGGATGCGCACGAGGTGGCTGCCGCGGTCGGTGTGCAGGCGGGCGTAGTCTCCCTGGGCCTCGACGTGGGTGATGTCGTCGACGGCCACGAACCGTGTCACGCCGCCGAGTTCGACGGGTATGTGGTCGGGGTCGGGCTCGTGCACGGGGATGTGCGGGGCGGCGCCGCGCAGTTCGGCGGCACGGCGCACGGCCTCGGCGAGGCGCTCCTTGCGGACGGGCTTGAGGACGTAGTCGACGGCCTTGAGATCGAAGGCCTGGACGGCGAAGTCCTCGTGGGCGGTGACGAAGACGACCAGGGGCGGCCGCGCGAAGCCGGTGAGGAGGCGGGCGAGGTCGAGGCCGTCGAGGCCGGGCATCTGGATGTCGAGGAACACGACGTCGATGGCCTCGGGACCCTGCGGTCCGGACTCCAGGGCGCGGTTGATGCGGCGCAGCGCCTCGGTCGCGTCGCCGGCGCCCTCCACGCTGCCGATGCGGGGATCCGCCGTGAGCAGGTAGAGCAGCTCTTCCAGCGAGGGGCGTTCGTCGTCGACGGCGAGGGCGCGCAGCATGAAGGTGGAGTGTAGGGGCGATCCGCGCGGCTGGACATGTACCGGGGTGTGGACGTTCGTGCTGGATACAGTGCCCGCATGAACAGCGCGCCCGCCTCGTTCGACGAGCTCGACCGGAAGATCATCACGGCTCTGATGGCGAACGCCAGGACGAGCTTCGCCGAGATCGGCACGGCCGTCGGACTGTCCTCGACGGCCGTCAAGCGCCGGGTGGACCGGCTGCGGGAGACCGGAGTGATCACGGGGTTCACGGCCACCGTGGAACCGTCGGCGCTGGGCTGGCGGACGGAGGCGTACGTGGAGGTGTACTGCGAGGGCGCCGCTCCGCCCCGGCGTCTCGCGGAGGTGGTGCGCAACCATCCGGAGATCACCGCGGCGATGACGGTGACGGGCGGGGCGGACGCGCTGCTGCATGTGCGGGCGCGGGACGTGGAGCACTTCGAGAACGTGCTGGAACGGATCCGGGCCGAGCCGTTCATCCGGAAGACGATCAGCGTGATGGTGCTGTCGCACCTGCTGCCGGAGAGCCCCGAGGCGGGTGCGACGCAGCCTGCCCCCGAATAGGCCGGCGAACACGCACCGAACCTGCGTGGACCAGGCGAATCACGCACGGTTCCTGCGCGAACACGCAACGCTCATTTCTTGTGGCGCGCCCCCGTCAGTTCCTACCGTGGTGTCAACCCTCAGTCGACACCGCAGGAAAACGGAGGAACCCCTCTGTGTCCGATAGCCGTGTGCGGCGCCCTCGGCGCTTCCTCGTCTGTGAACCCAGACATTTCGCCGTGCAGTACGCCATCAACCCCTGGATGCATCCCGACACCCCCGTCGACGTCGACCTCGCCCAGGAGCAGTGGCAGACGCTGATCCGCGCCTACCGCGCCCACGGCCACACCGTGGACACCGTGGAGCCCGCCCCCGGGCTGCCGGACATGGTGTTCGCCGCCAACTCGGCGGTCGTGGTGGCGGGCCGGGTCTTCGGCTCCCTCTTCCACGCGCCCGAACGGCGGCCCGAGTCCGTCCACTACGACACCTGGTTCAAGGCGGCGGGCTACGACGTCCACCGGCCCGAGTCCGTCTGCGAGGGCGAGGGCGACCTGGTGTGGACGGGCCGCTACGTGCTGGCCGGCACCGGATTCCGCACGACCCGTGAGGCGCACCGGGAGGTGCAGGAGTTCTTCGGCCACCCGGTGATCAGCCTGACGCTAGTGGACCCGCACTTCTACCACCTGGACACGGCGCTGTTCGTCCTGGACGACGACAACGTCGCCTACTACCCGGAGGCCTTCTCACCGGGCAGCCGCGAGGTGCTCGCCCGGCTGTACCCGGACGCGGTGCTCGCCACCCGCGACGACGCCATGGCCTTCGGTCTGAACTCGGTCTCCGACGGCCGTCACGTCTTCATCGCGCCCCGGGCCGAGGCCCTCGCCGCCCGGCTGGACGAGCGCGGCTATGTCCCCGTCCCCGTCGACCTCTCGGAGTTCCAGAAGGCCGGCGGCGGCATCAAGTGCTGCACCCAGGAGATCCGTTCATGACCGCTCCCGCAGTCCCCACGCGTTCCTCCGCCGACCTGATCAGCGCCGAGGAACCCGTGCTCGCGCACAACTACCATCCGCTGCCCGTGGTCGTCGCGCGTGCCGAGGGCACCTGGGTGGAGGACGTCGAGGGCCGCCGCTACCTCGACATGCTGGCCGGGTACTCGGCCCTCAACTTCGGCCACCGCCATCCCCT
This sequence comes from Streptomyces sp. NPDC037083, assembly GCF_055606485.1. Classification (NCBI taxonomy): domain Bacteria; kingdom Bacillati; phylum Actinomycetota; class Actinomycetes; order Kitasatosporales; family Streptomycetaceae; genus Streptomyces; species Streptomyces sp. NPDC037083. Next base: position 144,299 of record NZ_JBVJSQ010000008.1, on the reverse strand, counting down.
GCTGATCGAGGCGGCGCACCGCCAGCTGGACCGCCTCACGCTCACCTCCCGCGCCTTCCACAACGACCGCCTCGCCGAGTTCGCCGAGCGGCTCGCGGGGCTGACCGGCCTGGACATGGTCCTGCCGATGAACACGGGCGCGGAGGCGGTCGAGAGCGCCGTCAAGGTGGTCCGCAAGTGGGCGTACGAGGTGAAGGGCGTACCCGCCGACCGGGCGACGATCGTGGTCGCCGCGGAGAACTTCCACGGCCGCACCACGACCATCGTGAGCTTCTCGACGGACGAGACGGCCCGGGCCGGCTTCGGGCCGTTCACGCCGGGCTTCCGGGTGGTGCCGTACAACGACCTGGCCGCGCTGGAGGCGGCGGTCGACGAGACGACGGCGGCGGTGCTGATCGAGCCCATCCAGGGCGAGGCCGGCGTGATCATTCCCGACGACGGCTACCTCGCCGGGGTGCGGGAGCTGACCAGGCGGGCGAACTGCCTCTTCGTCGCGGACGAGATCCAGTCCGGCCTCGGCCGCACCGGGCGGACGCTGGCGGTGGAGCACGACGGGGTCGTGCCCGACGTGCTGCTGCTCGGCAAGGCGCTGGGCGGCGGCATCGTGCCGGTGTCGGCGGTGGTGGCCCGGCGGGAGGTGCTGTCGGTGCTGCGCCCCGGCGAGCACGGCTCGACCTTCGGCGGCAACCCGCTGGCCGCCGCGGTCGGCACGGCTGTGGTGGAGCTGCTGGAGACGGGTGAGTTCCAGCGCCGGGCCGCCGAGCTGGGCGTGGCCTTGCGGGACGGACTGAGCGGGCTGGTCGGCAAGGGCGTCGTCGGATTCCGCTCGCGCGGGCTGTGGGCGGGCGTCGACGTCGACCCGGCGCTCGGCACGGGCCGCGAGGTGAGCGAGCGCCTCATGCGGGAGGGCGTGCTGGTCAAGGACACCCATGGCTCGACCATCCGGCTGGCGCCGCCGCTGACGATCACCGGCGAGGAACTGGCCTCGGCCCTGGCCTCACTGGAGAAGGTGCTGGCGCAGGGGGTCTGAAGGGCCGTGCGGAGCGCGGGGCGCCCGGGTGGCCCGGCCGCTGCCGTACGGGCAGGGTGAGGATTGAGGCAGGAGGTGGTAGACCACTCTCAGCGACAGAGAGGTCGACCGTGGGCACACACGACGAGGACGACGTTGCCCGTCGGCGGTTCGACGTGGCGGACACCGCTCCCCTGCTCCTGGACGCGCGGGGAGTGGTGACGAGCTGGACCGGCGACGCCGAGCGCCTGCTGGGCTACCGGGCCGCCGAGGCGGTGGGCAGGGACATGGCCGGGCTGCTCGCCGCCGGGGACGCCGCCCGGCTCCCGGAGGTCCTGCGGCGCTGCCGTCAGGAGGGCGGGTGGGCCGGGCTGCTGTCGGCCCGTCGCAAGGACGGCGGGCCGGTCCCGGTGATGGCCCGGATCACCTCGGCCGACGAGCCCGGCGGCCGGGCGCGCTGGCTGGTCATGCTGAACGAGATGGGCGACGCGCCCGGCTGGAACATGAGCCGCTCGGTCCTGGAGCGGATGGTCGGCGGCGCCCCGATCGGCATAGCGATCGTGGACACGGACCTGCGTTACGTGTGGTCCAACGCGGCCCTGGCCAGGTTCGGCGGCGGCCCGCCCGAGAGCCGGCTGGGGCTGCGGATGGCCGACGTCCAGCCCGGGTTCGACTCCGAGGCGGTCGAGGCGCAGATGCGGCGGGTGCTGGAGAGCGGGGAGCCCGTCGTCGGATACGAACATCTGGGGCATGTACGGGCCACGCCCCACCGGGAGACGGCGCACATGCTGTCCTTCACGCGGCTGGACGACGACCGCGGCCGTCCGATGGGCGTCTACTACACGGTCGTCGACATCACCGACCGCCACCGCGCCCGGCAGCGGCTCGCCCTGCTCGACCGCGCCGGCCGGCGTATCGGCAGCGGCCTGGACATCGCCGGGACGGCGCAGGAGCTGGCCGACGTGGCCGTGCCGGAGTTCGCCGACGCCGTCACCGTCGACCTGCTGGAGACGGTGCTGCGGGGCGCCGAGCCCGCCGCGGGGCCGTCGGCGGAGGGCGTGGGCTCCGTCGTCCTGCGCCGGGCGGGCCGGCGGTCCGCCGACCGTCCCAGGAGCGAGGGCGCGGGCGGGGAGGAACCGCCCGTGGTCGTCCACCGGAGCGAGTCGCCTCCGGTGCGCTGTCTGGTCACCGGGCGGCCCTGGCGGGCCGAGCGGCTGGAGCGCGACGCCGGGGACTGGCTCGGGCCCCTGTCCGCGGCGTCCGGGCGGCCCAGTGTCCTGATCGTGCCGGTCCGGGCGCGCGGCACGACCCTGGGCGTCACCACGTTCCTGCGGGGCGACCGGCACGAGCCCTTCGACCGGGACGACCTGGCCCTGGCCGAGGACCTCGTGTCGCGGGCCGCCGTCTGCCTCGACAACGCCCGCCGCTACACCCGGGAGCGCGACGCGGCCCTCGTACTCCAGCGCAACCTGCTCCCGCGCCGGCTGCCCGAGCAGGACGCGGTCGAGGTGGCCGCCTGCTACCGGCCGGCCGACGAGCTGACCGGCCTCGGCGGGGACTGGTACGACCTGATCCCGCTGTCCGGCGCCCGGGTGGCCCTGGTCGTCGGCGAGGTGCCCGGGCACGGCATCGACGCCGCCGCGGCCATGGGGCGGGTGCGGACCGCGGTGCGCACCCTGGCGGCCCTGGACCTGCCGCCCGCGGAGATCCTCGCGCACCTCGACGACCAGGTGGCCCGCATGGACCACGAGGAGAGCCCGGCGGCCGGTGCACCGCCGCGGGCCGAGGGCACGCCCGCCGTCGGCTCGGCGTGCGTGTACGCCGTCTACGACCCCGTCGACGGGCGGTGCGTGATGGCATCGGCGGGGCATCCCGCCCCGGCGGTCGTGCTGCCCGACGGCGCCGTCACCTTCGTCGATCTGCCCCAGGGGCCGCCGCTCGGCGCGGGCGGGCGGCCGTTCGAGTCGGCCGAGGTGGTCCTGCCGGAGGGCAGCACGCTGGCGCTGCACACGGACGGGCTGCTGGCCCGCGGCGAGCGGTGGGCGCTGGACAGCGACCGGGAGCGGCTGCGGCAGGCCCTGGCGCAGCCGGCGGCGAGCACCCTCGACCTGCGCTGCCGCGCCGTGATCGACTCCCTCGTCCCGGTGCACCCCTTCGACGACGTGGCCCTGTTGATGGCCCGCACCCACCGCCTGAGCGCGGACCGGGTGGCCGACTGGGAGCTGCCGGTCGACCCGGCGGCGGTCGCCGAGGCCCGCAAGACCGCGGGGCGCCGGCTGGCGGAGTGGGGGCTCACGGAGCTGTCGTTCACCACCGAGCTGGTCGTCAGCGAGCTGGTCACCAACGCCATCCGGTACGCCGCCGGGCCGATCCGGCTGCGGCTGATCCGCGAGCGCACCCTGATCTGCGAGGTCTTCGACGGCGGCGCCACCGCCCCCCACCTGCGCCATCCGCGGGCCACCGACGAGGGCGGCCGCGGGCTGCTGCTGGTGTCCCAGGTGACCCAGCGGTGGGGCACCCGTTTCCTGCCGGAGGGCAAGGTCATCTGGGCCGAGCAGCCGCTCACGGGCCCGGACGTGTGAGCGACGGGCCCCATACGTCACTTCACATGAGAAAATTACGCAAAACCGGCGGATGGGGCGCGAGCCATGAACGACACGGCGATCGACTACGCGGCGGTGTTCCAGGCGCTGCCCGGCATGGTGGCGCTGCTGACGCCGGAGCTGGTGTACGCGGACGCCAACGCGGACTTCCTGCGCGTGACGGGCCGCACCCGCGAACAGCTGGTCGGCCGGCATGTCTTCGAGGTCTTCCCCGACAACCCCCACGACGGGTCCGCCAGCGGCATGCGCAACCTGGAGGCCTCGCTGCTGCGGGTGCTGGCCACCGGTGAGCGGGACGCCATGGCACTGCAGCGCTACGACGTGGAGTCGGTCGAGCGCCCCGGCGAATGGGACGAACGCTACTGGAGCCCGGTCAACGCGCCGGTCCACGGTCCCGACGGGTCGGTCGTGCTGCTGGTGCACCGCGTCGAGGAGGTCACCGAGCTGATCCGGGCGCGCGGCGGACGCTCGGCGGGCCACGAGGGCAGCGTGGAGGCCGGCAGCCGGAGCCGGGTCCTGGAGGCCGAGCTGTACACCCGAGCCCGTGAGCTGCAGGAGCTCAACGAACGGCTGCGCCTGGCACACGCCCGGGAACGCGAGGTGGCGCTCGCCCTGCAGGAGGCGATGCTGCCGCCGCGTCGCCAGGTGGGACATCGCCAGGCGGCCGTGCGCTACCGGCCGGCGGTCGGCGCGCTCAACGTGTGCGGTGACTGGTACGACCTGGTGGACCTGGTCGGCGGCAACCGCATCGGCGTGTCGGTCGGCGACGTCGTCGGGCACGGCCTGGAGGCCGCAGGGGTGATGGGCCAGCTGCGCAGCGCGCTCAGCGCGGCCTCCAGGGTGGCGGAGGGCCCGGCGGAGGCCCTGAACGTGCTCGGGCGGTACGCGCACGTCGTGGACGGCGCCGAATCGGCCACCGCCGTCACCACGTTCATCGACTGCGACCACCACACCATCACGTACAGCAGTGCCGGGCACCCTCCGCCGGTGCTCGTGCACGCCGACGGGCGGGTGGAGTTCCTCGACCGGGCCACCGACCCTCCGCTCGACGCCCGCCCCGACCCGGTGCGCCGGCCCCAGGCGTGCACCACCTACGACGACGGCGCCACCCTCGCGCTGTACACGGACGGACTGGTGGAGCGGCGGCGGGAGGACATCGACATGGGCGTGAACCGTCTCGCCGACGCCCTGTACCGGCACCGCGCCGCCGACCCCGAGACCCTCGCCGACGCGGTCCTGTGGGAGCTCCTGCCGGCCGGCGGCGCGACCGACGACACCGCCCTGGTCGTGGTACGGCTGTGACGCAGGGAGCCCGCCCGGGGGCCGGATCTGCACGGTTTCGGCCGTCGCCGCCTGCCCCTACACTGACACCCCACGCCATGCCGGTTGACCTGCTGGAACACGGCGGCGAGCCGATCCGCCGGACACGAGGAGCGACTCTCTTTGTTCTACTACCTCCTGAAGTACGTGGTGTTGGGGCCGCTGCTGAGACTGCTCTTCCGGCCCCGAATAGAGGGTCTGGAGCATGTGCCGGACTCGGGAGCGGCCATCATCGCGGGCAACCACCTGTCGTTCTCGGACCACTTCCTGATGCCCGCGATCCTCAGGCGCCGCATCACCTTCCTCGCGAAGGCCGAGTACTTCACGGGGCCCGGCCTCAAGGGCCGTCTGACGGCGGCCTTCTTCCGCAGCGCCGGCCAGATCCCGGTCGACCGGTCCGGCAAGGAGGCCGGTCAGGCGGCGATCCGCGAGGGCCTGGGCGTGCTCGCCAAGGACGAGTTGCTCGGCATCTACCCGGAGGGCACCCGCTCGCACGACGGCCGCCTCTACAAGGGGAAGGTCGGCGTCGCGGTGATGGCCCTGAAGGCCCGGGTCCCCGTCATTCCCTGCGCGATGATCGGGACGTTCGAGGCACAGCCGCCCGGCAAGGTGATCCCGACCCTGCACCCCGTGGTGATCCGCTTCGGCGAGCCGCTCGACTTCTCCCGCTATCTGGGGATGGAGAACGAGAAGGCGGTGCTGCGGGCGATCACCGACGAGATCATGTACGCGATCCTGACGTTGTCGGAGCAGGAGTACGTGGACCAGTACGCGGCCGTCGCCAAGGCGGAGGAGGCCGCGGCGAAGGCGGAGAAGGCCGCGGCCGCGCAGAAGAAGCGCAGGTTTCCGCAGCTTCCGCTGAGTTGACGGCGACCGCGCGCTGACGCCACGTCAAGAAAGCCCGAGGGGCGGCCGGATCACTCCGGCCGCCCCTCATCCGCTGTCGGCCGTGGTTACGGCTTGGGCGTGGCGTGCGGCGCGCAGGTCACGTCCGCCCGGTCCAGCTTCCCGGTGAGGAGGTAGGAGTCCACACGGGAGTTGATGCAGGTGTTGACCAGTCCGGTCACGCCGTGGGAGCCGGCGGCCTTCTCGGTGATCAGACGGGAACCCTTGAAACGCTTGTGCAGTTCGACGGCTCCGTCGTACGGGGTGGCCGCGTCGTTCTCGGACTGCACGATGAGCACCTGCGGCAGTCCCTTGTGGGTCCTGACCTCGACCGGCGTCTGCTGCTTGACCGGCCAGAAGGCACACGGCAGGTTCATCCAGGCGTTGGCCCAGGTCATGAACGGGTAGTCCTTGTTGAGCCGCGTGTTGTCGTTGTTCCACTTGCGCCAGCTGGTGGGCCACTTGGCGTCCGTGCACTCGACGGCCGTGTAGACGGCGACGCCGTTCTCCGAGGAGATGTTGCCGGCCGTGTCCGTCATGTCGGGGGCGGCCGCGTCGACGAGCGCCTGGGTGTCCCCGGCGAAGTACTTGCTGAACACGGTCGCGACCGGGACCCACGAGGAGTCGTAGTACGGGGCGCTCTGGAAGAAGGAGATCAGCTCGGCCGGGCCGACGAGACCACCGATGGGGTTCTTCTTCGCGGTGGCGCGCAGCTGGAGCCACTTGTCCTGGACGGCGGCGCGGGTGGTGCCGAGGTGGAAGGTCGCGTCGTTGGCGGCGACCCAGTCCTGCCAGTTCTTCCAGCGGCCCTCGAACGCGACGTCCTGGTCGAGGTTGGCCTCGTACCAGATCTTCTCGCGAGAGGGGTTGACCACGCTGTCGACGATCATGCGACGCACGTGGCCCGGGAACATGGTGCCGTACACGGCGCCGATGTAGGTGCCGTAGGAGACGCCCAGGAAGTTGAGCTTCTTCTCACCGAGGGCGGCACGGATGACGTCCAGGTCGCGCACGGTGTTCGGCGTGGTCATGTGCGGCAGCATCTCGCCGCTGCGCTCGTAGCAGCCGTCCGCGTACTCGCGGACGAGCTTGATCTGCGCGAGCTTGTCGGCCTCGTTGTCCGGGACCGGGTCCGCCTTGGGCGCCTTGACGAACTCCTGTGGGTCGATGCAGGAGATGGGCGCGGAGTGGCCGACGCCGCGCGGGTCGAAGCCCACGAAGTCGTAGGCCTTGGACACGTTGGCCCACAGGGGGGCCTTGGTGGTGACGCGGCGCGGGAAGCGCAGGCCCGAGCCGCCCGGGCCGCCGGGGTTGTACACGAGCGCGCCCTGGCGCTCCTTGGCCGTGCCCGTGTTGCCGATGCGGTCCACGGCCAGCTTGATCTGCTTGCCGTTCGGCTTGGCGTAGTCGAGCGGAACGGTGACCCAGCCGCACTTGATCGGCTTCTCCAGGCCCCAGTCCGCGGGGCAGTCCTGCCAGTCGACGCCCGCCTTGGCGGCGCGTGCGGCAGCGATCGCGACGCCCTTGGCCTCGCGGTCCTGCCCCGGACGCCCGCTGCTCGCGGCTGCCGTCGGCGCCGCGACGGCGCCGGCGATCAGGGTCGCGGTGACGAGTACGCCCGCCGAGCCCAGCGCAGCGATGCGCTTGTTCGGTCGTATGTCCTTCAAGTGGGAACTCCCCCTACCTGGTTATGGCGGCATGGGGATCCTCGCGGCTGTGAGGTGCCTGAGAAAAGGTGTCGTTGACCTTCTTTGCCAATCCGATAACCGGAAAAGAAAGTACCGCTCACCGGATGGCGAGGTCCGCGAGCGCCTCGTCCAGCACCCGGCGCAGGCGCAACCCGTCGGGCGCGACGGCGGTCACCAGCGCGGCCGGGCCGGCCAGCGGCATGACACAGGCGTGCTCCCCGATAGTCCGTGCCGCCACCGCCTGCTCGGCGAACTCCGGCCGTACGACGACGATTTGGCCGACCGCGCGATGTCCCGCGAGAACGGCGGGGCCGTCCCAGCCGCCGGGCGCGCCGGGACCGCAGGCCAGTTCCTGGTCGAGGACGACCCGGCCCGCGACCCGCACGGCCAACCGGCTGGTGAGCCGCCCGGGTTCCTCCCCCACGCGCCCGAGCACCTGCTCCTCGCGCAGCACGAGCCGGGCCCCGGCATCGAGGTCGACCCGGGTGGCGACCACCAGGTCGCTGCCCTGCGCCGAGATCAACGGCTCGGGCAGCCACAGCAGTTCGCCGCCCTCGGCGACGGTGAGGCGCACCGTGTAGCGGGCGTCGCCCTTCGCCTGTCCGGGGAGCGCGATGGTGGCGGCGGCCGATCCCACCCGCAGCAGGGCGCCGCCGCCGACGTCCGCCTCGACGGCGAAACGGTCACCGCCGAGGGGGCCGCTCATCGCGCCGACCAGCATGACGCGGGCCTCGGCGCCGGCCCCCCTGGTGCGCCGCAGGGCGAGCGGCCCGTCGCTCTCGAGGACGGGCAGCGCGGTCCCTCCGCGTCCGTCGCTCCTCGCCTCGATCCGCGCGGTGGCGCGCACCCCGCTCATGTCACGCCGTCCAGGCGGCGAGCTGCGCCCGCACCCAGGCGGCGACGTCCGAGACGCCGCCGTCACCGCGCAACGACTGGAAGATCACGGGCAGTTCGGCGCGCTGGGCCTTCGCGTCGGCCGCCATGCGGGCGAGGTCGGAGCCCACGTGGGGCGCGAGGTCGGTCTTGTTGACGACGAGCAGGTCGGCGGTGGTGACACCGGGTCCGCCCTTGCGCGGGATGTCGTCCCCGCCGGCGACGTCGATGACGAAGATCTGTGCATCCACGAGCCCCTTGGAGAAGGTGGCGGTGAGGTTGTCCCCACCGGACTCGACGAGCACGAGATCGAGTGGCCCGACGGCCTCCTCGAGGTCCTCCACGGCTTCGAGGTTCGCGGAGATGTCGTCGCGGATCGCGGTGTGCGGGCAGGCGCCCGTCTCGACCGCTGTGATCCGCTCGGGCGGCAGCACGGCCTCACGGAGCAGGAACTCGGCGTCCTCCCGGGTGTAGATGTCGTTGGTGACGACAGCCAGGGACAGTTCGTCACGCAGGGCCCGGCACAGAGCGGCCACGGTGGCGGTCTTGCCGGACCCGACGGGCCCGCCGAGCCCGATCCGCAGGGCGCGCCGCGCGCCGTCGGGCCGACGGGCGTCGGCGCTGACGGCGGCGGGTCCGTCATGGGTGTGGTCGAGGTGCACAACGGCTCCTGTTCAGCCGGGACGGGACTGTACTGTCCGTCCGGCGCTTGAGGACGAGGCCCGTTCAGGGCCGAAGCGGGGGTTCTGGGGGCGCCGCGGGCCCCGGGTGGGGGGAAGCGCGGCTGGCGCTGGAGGGGACCGCGGCCGGGGCGGCCGCGGCCGTCGGCGGTCCGCGCCGCGGATGGGTCCGGGGTCTTTCGTCGGGATCAGACCGGATCAGCCCGGCCTGATCCCGACGAGAGGCCCTAGGAGGCGAACAGGCGTACCGGCCAGGCCGCATGCACCTCCGCCCCGATCTCCAGCAGCGGCGCGGACGCCGCCGGCAGCGCGTCGACGCCCTGCGTCGGCACGGCCGTCCCGCAGGACACGGCCCGGTCGACCACCCGGTCCAGCTCGGGCGCCAGCCGGGCCAGCACCGCCGTCGCCTCGAACGGGTCGAGACTCAGCAACCGCACCACGGCGGTGGCCGGTCCGCTCACGCTCTCGTACACCGCGCAGTACGCGGCGTCCTCCGCGCCGAGCCCGGCCGCTCGTGCCGCCAGTCCCAGGACCACCGGCTGATGGGCGCCCTTGGGGAACCGCAGGGCCAGGGCGTCCAGTTCGGTGCTCGGCCAGGCCGCGCGGACGGCCCGGGTCAGTTGCCGGCCCAGCCGCCGCGCCGCGCCCCGCAGCGCCGGGGACGGGGTGCGGGCGTCGGCCGCGGCGTCCAGCTCCGCGGGATCGGCCCCGGCGGCCGCCGCGGCGGCCAGCGCGGCCGCCACCAGCCCCGTCGTGTGCAACCTCCCCCGGCAGAAGGCCTCCAGGCTCGCCGCGCCGGTGATCCGGCCCGCCTTCACCGCCGCCTCCGCGCCGCCGGAGTGCGCGTGCCCTCCGGCGGGGAAGCGGCCGTCGGCCAGGACGAGAAGTGCTGCCCTTGTCACACCGATGTCCTCAGAACAGGAAGTAGCGCTGGGCCATGGGCAGTTCGGCGGCCGGAGTCGCCTCGACGAGCTCCCCGTCGATGTGCACGGCGAAGCTGTCGGGGTCGACCCGGACGCGCGGGCGGGCGTCGTTCTCCCGCATGTCCGCCTTGGTCACACCGCGCGTGGAGTCGATGGCGACGAACTTCTTGCCGAGCTGCAGCCGTTCCGGCAGGCCGTCCTCGATCGCGAGCGGCGCCACGAAGTTGAACGAGTTCGACGCGGGCGCCCGGCCCATCGCGCCGTACATCGGACGCGGCAGGATCGGCTGCGGCGTGGGGATCGAGGCGTTGGCGTCGCCCATCTGCGCGTACGCGATCTGCCCGCCCTTGATGACGAGATGCGGCTTGACACCGAAGAACGCCGGCTCCCACAGCACCAGGTCGGCGAGCTTGCCCGTCTCGACCGAGCCGATCTCACGGGCCAGCCCCTGCGCGAGCGCGGGGTTGATCGTGTACTTGGCGACATAGCGCCGGACGCGCTGGTTGTCGGCCCGGCCGTCGCCCGGCAGCGCGCCCCTGCGTCGCTTCATCACGTGCGCCGTCTGCCACGTCCGCAGGACGACCTCGCCGACCCGGCCCATGGCCTGGGCGTCGGAGGAGATGATCGAGATGGCGCCGAGGTCGTGCAGGACGTCCTCGGCCCCGATCGTCGACGGCCGGATCCGGGACTCGGCGAACGCCAGGTCCTCCGGCACCGCCGGGTTGAGGTGGTGGCACACCATCAGCATGTCGAGGTGTTCCTCGGCGGTGTTCACCGTGTACGGGCGCGTCGGGTTCGTCGAGCTCGGCAGCACGTGCGGCTCGGAGACGACGGTCATGATGTCGGGCGCGTGCCCGCCCCCCGCACCCTCGGTGTGGTAGGCGTGAATGCCGCGTCCGGCGATCGCCGCGAGCGTGTCGCCCACGAACCCGGCCTCGTTGAGGGTGTCCGTGTGGATGGCGACCTGGATGCCGGTCCGGTCGGCGACGGTCAGCGAGGCGTCGATGACGGCCGGGGTCGAGCCCCAGTCCTCGTGCAGCTTCAGCCCCAGCGCCCCGCCCCGGATCTGCGACAGCATCGCGTCCTGCGAGACGGTGTTGCCCTTGCCCAGGAACCCGATGTTCAGCGGGTAGCTCTCCATCGCCTCCAGCATGCGCGCGAGGTGCCAGGGCCCCGGCGTCACGGTGGTCGCCTTCGAGCCCTCGGCCGGCCCGGTGCCGCCGCCGACGAGCGTGGTGACGCCCGCGGACAGCGCCTCGTCGGCGATCTGCGGGCAGATGAAGTGGACGTGCGCGTCGACCGCGCCGGCCGTCAGGATCCGCCCGTTGCCGGCGATGATCTCGGTCTCCGGGCCGATCACCAGGTCCGGGTGGACCCCGTCCATCGTGTCGGGGTTGCCGGCCTTGCCGATGCCGGTGATCCGCCCGTCGCGGATGCCGACGTCGGCCTTGACCACACCCCAGTGGTCGACGACGACCGCACCCGTGATGACGGTGTCGGGCGTGCCGTCGGCGCGCGTGGCCCGCGACTGCCCCATGGACTCGCGGATGACCTTGCCGCCGCCGAACACCGCCTCCTCGCCGGCGAGTCCGGGGCCGCCGCAGCGGTCCTCCTCGATCTCGATCAGCAGGTCGGTGTCGGCGAGCCGGATGCGGTCGCCGGTCGTCGGGCCGAACAGGTCGGCGTAGGCGGGACGCGAGATCTCAGGCATCGAGGGCACCTCCGGTCTCTCCGCGCAGCCCGGGCACGACACGGGCGCCGGCCAGCGGGACGAGTTCGACGTCGACGGGGATCCCGGGTTCGAAGCGCACGGCGGTGCCGGCGGCGACGTTCAGCCGCTTGCCGCGGGCGGCCCGGCGGTCGAACTCCAGGCCGGGGTTGGCCTCGGCGAAGTGGTAGTGGGAACCGACCTGGACGGGCCGGTCGGCGGCGTTGAGGACGGTGAGGCGGGTGACCTCCCGGCCCTCGTTGTAGACGATCGCGTCCTCGGCGAAGAGGATCTCTCCCGGAATCATGACCTGCCCCCGTCAGACGATCGGGTCGTGGACGGTGACGAGCTTGGTGCCGTCCGGGAAGGTGGCCTCGACCTGCACGTCGTGGATCATCTCGGGGATGCCCTCCATGACGTCGTCGCGGGTGAGCAGTTTGCGGCCGGAGGACATGAGCTCGGCGACCGTGCGGCCGTCACGCGCGCCCTCGAGGATGTGCGACGTGATGAGGGCCACCGCCTCGGGGTGGTTGAGCTTCAGCCCGCGGGCCCGGCGCTTCTCTGCGACGTCCGCCGCCACGTGGATCAGCAGCCTCTCCTGCTCGTGCGGGGTCAGTTGCACGTCCCACCTCACATCCTCGCTCCGGACCGTGCGGGGCCCGGTTGCCGCGGCCACGGGGGAAAGCCCCTGGTGGCATGGATCGGCAGGCTAGTTGGACCGCATTTCGAGCAAGTTAACCAAGCTGTGATCGATTCAGGTCGCCGTCGGCGGGAGCGACACGCCCGTCGACGCCCAGGCCCTCGCACGACGCCCCGGCCCGGCGGGACCGGCGTTGGCGAACCATCCCCCGCTCGGCTCCGGACCACTGCCCGAGGAGCCGCCGACGGGACTGCCCCGCCCCCGGCCGTCCCGGCTCTCGCCGCCGCGGCCGGCCCGAGGCCGCCGCGGGGATCCACCCCCGCGCCGACGATGCGACAGCCCACAGCCCGTCGCGAACGGGGTCGGAAACGGGTCGGGAACGGGACCGTATACGGCGCGGAGGCCGTCGCCCCCGGGGCCGCACCCGGAGTGCCCCGAGCCGCCCCGGCAGCCTCCACCGCGGGCGCCAGGCGCCAGGCGACGGACACGCGGACACCGGGCAACGGGCGGCGGGCGGCGGGCAGTGGACGCCAGGCGGCGGACGCCGGGCAGCGGCGCAGGGCGACGGGCGTCAGGCCGCGGGCGCAGGACCGCGGGCGCAGGACCGCGGGCGCAGGGCCGCGGGCACCGGGCAGCGGGCGGCTGCGCAGGCCGCCAGGCGACGGACACCGGGCAACGGGGGTCAGGGGGCGGGCACCGGGCCGCGGGCGCAAGCGCAGGCCGCAGGACGCCGGACAGCGGACATCCGGCAGCGGGCGCCCGGGCCGCGGACGCCAGGCCGCGGACGCCAGGCCGCGGGACGCAGGACAGCAGACATCAGGCAGCGGAACGCCAGGCCGCGGGCGCAGGGCACCGGGCAGCAGGCGTCAGACCGCGGCTCAGGGCGCCGGGCAACGGACGTCAGGCGGCGGGCACCGGGCCGCGGACATTAGGCCGCGGGCAGCGGACGCCGGGCCGCCGGCCGCGGCGGCTGCCGGCGGCGGGGCTATGACGGGTTCGGGCCGCGGTATTCCGCCGTGACCCCGAAGCGGTGCTGTTCGCGGGGAGCGGACGCGATCTCGCGCACGGCGGTGACCGAGCTGATCACCGGCTCCTCCGACGGCTTGTCGAGTTCGTCGAGTCGCTCCAGGTCGGCGGCGGAGACGACGGCGACCAGGGGCTTGCCGTGCCGGGTCACGACGACGCGCTCACCGCCGTACACCACGCGGTTGATCAGGTCGGCGAGTTCAGCCCTGGCTTGCGTCACCGGAATCTCGTAGGCCATACCCCCATTCTAACGTGACGTACGTCCTGTACATTTTTTACAGATGCGCCAGACGCAGAAGGAGGGGGCACCCATGCACCGACCGTCCGCCCGCCACGTCCTGCCCGAGTTCGGCGAACGCACGGGTTCCGGCTACCGGACGACGGATCCGTACTCGAAGCTGCTCGAGGAGCGGATCGTCTTCCTGGGGACACCGGTCGACGACACGTCGGCGAACGACGTCATGGCCCAGGTCATGCACCTGGAGCACCAGGCCCCGGACCGGGACATCTCGCTGTACATCAACTCCCCCGGCGGCTCGTTCAGCGCGATGACGGCCCTCTACGACACGATCCGGTACGTCACCTGCGACGTGGGGACGACCTGCCTGGGCCGGGCGGACGCGTCCGCCGCGGTGCTGCTGGCGGCGGGCACCCCGGGCAAGCGGTTCGCGCTGCCGGGCGCTCGGATGACGATCCGCCAGCCGTCGCTGCCCGAGCCCGTCGAGGGACAGGCCGACGACCTCGCCGTCCAGGCCGACGAGCTGGCGCGGACCCGGACCACGCTGGAGGCGATGCTCGTCCGGCACACCGGGCGGACGCCGGAGCAGGTCACCGCGGACATCGAGCGGGACAGGCTCCTCACCGCCCGGGAGGCCGTGGAGTACGGCCTGGTGGACGGGATCGTCGCCGGCCGCACGGGCTCGGCCGGCTCCCTGGGCCGGGGGTGAGCCGCCGATGGTGCCCGAACTGCCGCCGCTGCCCGCCCTGACCCGCGCCGAGGCCGAGTTGATCGACGGCTACCTGGACGTGGTCGACCTGCTCGGCCGCATCAACCCCGCCCGCCACGGCGACACCTACGGTGGACTGCGCGCGGCCCAGGCGCTGGTGGGCAAGGTGACGGCGCTGCGCGACGCGCTCACACTGATGCACCAGCGCGGCGAGAGCGAGCTGCACGCGCCGACGCTCGCGCGGGCGCTGCGCGTCCTGGACGGGGAGCGCCGCACGGCGCGCGTCACGCTGCCTCCGCTCTCCGACAGTTGAGGCGACCCGTCTCCGACCCGGACCGATCGCACCCCGAGCGCGAGGTCCGGGCCGGAGTTGAAACGCACCAGACGGGTTACCCCCGTTCGGAGTAGCGGCCGTTGGTCTTCCGGGCCCGCCGAGTTGCGTCAAAACGGCGCTTTTCGAGCGGAACTGAGGGCTCCGATGCTGGTCCGGGGCCCTGTGGCCGCCTTGACTCCTGATCGGCCATCAGGGTGTCCACCCGAACGGGTGAGTGGTGAGTAACCCCACAAATCCCCGGTTCCGTTGGGATTTTCGGACATCGGTGAGCCAAGATCCCTGACTGACGACAAGCCCCCGCCACAAGCGGCGGGGCGGTCCGGGCGGACGCCGAGTCCTGCCGCCGCCCGGATGACCGGTCGACAGAAGTGCATCGGCAGGAGTGGAGGACCCAAGCACGACGGGTCGCCGGAACGGTCACGCCATGACCGTGCCGAGCAGCCCTTGGGGTGAAGCCGCACACGCGGCCGGGCAACTTCGCCAGCCCGAATCCGACAGGTCATCCTTCACAGGCGGCTGACGAAGGGTTGCGCATGACTGCGCTCAATCGTGTCCCGTCGCTCATGGCCCGGGCCGGTACGGCCTCGGCGTTCGCCATCGCCGCCGTGGGCGGCTCGGTCGTGGTCCCGGGGCTCGCCTCCGATGCCGCGGCCGCCACACCGGCGACGAAGGCGCTCCAGATCGCGGCCTCGAAGAAGGGCGCCCCGTACAAGTACGGGGCCACCGGGCCGAAGAGGTTCGACTGCTCCGGGCTCACGCTGTACTCGTACAAGAAGGCCGGCAAGAGCCTGCCCCGGACGGCGGCCCAGCAGTACAACAAGACCAAGCACATCAGGGCGTCCAGCCGCAAGGCGGGCGACCTGGTCTTCTTCCACTCGGGGTCGAACGTGTACCACGTCGGGATCTACGCGGGTAAGGGCAAGATCTGGCACTCGCCGAAGACCGGCGACGTGGTGAAGCTGCAGAAGATCTGGACCAAGAGCGTCTGGTACGGCCGGGTCCGCTGAGCCGTCGGGTCCGCTGAGCCTCCCGGGGCGACGGACGGCGTCCTGACGCGCCGTCACCGCCCCGGGATCTCGCCTTCGGCCGGAGCCGTCAGCGCTCCGGCCACCGGCTCCGCCGCCGGAACGGTCCACGGCAGTTCGACGAGGACCGTCTTGCCGCCCTCCCGGGTGCGCCGCACTCTGAGCTTGCCGCCGCTCTCCGCGGTCAGCCAGCGAATGATCACCATGCCTCGGCCGTTGTCCTGCTGGACGGCGGCCGGCAGTCGTTGGGGGAAACGCGGGTGACTGTCGGTGACACCGATGCTCAAATGTTCGTCACGGTCCAGGACGAGGTCCACCGTGAAGGTGGGTGACTGCCCGAAAGTGTGCTGTACGGCGTTGGTGGCCAGTTCCGAGACGATCAGACGGACGGTGTCGGCCGTCTCGGCGTCCGCCGGCAGACCCCACTCCACGAGGGTGTCGGCGACGAATCCGCGGGCCGTGGAGACCGAGGCGGGATCGCTCGGCAGAGTGACGGATGCTTCCAGGTGATCTGCCATGGCGACGTCGTCCCTTTCCCACGGGACCGGAGTCCGACACGGTGCGTGTGGTTCGAGTACGGTCCCGACCGGTGCTTCTTCGCCAGACTGCCATCACCACGTCGGTCACGGGTGGCGATCCACCAAGATATGCATATATCTGTCGCCCGATGCGGTGAACTCTGCGCCGGCAGAGCGTGTGCGGCCGGCCCGTCAGGAGCAAGGAGGAGCCCATGCAGCACGGTCCCGCGGTGCGCCGCCGGAAGCTGGGTGCCGAACTGCGCAGTCTACGCGCCCAGGCGGGCCTCACCAGCGGTGAGGCGGCCCGGCTCGTGGGCTGGCATCAATCCAAGGTGAGCCGCATCGAGACCGGCACCAGTGGATCGAAACCAGCCGATGTGCGGTTACTTCTCGATGTCTACGGAGTGGCCGACCCGCGGCTGCGGGAGTTGATGCTGGCCCTGGCGGGCGACGACGGCGGCGGTGGCCGGGACCACTGGTGGCACGCCTACCGCGGGGTGCTGCCCCCCGCCTACCGGGACTTCATCAGCCTGGAGTCGCAGGCGAGCGCGATGCGCACGCTGGAGACGAGCGTGGTGCCCGGGCTGCTGCAGACGCCCGAGTACGCGCGGGCGGTGACCAGCGCGGCGGTGGAGGGGGTGGAGGAGGAGCAGGTCGACGCCCTGGTGGAGGTGCGGCTGGCCCGGCAGGACGTGCTGCGCGCGCAGCCGCCGCTGGAGCTGAGCGCGGTGCTGGACGAGGCGGTGCTGCGGCGGGAGGTCGGCGGGCCGGAGGTGATGGCACGCCAGCTCGGACGGCTCGTGGAGGCCGCCCGACTGCCCCAGGTGCGGCTGCAGGTACTGCCCTTCGCGGCCGGGGCGCACATCGGCGTGACCGGCCCTTTCGTCATCTTCTCATTTTCGCGCACTTCTGATCTGGATGTGGTTGTTCTCGACCACTTGACGAGTAGCCTCTATCTCGAACGGAAAGAAGACCTCCAGGCCTACACCGAGGCCTTCAACGCCCTTCGGGCGCACGCCCTTTCGCCCGAGGACTCATCGGATTACCTCGCCGCGCTGGCCGACGGCGCGTAAGGAGGCACCATGTCCGCAGTACCGCGGAACGTACCTTCCAGTACCGATTCCGATCATCTCCCGCAGGTGCGTTGGCTGCGCAGCAGCTACAGCACGGGGGCGAACAACTGCGTCGAGACCGCCCGGCCGGCCTTGGGCCCCTGGGCCGGTCTGCTCGCCGTACGCGACTCCAAGGACCCGGACGGACCCGCCCTGCTCTTCTCCCCCGAGAGCTGGACGGGCTTCACCTCGGCGTTGCGCTGACCACGACGGCGCAGACGGCTCCCGGTCAGCGGCGACCCACGGCCGTGCCACGCCGACTCATGGTCGTGTCTCGCCGATCACCCGAACAGCGCGTTCCAGCTCGGCCCCGGAGAGGTCCGCCCGGGCGGTGAGCCTGAGCCGTGAGATGCCGTCGGGCACGGAGGGAGGACGGAAGCACCCCACGGCAAGGCCTGCCGACCGGCAGTCCGCCGCCCACCGCACGGCCCCCTCCGGGGACGGTGCCCGCACGGAGACGACCGCCGCGTCCGGACGCACAGCCTCCAGCCCCGCGGCCGTCAGACGCGCGTACAGCTCGCCCGCCACCCCACGCGCGCGTGCCGCGCGCCCGGGCTCGCGCCGCAGCAGCCTCAGGGCGGCCAGCGCCGCACCCGCCGCGGCCGGGGCCAGACCCGTGTCGAAGATGAACGTGCGGGCCGCGTTCACCAGATGGTCGATCACGCGCGCGGGTCCCAGCACGGCGCCGCCCTGGCTGCCGAGGGACTTGGACAGCGTGACCGTGACGACGACGTCGTCGGCGCCCGCGAGACCCGCCGCGTACGCGGCGCCCCGTCCGCCCTCCCCGAGCACGCCGAGCCCGTGGGCGTCGTCGACGACCAGTCCCGCGCCGTGCTCCCGGCAGGCGGCCGCCAGGGCGGCCAGCGGTGCGGCGTCGCCGTCGACCGAGAAGACCGTGTCGGAGACGGCCACGGCCGGGCCGTCGTGGGTGCCGAGCGCCTTGCGCACGGCGTCCGCGTCCGCGTGCGCGACGACCTGGGTGGCCCCCCGGGCCAGCCGGCAGCCGTCGATGAGCGAGGCGTGGTTGCCCGCGTCGGAGACGATCAGCGAGCCGTGCGGGGCCAGTGCGGTGACCGCGGCGAGGTTGGCCGCGTACCCGGAGGAGAAGACGAGCGCCGCCTCGAAGCCGCAGTGCTCCGCGAGTTCCCGCTCCAGCTCGCCGTGCAGTTCGGTGGTGCCGGTGACGAGCCGGGAGCCGGTGGCGCCGCCGCCCCAGGTCCGGGCCGCCGCGGCGGCCCCCTCCACCACCTCGGGATGACGGGCCAGACCCAGGTAGTCGTTGCTCGCGAGGTCGAGGAGCGGCGAGTCGGCCGGGCGGGGCCGCAGCGTCCGCACGAGTCCCGCCCGGCGGCGCAGCTCCGCCTGTTCGTCGATCCAGCCGAAAGCCATGCGTCCTCCGGGGCTTTTGTAGGTAGCGGACAGACACTAGCGGCAGCCATGGCTGCCCACGGTGTGGCAATACCCACACGTCGAACCGGGTGTGTTGTGCGATCCCTACCTTGGCCCGGAGCGGGTGCGTAGGACAGGATCGGCTCTCATGGACCTGCTGAACACGCTGGTGGACAAGGGGCTTCGGCGCGAGCTGCCGACCCGCGAGGAAGCTCTGGCCGTCCTGGCCACTTCCGACGACGACGTGCTGGACGTGGTGGCCGCGGCCGGGAAGGTGCGCCGGCACTGGTTCGGGCGCCGGGTGAAACTCAACTATCTCGTCAACCTCAAGTCGGGGCTGTGCCCCGAGGACTGCTCCTACTGTTCTCAGCGGCTCGGCTCCACGGCCGGGATCCTGAAGTACACCTGGCTCAAGCCCGACGAGGCTTCCCAGGCCGCGGCGGCAGGTCTCGCGGGCGGCGCCAAGCGCGTCTGCCTGGTGGCGTCCGGACGCGGTCCGACGGACCGGGACGTCGACCGCGTGGCCGGCACCATCAAAGCGATCAAGGAACAGAACGAGGGCGTCGAGGTGTGCGCCTGCCTCGGCCTGCTCTCGGACGGCCAGGCCGAGCGGCTCCGCGAGGCGGGCGCCGACGCCTACAACCACAACCTCAACACCTCCGAGAGCACCTACGGGGACATCACGACCACCCACACCTACGCCGACCGGGTGGACACGGTCACCAAGGCGCACGCGGCGGGCCTGTCGGCGTGCTCGGGGCTGATCGCCGGCATGGGCGAGTCCGACGAGGACCTGGTCGACGTCGTCTTCTCGCTGCGCGAGCTGGACCCGGACTCGGTGCCGGTCAACTTCCTCATCCCGGTCGAGGGCACCCCGCTGGCCAAGGAGTGGAACCTCACCCCGCAGCGCTGCCTGCGGATCCTGGCGATGGTCCGGTTCGTGTGCCCGGACGTCGAGGTGCGCATCGCGGGCGGCCGCGAGGTGCATCTGCGCACCATGCAGCCGCTCGCCCTGCACCTGGCGAACTCGATCTTCCTCGGCGACTACCTCACGACCGAGGGCCAGGCCGGCAAGGCCGACCTGGAGATGATCGCGGACGCCGGGTTCGAGGTGGAGGGCGCGGGCGAGGTCACCCTGCCCGAGCACCGGGCGGCGACGGCGGGCGCGGGTTGCGGGTCCCACGAGGGCGGCGGCTGCGGCTCGCAGGAGTCCTCCGGGTGCGGCTCGCACGAGGACGGCGGGTGCGGCTCGCACGAGGGCGGCGTCTGCGGGTCCGCCCCGGCGGCCGCCTCGCCCGCGGTGGCCGCGTCGGCAGCAGGCGAGGCCCGTACCGATCTGGTCGCCGTTCGCCGCCGTGGCGCCGGCACCGATCTCGCGCCCAATGCCTGAGCCCTCGCCGCTCGGCGTGCCCGGCCTGCTGGAACTCGACCGGCGGCATGTGTGGCATCCGTACGGTCCGATGCCCGGGCGGGTCGACCCGCTGGTCGTGGAGTCGGCGAGCGGGGTGCGGCTGCGGATGGCGGACGGCTCGGGCGAGCTGGTCGACGGCATGTCGTCGTGGTGGTCGGCGATCCACGGCTACAACCACCCGGTGCTCAACGAGGCCGTGCGCGAGCAGCTGGGGCGGATGAGTCACGTGATGTTCGGCGGGCTCACCCATGAGCCCGCCGTCCGGCTGGCGAAGCTCCTTGTCGACATGTCGCCCGACGGTCTGGAGCATGTCTTCCTCGCCGACTCGGGGTCGGTCTCGGTCGAGGTCGCGGTCAAGATGTGCCTGCAGTACTGGCGTTCGCTGGGTCGCCCGGGCAAGCACCGGCTGCTTACCTGGCGGGGCGGCTACCACGGCGACACCTGGCAGCCGATGTCCGTGTGCGACCCCGACGGCGGGATGCACGAGCTGTGGACCGGAGTGCTGCCCCGGCAGCTCTTCGTCGACCCGCCGCCGGCCGAGTACGAGGAGGCGTACGCCGACCTGCTGCGGGCGGCGATCGAGCGGCACGCCCACGAACTGGCCGCGGTCGTCGTGGAGCCGGTGGTGCAGGGCGCGGGCGGGATGCGGTTCCACTCCCCCGGGTATCTGCGGGTGCTGCGCGAGGCGTGCGACGCACACGACGTACTGCTGGTGTTCGACGAGATCGCCACCGGGTTCGGCCGCACGGGCGCGCTGTTCGCGGCGGAGCACGCCGGGGTGACGCCCGACGTGATGTGCGTCGGCAAGGCGCTGACCGGCGGCTACCTGACCATGGCGGCGACCCTGTGCACGTCCCGGGTCGCCGACGGGATCTCGCGGGGCGAGGTGCCGGTGCTGGCCCACGGCCCGACGTTCATGGGCAACCCGCTCGCCGCGGCCGTCGCCTGTGCCTCGATCGAGCTGCTGCTCGGCCAGGACTGGCTCACGGAGGTCAAGCGGATCGAGGCCGGGCTGCGGGACGGGCTGGCGCCGGCGTCGGCGCTCCCCGGGGTGAAG
The DNA here is from genome assembly GCF_055606485.1 of Streptomyces sp. NPDC037083. Taxonomy (NCBI): domain Bacteria; kingdom Bacillati; phylum Actinomycetota; class Actinomycetes; order Kitasatosporales; family Streptomycetaceae; genus Streptomyces; species Streptomyces sp. NPDC037083. Next base: position 123,151 of record NZ_JBVJSQ010000008.1, on the reverse strand, counting down.
GACGTACGCGTCCTCGGCGCCATCGGCGTCGTCCAGCTCGACCACGCCGTGGACATGAAGGCCGCCACGGACGCCGCGGTGCGCGAGGGCGTCTGGCTGCGGCCGTTCCGCGACCTGATCTACACGATGCCCCCGTACGTCACCGGTGACGTGGACGTGGCACGAATCGCGCGCGCGGTGTGCGCCGCGGCGCGGGAGGGATGAGCATGCCGATCCTGGTGATCACGGGAACGGGCACGGAGGTCGGCAAGACCGTCACGACCGCCGCGGTCGCCGCCTCCGCGCTGGCGGCGGGCCGGTCCGTGGCCGTGCTGAAGGCCGCGCAGACCGGCGTACGACCGGACGAGCGCGGGGACGCCGACGAGGTCGCGCGGCTCGCCGGGCCGCTCACCACGGCCGAACTGGCCCGCTACCCCGAGCCGTTGGCGCCGGGGACGGCGGCGCGGCGGGCGGGCATGGCGCCGGTGCGGCCGCAGGACGTGGCGGAGGCGGCGCAGAAACTCGCCGCGGAGCACGACCTGGTGCTCGTCGAGGGGGCGGGCGGGCTGCTCGTGCGGTTCGACGAGGCGGGCGGGACGCTGGCCGACGCGGCGCAGTCGCTGCGGGCGCCGGTGCTGGTCGTGGCCACGGCCGGGCTGGGAACGCTGAACACCACGGAACTGACGGCTCGTGAACTGCGTTCCCGGGGGCTGGAGTTGCTGGGCGTGGTCATCGGCAGCTGGCCCGACTCACCCGATCTGGCGTCCCGTTGCAACGTCGCGGACCTGCCGGAGGCGGCCGGCGCCCCGCTGCTGGGGGCGCTGCCCGCGGGATCCGGCGCGCTCGCACCCGCCGACTTCCGCGTCGCGGCACGCGGCTGGCTGGCGCCGCGGCTGGACGGGACGTGGGAGGCGGAGGCCTTCCGGGAGCGGACGGGTTCGGGCGCCTAGGGTCTTCCGTTCGGATCGGGCCGGATCGAGGAGCGGGGTCCGGTGCCGTGGATCGCGAGGCGGAGGAGGGAGTCGGGGCGGAGCCCTGGCGACCGACGACGCGGCGAGGCGCGGTGCACGGGCCCGCGGGCCGGCCTGATCCGAACGAGAGGCCACAGGGCCGGAGCCGGCGGACGGCCGCGGTGTGTCAGCGGCCGCCTTCGTCCTCCAGCAGCCGCACCAGGTCGATGCGGGAGCGGATGCCCAGACGGGTGAAGACGCCCCGCAGGTGATGGTCGATGGTGCGCGGGCTGAGGGCGAGGCGGGCGGCGATCTCGCGGTTGGTGGCGCCGTCGGCGGCCATGCGGGCGATCAGCAGTTGCTGGGCGGTCAGGGGCGTCGTCGGGCGTTCGCCGCCGCGGGTCGTGGCAGGGGCGGCGGGGGCGCCGAGCGCGCGGAGTTCGGCGCGGGCGGCCTCGGCGCAGTGCGGGGCGTCGAAGGACTCGAACGCCTGCAGGGCGCTGTGCAGCCGGTCGCGGGCCTCCGTGCGCCGGCGCAGTCTGCGCAGGGCGCTGCCGAACAGCAGTTCTGTGCGGGCGCGTTCGAAGACGCGGGTGCCGTCCGCATGCAGGTCGAGGGCCGTGCCGTAGTGCACGAGGGCGTCGGCGCCGGGGGTGAGCAGGGCCCGGCAGCGGGCGCTGAGGGCCAGTTCGTCGGGGCTGCCGACGGCGCGGGCCCAGCGGTCGTAGTCGGCGTGCGCGGTCCGGGCGACGCGGGTGTCTCCGGTGCGGGCGGCGGCCTCGACGTAGTGCGGGGTGGCCAGGTGGCGGATGGCCCGGTGGCCGTGTCCGGGCCCCGATGCGGCGAGGGCGCGCAGCCTGGCCGCGGCGGCGTCGTAGCGGCCGTTGCCGAGGTCGAGGAAGGCGAGCGCCCACTGTGCGAGGGCCGCTGGCAGGCCGAGACCGTGGGCGAGGGCGTACGAGCGGGCGGCCGCGGCCCGCTCACGGCACAGGTCGGCGTCGGCGGTGAGCGCGGCGAACATCGCGAGGGCCGCCTGCAGATGGCAGGCGCCGTTGTCCTGTCCGGTGGCGTACGCCTGGCGCAGACCGTCCAGGGCGGCGGCCTCGGCGGCGCGTGGACGGCCGGTCCAGAAGTCGGCGTAGGCGCGGAACTCCATGGCCTGCGACACGACGACGGTGACGCCCCGGGCGCGGGCGGCGGCGGCCGCCCGGACGGTGGCGGTGGCGGCACGGGTGTGGTCGCCGAGCATCAGGGCGGCGATGCCCGCGTGGACCAGCAGGGTGGGGTCGCCGCCCGGCCCGCACCGCCCCGCGGTCGCCTCCAGCAGGTTCCGCGCGTCCTCGTACCGCCCGTCGACGGCCGCCGCGAGGCCGCCCAACACCCCGGGCGGGTCGATGCCGCACCCCCGGGCCACCAGCACCGCTTCACGACATCGACGCAGGTCACCGGTGTAGACGGCGGCTTCGGCGGCCCGGGCGAGAAGGTGGACGGCCGAGTCGGTCGGAGCGGCGACGGCGCGGGCGACGAGAACGGCGCCGCCGATCCCCGCCCCGACGGCCCCGGCGGCCCGGGCATCGGCGGCCCCGGCCGCAAGGACATCGGCGGACGTGGCGGTGCAGGCAACGGCGGATGCCGCGGTCCGTGCCCCGGCGGCCCCGCCGGTCCGTGCCTGGGCAGACGCGGCGGCCGCGTCTGCGGAGGCTGCGGGCTCCCCTCGATCCGGCCGGGCGGCGACGTCGTCACGGCCGTCCGCGCCCGGCTCGACGAGCCCGGCGGCCGGGCTGCCGCTGAGGGCCGCGGTCGCGAACTTCCTCGGGACCAGGGCGGTACGGGCCGGCTGCGCGACCTCGGCAGCGGGGGCGCTGACGTCCCCACGGCCGTCCGCCCCTGGCTCGACGAGCCCCGCGTAGGGCTTCGGAGCGGGGGCCGGAGTTGGAGCCGAGGTCGTGGCCGGGACCGGGATCGGGGCTGGGGCCCGGGCCGGGGCCGAGGGCGGGGCCGGGGCCGAGGCCGAGGGCGGGGCCGAGGCCGAGGGCGGGGCCGGGGCCGAGGGCGGGGCGGGGGCCGAGGCCAAGGGCGGGACCGGGGCCGAGGGCGGGACCGGGGCCGAGGCCGAGGGCGGGGCGGGGGCCGAGGCCAAGGGCGGGACCGGGGCCGAGGGCGGGACCGAGGCCGGGACCGGGACCGAGGCCGAGGCCGGGACCGAGGCCGAGGCCGGGACCGAGGCCGGGGCCGGGATCGGGGCAAGGGCTGTGGCCGGGGCTGTGGCCGGGGCCGGGGGGCGGGCGGGGCGGGCTGTCCGCGTGCTCCCGGGTTCGGCGGCGTCGGCCGCACGGGCGGTCCGCGTGCTCCCGGGTTCTGCGGCGCCGGCCGCACGGGCGGTCCGCGTGGTGCCAGGTTCTGCGGCGCCGGCCGCACGGGCGGTCCGCGTGGTGCCAGGTTCTGCGGCGCGGGTGGCTCCCGCGAGTAGCGCGTCGAAGGCCTCGGCCGCCTGGCCCGTGCGCAGGGCGAGGACTCCGGTCACCGCGTCGGCGTCCGTGCGGGCGGCCAGCCTGCGGGAGCGGTCGCCCTCGCCGGCGTGCCAGGCGTCGGCCGCCGCGTGGGCGAGCAGCCGGGACCGTTCGCGGGGGTCCGTGCAGAGGGCGGCGGCGCGTTCGGCGAGGGCGCAGGCGAGCGCCGGGTCGCCGCCGGTGCGGGCCCGGGCGGCGGCCGCCGCCAGTTCCGCGGTGAGCCGGCCGCTCGGGCCGAGCGCGCCCGCGCCCCGGTGCCAGGACCGCCGGGGCGCCTCCGCCCGGCCGTGCAGGACTCGGGCGAGCAGTCGGTGCGCGTCGCGCCGGTCGGCCGGGGAGGCCGTCTCGTAGGCGGCGATCCGGGTCCAGGCGTCCCGGAAGCCGACCCCGCCGGCCGTGGCGTACGCGATGCCCGCCGCCTCGGCGGCCTCCAGGGGCCGGGTGTCCAGGCGCACGGCGGCGACCGCCCGCAGGAAGGCGTGCGTGGCCACCGGATACTGGTCGGCCGCTGCCAGCAGCAGCACGAGGCGGGTGTCGTCCGGCAGCGCCCGCACCTCCCGGCGGTGGGCGCGCAGCGTCCCGGGCGCGAGGTCGGCGGGTTCGGCCGGCAGGGGGTCGAGGCCGGCCGCCTGACGCTCGGTCAGCCGCGCCGCGAGTTCGGCGGCGGCCCGCTGGTCGCCGTGCACGAGACGCAGCACGCGCACGCGGACGCCTTCGGGCAGCGCGGCCACCGGACGGGGGCGGGCGTCCGGTGGTGCGGGTGGCGAAGTGCGGTCAAGAGGTGGGGGGTTCACCGGTGTCACCACACACATGACGTTACTGGCGGGTTACTTGAACCGTAAAGACCGGCGATTTCACCGATGCGGCGCGCGTAGACCCGATCGGACACTCCTGGCAACCCCACCCGTTTCAGGAGGCACCATGCAGCGCCACAAGCGTCGCATCGCCGCGGTCCTCACGGCCGCGGTCTCTTCGCTCCTTCTGTCACTGTCCTTCTCCGCCCCCGCGGCCCACGCGGCGACCCACGACCCGATCGTCTTCGTGCACGGCATCAGCAGCGACTCCGGCAGCTGGGACGACTGGGTCGCCGACTTCAAGGCCGACGGCTACACGGCCGCCGAGCTGGACGCGTGGACGTACAGCTGGTCCCAGTCCAACGCCACCACCGCCGCACAGCTGTCCACCGAGATCAAGAGAGTCCTGGCGAGAACCGGCGCCAGCAAGGTCGACGTCATCGTCCACTCGATGGGCGCGCTCAGCTCCCGCTACTACCTCAAGAACCTCGGCGGGACGGCCTCCGTGGACGACTTCGTCTCCGTCGCGGGCACCAACCACGGGACCTCGGTGGCCGGGTGGTGCGCCTGGCTGTACACCTCGTGCGCCGAGATGGTCACCGGCAGCTCGTTCGTCACCTCGCTCAACTCCGGTGACGAGACGCCCGGCAGCGTGAACTACGCGACGTACTGGTCGAACTGCGACGCGGCCGTCGACCCGGACTCCTCGGCGCTGTTGAGCGGGGCGACCAACGTCGGCGTCGGATGCATCTCGCACAACGACATGAACAACGACCACGGCGTATACGAAAAGGTGCGCGACTTCATCCGGTAAGGCGCGAGCCCGAGCGCCGCGTCGGGCTCGCGGGGGGTGCGACGGGCTCGTCCGGGGGAGAATCCCGACAGGCCCGTCCCACCCGGAGGTCGCCATGCCGCTACGGTCGATCGGCTTCAGCCACGGTTCCGGCTCCGGTCCCGGCAGGGTGCCCGGTGACGCCGTCCGCCATCCGCTGTTCGCTCGCTGCTACGCCATGGTGGGCGCGGCCGCGGAGACCCGTGCGGGCCTGGCCGGCGTGCGGGACCGGCTGCTCGCCGGGCTCTCGGGCCGGGTCATCGAGATCGGCGCCGGTACCGGGCTGAACTTCGCGCACTACCCGGCCGGCGTGGCGGAGGTCGTCGCGATCGAACCGGAGCGTCGGATGCGGCAGTCCGCACTGGAGGCCGCCCTGCGCGCCGACGTGCCCGTGGACGTGGTGCCGGGGGCGGCCGAGGCGCTGCCGGTCAAGAGCGAGGCGTTCGACGCGGCGGTGCTCTCGCTGGTGCTGTGCAGCGTGCGGGACGTGCCGCGTGCCCTCGCCGAGCTCCGACGAGTGCTGCGGCCGGGGGGCGAGGTGCGGTTCTTCGAGCACGGACCGGGCGGCGGCCCGGCGATGCAGTTCGCCCAGCGGGCGCTGGACCGCACGGTGTGGCCGCACCTGGCCGGCGGCTGCCGGCTCACCCGCGACACGGTCGGCGCACTGCGGGACGCCGGATTCGAACTGGGTCCCTACCGGCGGACGACGCTGCCGCAGAACGGGCCGCGGCTGCCGTTCTCCTACTGCGTGACGGGTGCTGCCTGGCGGCCCGCGGAGCCCGGGTGAGACGTCACAGACTCCACCGGCGCAGTTCGCCCGCGATCTCGGACAGCGACGCCTCCCCGCTCTTGACCAGCCGGGCGAGGTCACGCACCTGTTCGGGTGAGGTCGCGACCTTCAGACCGCTGGCGACGAGGTAGGCGTACGCGACGGCGCAGGCGAACAGGGCGTTGGAGCGCTCCAACGCGGGGACGTGGATGAGGAGTTGCAGCAGAGCCGCGGCACGGGCCTGCGGATCGTCGTAGACGGGGACGTCGAATATCTCGGCCTTGTGGCGCGCCACGGCCGCGACCAGCGCACCCCAGTCGGTGACCTGGGGGTCACCGGGGGTCTTCTGTTCGGCGAGCATGAGGAGCCAGGCGAGGTCGATGCGGAGATCGCTCAAGGGATCAGCGGCGACCTTCGCGCGTACCGGCCTCGCGCGGCCCGCCTTCGCGTTCGGCGCCGAACTCCTCGACGAAGAGCGCCTCGTACTGCTTCATGAAGTCGCTGGCGGCCTCGACGAACGTGTGACCGATCTCCCCGGCATCCTGTCTGACCAGCTCTTCTATATAGCGGTTCACGCTCATGCCGCGGGCCGTGGCGCGCTCGCGGGCGACCTGGGCCGTGCCCTCGTCGACGCGTACGTTCAGCTGGGTCTTCGCCATACCTCGACGCTAGCGCCGCGGTGCTAGCAGCGGCAAGGGCGGCCGATCGCCTAAAAGGGATACCGACTGTGCGCCGGGTCACACTACGCTCGGCCGGGCGCAGTCATCGGTACCCAGCCGGTCCGCCCGAGCGAGGAGGCAGCCTTGTCCACACCTGCTGCGGAGCACGCCCCCGGCCTGGCCGCGGCCGACGGGGTCGCGGCCCGCGCCCGCGGCCTGACCAAGGCGTACGGCTCCGGCGAGACCACCGTGCTCGCCCTGGACGCGGTGGACGTGGACATCGTGCGCGGCCGCTTCACCGCCGTCATGGGGCCGTCCGGCTCCGGCAAGTCCACCCTGATGCACTGCCTGGCGGGCCTCGACACCGTTTCGGCCGGTCAGGTGTGGCTCGGCGACACCGAGATCACGGGTCTGAAGGACCGGGAGCTGACCCGGCTGCGGCGGGACCGGATCGGGTTCATGTTCCAGTCGTTCAACCTGATCCCGACCCTCAACGCGGCCGAGAACATCACGCTGCCGATGGACATCGCGGGCCAGAAGCCCGACCAGAAGTGGCTGGACCAGGTCATAGACACCCTGGGCCTGCGGGACCGGCTGAAGCACCGGCCCTCGCAGCTGTCCGGCGGCCAGCAGCAGCGCGTGGCCTGCGCCCGCGCGCTCGCCTCCCGCCCGGAACTGATCTTCGCCGACGAGCCGACCGGCAACCTGGACTCGCGTGCCGGGCTGGAGGTCCTCGCCTTCCTGCGCGAGGCCGTCGACAACCTGGGCCAGACCGTCGTCATGGTCACCCATGACCCGGGCGCCGCGGCCCACTCCGACCTGGTGCTCTTCCTCGCGGACGGACGGATCGTGGACGAGATGCGGCACCCCACGGCGGACGCGGTGCTGGAACGGATGAAGCGCTTCGACGTGATCCGCGCCCAGTTCGACGGTGAGGGCGCGGTGAGCGCCGAGAGCCTCGACGCGGCCCTCCTCCCCCGCGGCGCCGACGTCGACGGCAGCACTCGTACCGACGGCCCCGACGGCCCTGACCGCACCGACCACACCGACCACACCGACCGCACCGACGGCGCCGTCGGCACCGGTTCCGAGGAGAAGTGATCCGGTGCTGAAGGCAACGCTCAGAAGTTTCCTCGCGCACAAGGGACGGCTGCTGCTGTCCGCGCTCGCGGTCGTCCTGTCGGTGGCGTTCGTGGCGGGGAGCCTGATCTTCTCCGACACGGTGACCCGCACCTTCGACCGGCTCTTCGCGTCCACGGCGGCGGACCTCACCGTGGAGCCGAAGGAGGACCTGGAATCGTCCGTGCCGACCGGCGCGGTGGAGACCGTGCCCGCCGCGCTCGCCGGCCGGCTGGCCGGCGTTGACGGGGTCGCCTCGACCCACGCCGACGTCAGCGTGCAGAACATCACGGTCGTCGACGCCGAGAACAAGTCCGTGGGGCCGACCACGGGCGCGCCGACCCTCGCCACGGACTGGTACGTCACCGACCGCAGCCCGGTGAAGCTCACCTCCGGCCACGCCCCGCGGGGCGCCGGCCAGGCCATGCTCGACGCCGACACCGCCGACAAGAAGCACGTGAAGATCGGCGACACCCTCACCGTGATGGCCCAGCCGGGCTCGTTCAGGGTGGAGGTCGTCGGCATCGCCACCTACACCACCACGAACCCCGGCGCGGCCCTGGTCTTCCTCGACCCCGAAACCGCCGCCACGAAGCTGCTGGGCACGGCGGCAAAGGCCACGAGCATCTCCGTCGACGCGGCGCCGGGGGTGAGCGACACGGTCCTCAAGCGGCGCGTCACCGCCGCGCTCGGCGCGGGGCCCTACGACGTGAAGACGGCCGACGAGCAGGCGAAGTCGTCGGCGGAGGCGCTGGGCGGGTTCCTCGACGTCGTCAAGTACGTGATGCTCGGCTTCGCCGGGATCGCGGTGCTGGTCGGCGTGTTCCTGATCGTCAACACGTTCTCGATGCTGATCGCCCAGCGCACCCGTGAGCTGGGCCTGCTGCGCGCCCTGGGCGCCGACCGCCGCCAGGTGCGCCGCTCGGTGCTCACCGAGGCGGTGCTGCTGGGCCTGGTCGGCTCCACGCTGGGGCTCGCCGCCGGCATCGGTCTCGCGGCCGGGCTGATCAAGCTCATGAGCGCCTTCGGCATGAACCTGAAGACCACGGAGATGGTCGTCGGCTGGGCGACACCGGTGTCGGCGTACGCGGTCGGCGTCGGGGTCACCTTCGTGGCCGCGTACCTCCCGGCCCGGCGGGCGGCGACCGTGTCGCCGATGGCGGCCCTGGCGGACGCGGACGCCGGGGTGGGCCGGCCGCTCAAGGTGCGCGCGGTGGTGGGCGCGGTCGTCGGGGCGCTCGGGGCGGCCGCGCTCGTCGGCTGCGCGACCTCCTCGAAGACGTCGTCCGCGGCGTCCCTGCTGGGCCTGGGCGTGGTGCTCACGCTGATCGCCACCGTCATCGCCGGACCGCTCCTGGTCCGGCCGGTGATCCGGGTCCTGGGCGGGGCCTTCCCCGCGGTGTTCGGTTCGATCGGCCGGATGAGCCAGCGCAACGCCCTGCGCAATCCGCGCCGGACGGGCGCCACGGCGGCCGCGCTGATGGTGGGTCTGGCCCTGGTGGGCGGGATGTCGGTGGCGAGCGCTTCCATGTCCAAGTCCTTCGACCAGCAGATCGACAAGACGCTGGGCGCCGACTTCGTCGTCCAGAACGCCAACTTCGCCCCGTTCTCCCAGGAGGTGACGGACGCGGTGCGCGACACCGAGGGCGCCGGCCTCGTCGTGCGGCAGCGGTTCGCGCCGATCGCCGTGCGGCTGCCCGACGGCAAGCGCGTGAAGACGACCGCCGCCGGCTACGACGACCGGGTGGACGACGTCGCCCGCATCACGTACGCCGAGGGCGACACGACGGCCGCGCTGGCCGACGGCGCCGTCGCCATGGACGTGGACTTCGCCGAGGACCACGGGGTGCGGCTCGGCAGCGTGCTCCCGGTGGAGTTCCCCGGCGACCGGACGGCGTCGCTGAAGGTGGGCGCCCTCACCGACCAGGACGCCGCCGAGGGGTTCGGCACCGAGGGCGGGCTGTTCTTCGGCATCGCGGCCGTCGAGAAGTTCGTGCCCGGCGGGCAGGACTCCGCGCTCTACGTGAACGCCGCCTCCGGCACGTCCGCCGACCGGCTGCGCGCGCGCCTGGAGCAGACGCTGACCGCGTATCCGCAGGTGCAGGTCCGTGACCAGGCCGACTACAAGAAGCTGGTGCACGACCAGATCGCCGTGCTGCTCTACCTGGTGTACGCGCTGCTCGGGCTGGCGATCGTCATCGCGGTGCTCGGCGTCGTCAACACGCTCGCGCTGTCGGTGGTGGAGCGGACCCGGGAGATCGGGCTGCTGCGCGCCATCGGGCTGTCCCGTCGGCAGTTGCGCCGGATGGTCCGGCTGGAGTCGGTGGTGATCGCGGTGTTCGGCGCGGTGCTGGGGCTGGCGCTCGGGCTGGTGTGGGGCGTGTGCATCCAGCAGGTGCTGGCGTTGCAGGGCATGAAGGCGCTCGCCGTCCCGTGGGGCACGATCGTCGCGGTCGTGGTGGGCTCCGCGGTCGTCGGCGTCGTCGCGGCCCTGCTGCCCGCGCTGCGCGCGTCGCGGATGAACGTGCTGGCCGCCATCGCGCACGAGTGAGGAGCCCGGCCGGGGGACGGGGCTCGTGCGAGCCGGCGGAGGTCGAGCCGACCGCCGCCGGCGGAGATCGGGGCGGGCCCGTTTCGGGGTCGGTCGGGTCACGGCCGCGCCTGGCCGCCGGGGGGGGTGGGGACGCGGGCCGGTGACCGTCCGGATCCTGGAATTCCGCGCTCGGCCGCGCCGCAGGTGATGGGATCGCCGCATGTCTGATCTGCGGATACGGGCCGCGACGCCCGACGACCTGGACACCGTGCTGGCCTTCTGGAAGTCCGCCGCCGAGGGTACGAGCATCAGCGACGACCGAAGCGGTGTGGAGCGGCTGGTCGTCCGCGACCCGGAGGCGTTGATCCTGGCCGAGCGGAGCGGTGAGCTGGTCGGGACGGTGATCGCCGGGTTCGACGGCTGGCGGTGTCATCTGTACCGGCTGGCGGTGCACCCGGAGCGCCGCCGCCAGGGCGTCGGGGCGGCGCTGCTGGCGGCCGCGGAGGAACGGTTCGTGCGGCTGGGCGGCCGCCGCGGGGACGCGATGGTGCTCACTCGTAACGAGACCGCGCATCATGCCTGGCGCGCGGCGGGGTATGCGCCGGAGGAGAAGTGGCGGCGCTGGGTGAAACCGCTCACCGACCGGCCGGCCGACCGACCCGGGACCCATCAGGCCCGCTTTGCCGATCCTTTACCATTGGGGGACTGTGTGGATCACCGCGCGGTCCCCTCATGACGTCATGAAAGGTGTGAGCGTCCGCCCATGGGCGAGCCTCCCCGTACCCGTACCCGACATCGCGCGTTCCCGCCCGTCCTGGCCGATCCTGGGACGGAGGTGACCCGATGACCGAAGTGCTGCTGCTCCTGGTGGCGATCCTGTTGTCGCTCGCGTGCGGCGCCTTCGTCGCCGCCGAGTTCTCGCTGACCACGGTCGAGCGCAGCGAACTGGAACGGGCGGTGGAGCGCGGTGAGCGCGGCGCGTCCGGGGCGCTCAAGGCCGTCCGCAGCCTCACCTTCCAGCTCTCGGGCGCACAGCTCGGCATCACCGTCACCAACCTGGTGGTCGGCATGCTGTCCGAGCCGTCGATCGCCAAACTGATCTCCGGGCCGCTGGAGTCGCTCGGCCTGTCGAGCAGCACGGCGAGTTCCGTCGCGCTGGTGCTGGGCACGGCTCTGTCGACCGTGTTCCTGATGGTCGTCGGCGAACTCGTGCCCAAGAACTGGGCGATCTCCTCGCCGCTGTCGGTCGCCAAGGGCGTGGGCAACGCGCAGCGCTTGTTCAGCGCCGCCTTCCGGCCCTTCATCAGCCACCTCAACAACACGGCGAACCGCATCGTGCGCCTGTTCGGCGTGGAGCCCACCGAGGAACTCGCCGCCGCGCGCAGCCCCCAGGAGCTCGCGGCCCTGGTCCGGCACTCCGCGAGGGAGGGCGCCCTCGAGGCGGACACCGCGGAGCTGTTCGTGCGCACGCTGAACCTGGCCGATCTGACAGCGGAGAACGTGATGACCCCACGCGTGCAGGTCATCGCCCTGGAAGCGGCGGCGACCTGCGAGGACGTGGCGAACGCGACCCGGGCGACGGGGCTGTCCCGGTTCCCCGTGTACCGGGGCGGCCTCGACTCGGTGGTCGGCACCGCGCACATCAAGGACGCGCTGGCGGTCCCGGCCGCGCGACGCCCGCGCGTGGCGGTCTCGGAGATCATGCGCGAACCCCTCCTCGTGCCCGAGTCGCTCACCGTGGACCGGCTGCTGGACCGGCTGTCCGGCAAGCGGACGATGGCCGTGATCATCGACGAGTACGGCGGCACGGCGGGCGTGGCGACGCTGGAGGACATCGTCGAGGAGGTCGTCGGCGAGGTCCGCGACGAGCACGACCCGCACGAGACGCCCGACCTCGCACCCGCGGGCACGGACGACGACGGCCGGGCCCTGTACTCGGCCGACGGCTCCGCCCGCACCGACCAGCTCGCGCGCGTCGGCCTGCAGGCGCCCGACGGACCGTACGAGACGCTGGCCGGCCTGGTCGCCACCGAGCTGGGCCGGATACCGGCCGTCGGCGACGCCGTCGAGGTCGCCGGCTGGCGGATGGACGTCGTGGACGCCTCCGGCCGCCGGGCGGCCCGCGTGCTGCTGCACGCTCCGCTCGCCGACACCCACGCGGAAGGGGCGGACCAGTGACCGCCGTCCAGCTGCTCATCGCCCTGGCGACCCTCGTCGTCAACGCGTTCTTCGTCGGCGCCGAGTTCGCGCTGATCTCCGTACGCCGCTCCCAGATCGAGCCGCACGCCGAGCAGGGCGACCGGCGCGCCACCAGCGTGCTGTGGGGCCTGCAGCACGTGTCCGCCCTGATGGCGGCCGCGCAGCTCGGCATCACGCTGTGCACGCTGGTCCTCGGAGTGGTCGCCGAACCGGCCATCGCGCACCTGCTGGAGCCGGTGTTCCACGCGGTGGGCATGCCCGAGGGCGTCGGTCACGCGGTGTCCTTCGTGATCGCGCTGGCCCTCGCCACGTACTTGCACATGCTGCTCGGCGAGATGGTCCCGAAGAACATCACGCTGGCGGAGCCGGTGCGCAGCGCACTGCTGCTGGGTCCGCCGCTGGTCACGCTCGCCCGGGCGCTGCGCCCGGTGATCTTCGCGATCAACGCCTTCGCCAACGCCCTGCTGAAGCTGCTGCGGGTCGATACGAAGGACGAGGTCACGGCGACGTTCTCGGACGCGGAGCTGGCGCAGATCGTCAGGGACGCCGGCGAGGCGGGGCTCATCGACGGCCGCGCCCAGGAGCGGCTGCACGACGCCCTGGAGCTGGGACGCCGCCCGGTGCGGGACGTCGTCCTGCCGCTGGAGCGGGTCGTCTACGCGCGCTTGGGCGTCACGCCCGAGGAACTGGAGCAGCTGGCGGCCGAGAGCGGCTTCTCCCGCTTCCCGGTGGTGGACGAGGGGCGGCGGATCGTCGGCTACCTGCACGTCAAGGACGCGCTGGACGCCTCGCCCCGGGACACGCCCTTCCGGCTGCGGGAGATGCGGGCCATCGCTCGGGTGCGGGAGGCGACGCCGCTGGACGACGTCCTGACCGCGATGCGGGGCAGCCGCACGCATCTGGCGGCCGTGCTCGGCTCGGACGGCCGGCTGGCCGGCCTGGTGACGATGGAGGACGTACTGAGGGAGCTGTTCGGGCAACGGACGTGACGCCGGGCACGGACGGGAGGTGACCGACCAATGAGTATGCGACTCGGGCTACCATCTGTGTCGCCATGCAGACGAACACCACTCACACCAGCCTGGTCGCGATCGGCGACTCCTTCACCGAGGGCATGTCCGACCTGCTGCCCGACGGCTCCTACCGGGGCTGGGCGGACCTCCTCGCCGCACGGATGGCCGCCCGCACCCCCGGCTTCCGGTACGCCAACCTGGCGGTGCGCGGCAAGCTGATCCGGCAGATCGTCGAGGAGCAGGTGCCGGTGGCCGCCGCGATGGGCGCCGACGTGATCACCCTGGTCGGCGGCCTCAACGACACCCTGCGCCCCAAGTGCGACATGGGCCGCGTGAAGGGCCTGCTGACGGAGGCCGTGGAGCGACTGGCGCCGTCCTGCAAGCAGCTGGTGCTGATGCGCAGCCCGGGGCGGCAGGGGCCCGTCCTGGAGCGGTTCCGGCCGCGCATGGAGGAGCTCTTCGTGTGCGTCGAGGAGCTGGCCGAGCGGCACGGCGCGCTCGTCGTCGACCTGTACGGCGCCCCGTCGCTGAGCGACCCGCGGATGTGGGACGTCGACCGGCTGCACCTGACGGCGGAGGGCCACCGCAGGGTCGCCGAGGCCGTCTGGCAGAGCCTCGGGCACGATCCCGAGGACACCGACTGGCACACGCCGATGGCCGCGACGCTGCCGCCGGGATGGGCCGCCCGGCGGGTCGCCGACGCGCGGTTCGCCCGGCAGCACCTGCTGCCCTGGATCGGCCGCCGTCTGACGGGCCGCTCGTCCGGGGACGGCCTGCCGCCGAAGCGCCCCGAGCTGCTGCCGTACGAGGGACCGACGGCGTAAGGGGGCCCGGATGGCGACGCGGGTGATCAGTCTCCGGGGCCGGATCCACGACTTCGGCCCCCGGCTCCAGGACGCCCCCGACGACGTCGTCTACGTCGGCCGCCGCTGGACTCTCGGGGGCTGGGACCTCCCGCGCCACCCGCTGAGCAACCCCTTCGCCCACGACACCCAGAAGAAGAAGCGGGACGGGACGCGGGCCGAGGTGATGGCCTTGTACCGGGCGTACCTGCTGGAGCGTCCCGAGCTGCTGGAGCTGGTCGAGGGGCTCCGCGGGAAGACCTTGGCCTGCTGGTGCGCGCCGCTGCCGTGCCACGCCGACGTGCTCGCGGAGCTCGCCGACTCGGCCGGGCGCGACGAAGTGACGCCCGTCTCGTGGGTTCGGCCGAACGGGACCGTGGCACCGGCCTGCACGAAGCGCCAGTAGAATCCGGTCATGTGACTTCCGCTCCCGCCAAGCCCCGCATCCCCAACGTCCTCGCCGGACGCTACGCCTCCGCCGAGCTCGCCACGCTCTGGTCCCCCGAGCACAAGGTCAAGCTGGAGCGTCAGCTCTGGCTCGCCGTGCTGCGGGCCCAGAAGGACCTCGGGATCGAGGTGCCGGACGCGGCGATCGCCGACTACGAGCGTGTCCTCGACACCGTCGACCTGGCCTCCATCGCCGAGCGCGAGAAGGTCACGCGGCACGACGTCAAGGCCCGGATCGAGGAGTTCAACGACCTCGCCGGGCACGAGCAGGTCCACAAGGGCATGACGTCCCGCGACCTGACGGAGAACGTCGAGCAGCTGCAGATCCGCCTCTCGCTTGAGCTCGTCCGCGACCGCACGGTGGCGGTCCTGGCCCGGCTGGGCAGGCTGGCCGGGGAGTACGGCGAGCTGGTCATGGCCGGCCGCTCCCACAACGTGGCCGCGCAGGCCACGACCCTGGGCAAGCGCTTCGCCACGGCGGCCGACGAACTGCTCGTGGCATACGGCCGGGTCGAGGAGCTGCTGGGCCGCTACCCGCTGCGCGGCATCAAGGGCCCGGTGGGCACCGCGCAGGACATGCTGGACCTGCTGGGCGGCGACGCCGCGAAGCTGGACGAGCTGGAGGACCGGATCGCCGGTCACCTCGGCTTCTCGCAGGCGTTCACCTCCGTCGGCCAGGTCTACCCGCGCTCGCTGGACTACGAGGTCGTCACCGCGCTGGTGCAGCTCGCCTCCGCCCCCTCCTCGCTGGCGAAGACGATCCGTCTGATGGCCGGCCACGAGCTGGTGACCGAGGGCTTCAAGCCCGGCCAGGTGGGCTCCTCGGCGATGCCGCACAAGATGAACACCCGCTCCTGCGAGCGCGTCAACGGCCTGATGGTCATCCTGCGCGGCTACGCGTCGATGACCGGCGAGCTGGCGGGCGACCAGTGGAACGAGGGCGACGTGTCGTGCTCGGTGGTGCGCCGGGTCGCGCTGCCGGACGCCTTCTTCGCCCTGGACGGCCTGCTGGAGACGTTCCTGACGGTGCTCGACGAGTTCGGCGCCTTCCCGGCCGTCGTCGCACGCGAACTCGACCGCTACCTGCCCTTCCTCGCCACCACCAAGGTGCTGATGGGCGCGGTGCGCGCGGGCGTCGGCCGTGAGGTCGCGCACGAGGCCATCAAGGAGAACGCCGTGGCCTCGGCGCTGGCGATGCGCGAGCAGGGCGCCGAGCGCAACGAGCTGCTGGACAAGCTGGCCGCCGACGAGCGCCTCCCGCTCGACCGCGCCCAGCTGGACGCGCTCATGGCCGACAAGCTGTCCTTCACGGGCGCGGCGGCCGCGCAGGTGGCCACGGTCGTCGGCCGGATCGAGGAGATCGTCAAGCAGCGGCCGGAGGCGGCCGGTTACGCCCCCGGGGCGATCCTCTGACGCGCTTCACCCAGGCGGAACTGGAGGCCGCCCGCGACCGTCTCGTGCCGGACGTCGTCGCGGACGGCCTGCGCGTGCTGTTCTGCGGCATCAACCCGGGCCTGATGACGGCGGCCACCGGCCACCACTTCGCCCGCCCCGGCAACCGGTTCTGGCCGGTGCTGCACCTGTCCGGTTTCACTCCGCGGCTGATGAAGCCGGCGGAGCAGCGGGAGCTGCTGTCCTACGGCCTCGGCATCACCAACGTGGTGGCGCGGGCGTCCGCCCGGGCGGACGAGCTCGGCGCCGAGGAGTACCGCGAGGGCGGGCGGCTGCTGGCGCGGAAGGTGACGGCGCTGAAGCCGCGTTGGCTGGCCGTGGTCGGCGTGACCGCCTACCGGGCGGCGTTCGACGACCGCAGGGCCGCGGTCGGGCCGCAGGAGCGGCTCATCGGGGACACGCGCGTGTGGGTGCTGCCGAACCCCAGCGGGCTGAACGCGCACTGGACGACGGCGACGATGGCGGAGGAGTTCGCCCGGCTGCGGGTGGCGGCGCAGGACTGACGCCGGTCAGGGCGGATCGGTCTCCGTCACCACCAGCAGGAGCTGGAACGGCAGTTCCCTGTCCCACTGGGAGACTCCGAGCGCTATCCAGCGTGCCGTGCCCGGCAGTTGCCACAGGTGCAGGTCCGGGACGTGCCCGCTGAGCGAGGCCCAGGGCTCGGGTATGTCCTCGCCGTCCATGGCGCGCTCCAGCGTGCTCGCCAGGCTGACGAGGTGCGGCGGCCCCCAACGGCCGGCCAGCCGCTCCGTCAGCCCGTCCCGGTCGGCCTCGTACTGCTCCTCCGTCTCCCCCCACGCGCTGAGGTCGTCGCCGTGGAAGTCGCCGCTGGTCTGCAATTCCGCCACGAGATATCCCTCCGCCGGGAGCTCGCGGACGCTCAGCAGGTCGACGGTGGCGAGACCGCGCGCGATGTCCATGAGATCCAGTAAAGCGGCCGCCACTGACAATTGGCGGCCCGTCAGTGCGCACCCCGGCCCGGGCGTCCCGGACCCGCACCCGGCACGCGCCTGCGGCGACCGCCGCGGCCGTGGACAGGGCGGTCACCGCGAGCCCGGTCCACGGTCCGGGCGCCCTCTCCCACCTGCTGTGCAGCACCACTTGGGCGGCCCCGTCGGGCAGGACGTCGGCGGCGGCGCCTCTCATGTCGCCGACGACGAAGGACACGAGCAGGAGGAAGGGGATGAGCGTGCTCAGCGCGACCGCCCGTCCCACTGCGCAGGACCGTCGTCGGAACGGCGGCCGGCAGGGCCGTCAGCGTCGCATGGACGGCGCGGCCGGTCGCCCCGCGCAGCCCCTCCGCCGTCGGCCCCGGCAGGACCCTGCAGGGGAGCGCTGCCGGCCGAGCCGGGGCGCGGGACCGCGCGCAGGCGGTGATCACGGCGTACGAGTCGGGGTTCGTCGCGCCCGGCTGAGCGGTGTGTGACGGCATCGGTACGGATACGGCACTCGCCCGGGTCCTCCCTGCCGAGTACGATCCGCCCAAACACGCGCACGAGCTGGAAGGACGGACGTTGGGGCAGCTGACCGGCGGGGATCCCTCGCTGCTGCGAAGGATCAATTCCGCGGTGGTGCTGCACGCGCTGCGTGCCGCGGACTGCGCGACCCTCACGGAGATCACCCGCGTGACGGGCCTGTCCCGGCCGACCGTGGAGGGTGTCGTCGAGGACCTCATCGGGGCGGGACTCGTCGTCGAGCAGGCGGCCGACGAGAGCGTCGCCCGGCGGCAGGGGCGGCCCGCACGGCGGTTCCGGTTCCGGGCCGAGGCCGGGCATCTGCTGGGGCTGGAGATCGGTTCGCACCGGGTGGCCGCGCTGCTGGCCGATCTGGACGGACGCGTGCTCGGCGCGCAGGCCAAGGACGTGGACGAGTCGGCGCCGGCGGACGAGCGGCTGGAGCGGCTGCGCGCCGCGGTCGCGGAGCTGCTGCGCCGGGCCGGCGTCCCGCGCAGCTCGCTGCGGGCCGTGGGGGTCGGCACGCCCGGGATCGTCGAGGCGGACGGCACGGTGCGGCTGGGCACGGCGCTGCCCGAGTGGACGGGGCTGCGGCTGGGCGAGCGGCTGAGCCGTTCCTTCAAGTGCCCGGTGCTGGTGGAGAACGACGCCAACGCGGCGGCCGTGGCCGAGCACTGGAAGGGGGCCGCCACCGAGTCCGACGACGTCGTCTTCGTGCTGGCCGGGCTGAGTCCGGGCGCGGGTTCGCTGATCGGCGGGCGGCTGCACCGGGGGTACGGCGGGGCGGCCGGGGAGATCGGCGCGCTGCATCTGCTGGGGCGTGAGGTGACTCCGGAGACGCTGCTTTCCACCACGGACGAGCCGCTGCATCCGCTGGACGAGCAGGCGGTCACGGCGGTGTTCGCGCAGGCCCGGGGCGGCGACCGGCGGGCCCGTGAGGCGGTGGACCGCTTCATCCAGCGGCTCGTCCACGACGTGGCCGCGCTGGTGCTGGCCCTCGACCCTGAGCTGGTCGTGGTCGGCGGCTGGGCGGCCGGTCTCGACGGCGCGCTGGAGCCGTTGCGCGACGAGTTGGCGCGCTACTGTCTGCGGCCGCCGAAGGTGGCCCTGTCGGTGCTCGGCGAAGCGGCGGTGGCGACGGGGGCGCTGCGACTGGCCCTCGACCACGTGGAGGAGCAGTTGTTCGCGGTGGAAGGCACGGTCACGGCGCGACGGTGACGGCCACGACGGCCCGGGCGGTCACGGTGGCCTTCGGCGGAACCACGCCGCGCCCCGGTGAAGTGCGGGGCGCGGCGGAGTGCCGGGGCGGGACGGGGACGTCGCCCGGCGGCCGGGTGCAGGCTGTTCAGGGAGCCTGCCGCACGCGGCCCGGGCCGGACGGGGCGTCAGGAAGTCTGTCGCTCCGGACCGTGGTGTATCTCCACGCCGCCGGACGCGCCGAAGGTCAGCCGGCAGGTGTCCGCGCGGTAGGTCGCGACGGAGAGCGCCGCGGTGCGGCCCTCGGCGAAGAAGCGGGTGGTGACCACCAGGACGGGCGCGCCGGGGAGCCGGTCGAGTTCCCTGGCGTCGTCGGCGCGGGCCGAGCCCAGCTCCACCGCACGGTCCTGGCCCTGCAGTTCGAGGCGCTGCAGCTCGCGCAGCACCACGCGCGCGCGTGCCTCGTCGGAGGAGTCGTCGGCCGTGGTCAGGCCGGGCACCGACGTCGCGGGGACGTAGAGCAGTTCCGCGGCGACGGGCTGACCGTGCGACACCCGCGAGCGGCGCACGATGTGCACGGCCTGGTCGCGCGCGGTCTCCAGGGTGGTGGCGACGCCCGCGGGCGGGGCCGCGAGGGTGCAGTCGACGGACTGCCAGGCGTCGTCGCCCGTGCCGGGCCACAGCTGCTGCTCGGTGCCGACGGCCACGCCCATCCGCGGCGGCGCCACGGTGGTGCCGACGCCGCGGCGGCGCTGCAGCCTGCCTTCCAGCTCGAGCTGCTCCAGGGCCTGACGCAACGTCGCGCGGGCGACGCCGAAGCGGGCGGCGAGCTCGCGCTCGTTGGGCAGGATCTCCCCCACGGTGAACTCGGAGTCGAGCGCTTCGCTGAGCACCGTCCTGAGATGCCAGTACTTCGGTTCCGGTACCGATTCCAGTTGCGTGGTCCCCACCCTGTCCTCCGCAATCGCCGTGGTCCGGCGGCGTTTTCGCGCCCTTGTTTATTAAAGGTTGTTGTACTTATCTGCGACCATAGGGCGGCCCCCACCCTTGGTCAATACCAATCCTCGAACCCTGTCGGCACCGAGGCGAGCCTTGGGGGAAAGCGTTTACAGGGCGTTCGCGCGGTCGGGTTCTCGTGACACTCCGGCAACGCGCTCGTCGTGAAAGGCGGGCCGGGCGACCCGGCGGGAATTACCGTGGCGCGGGTCCGGCTCTCCGGCCGGCCCGAGGACACGGGAGGTCGCTGTGCGGTTCGCGGTACTGGGTACGGGCGAGGTCGGTCGCACGCTGGGCGGGAAACTGGTGAGCCTGGGGCATTCGGTGGTCCTGGGTTCGCGCACGAAGGACAATCCGGCGGCGCTGGAATGGGCGCGGGAGGCGGGGGCGGGGGCGAGCACCGGCACGTTCGCGGAGGCGGCCGCGGCCTCCGAGGTGATCGTGAACGCCGTGGCGGGCCGGGCGTCCCTGGCCGCGCTGCGGGCGGCCGGGCCGGGCCACCTCGAGGGCAAGGTCGTGGTCGACGTCTCCAACCCGCTGGCGATCGAGGACGGCGAGGTCCGGTTGTCGCCCGTCGAGTCGGACAGCGTCGGCGAGCAGATCCAGCGGGCGTTTCCGCACGCGCGCGTGGTGAAGTCCCTCAACACCGTCAACTGCCGGGTGATGGTGGATCCCGCGCGGGTGCCGGGCGAGCACCAGATCTTCGTGTGCGGGGAGGACGAGGACGCCAAGCGACAGGTCACGGCACTGCTCGGGGAGTTCGGCTGGCCCGCGGACCGGGTCCTCGACCTGGGCGGCATCAGAGCGGCGCGGAGCGTGGAGATGTGGCTGCCCCTGTGGCTGGACCTCATGCGCCGCTTCGGGCACGCGGACTTCAACCTGGAGGTTCGCAGGCCCCGTTGAGCCGGGATCGGAGGTGGGAGCCCGGGACTGGAGAGGTTCCCACGGTTCACTCACCTGGGGGCTACCCGCCGGTAGCAATTGCTGACAAGCTGTCTACGGCGTCCACCGGTCAGTCCATACGAGGAGCTCCCCATGTCCGCCACCGTCTCCTTCACGGTCCCCGCCCCCAGCGGCCCGCTGCCGGTCACCGTGTCCTACGCCCGCGCGGGCAAGGGTGAGCCGCTGCTCCTGCTGCACGGCATCGGCCACCACCGGCAGGCCTGGGACCCGGTGGTGGACATCCTGGCCACCGAACGCGACGTGATCGCCGTGGACCTGCCCGGCTTCGGCGTGTCCCCGGCACTGCCGGACGGACTGGCCTACGACCTGCCCACGACGGCGGCCGTGTTCGGGGCCTTCTGCGAGGAACTGGAGCTGGACCGCCCCCACGTGGCGGGCAACTCCCTGGGCGGGCTGCTCGCCCTGGAGCTCGGCCGCGAGAAGCTCGTGCGGAGCGTCACCGCGCTGTCCCCGGCCGGGTTCTGGTCGGAGGCGGAGCGGCGCTACGCCTTCGGCGTCCTTCTCACCATGCGGCAGATCTCCCGTCGGCTGCCCCTGCCCCTCGTCGAGCGGCTGGCGAGCACGGCCGCCGGCCGCACGGCTCTCACCAGCACCATCTACGCCCGCCCGGGCCGCCGTTCACCCGAGGCCGTGGTCGCCGAGACGCTGGCCCTGGCCCAGGCCACCGGGTTCGACCAGACCCTGCGGGCCGGCACCACCGTCCGGTTCACCGACGACCTGCCCGGCGTCCCGGTCACCGTGGGCTGGGGAACCCGGGACTGGCTGCTCGTGCGCCGCCAGGGCGTGCGCGTCAAGCAGGTCATCCCGGCCGCGCGCCTGGTGCGTCTGCCCGGCTGCGGCCACTGCCCGATGAACGACGACCCGGCGCTCGTCGCACGCGTGATCCTCGACGGCAGCCGCTGAGGAACGGGCCGCGCGGCCCAACGCCCCCGCCCCGCACTCGCTCCCGCACCCGCACCCGCACCCGCACCCGCACCCGCACCCGCACCCGCACTCAGGACGATTCCGGCCTGGGGGGGGAGTTGCCCCGGCGCGGGCAGGAGGCTTCGCCCTCGATGGGGGCGGGTCCGCGGGAAACGGTCCCACCTCCGGCCCGGCACAGGCGGCCGCGACGCGGACGGGCACGCAGGCCGACAGGCCGACAGGCCGACAGGCCGACAGGCCGACAGGCCGACAGGCCGACAGGCCGACAGGCCGACAGGCCGACAGGCCGACAGGCCGACAGGAGAGGGAGAGGGAGGGGGAGGGGGAGAGCCTCCGGGGAGGGACGCGCGTCGGATCCCATTGCGGACGCGGCCCGTTGTTCACCCGCGGTTTCCGTGCGCGCTGCGGCGCACCAGTAGGTGTGACTGTGCACACCGGCCGGTTCCCGTCCCTGGAGGCCCCCTCATGTCCCACCGTCCGTTTCCCGGGCGCCGCGGCGTCCTGCGCGGCTCGCTCGCCGCGTCCGCGGCCCTGACCCTGCCCGCCGCGCTCGGCGCCGCGCCCGCCTTCGCCCTGTCCGGCCGGCCCCGGGCGGCCTGGGGTGTGCAGACCGGGGACGTGACGTGCGACTCCGGGCTGGTGTGGGTGCGCTCCGACCGTCCGGCGCGGATGGTCGTCGAGACCGCGGCCACCGAGTCGTTCAGAGGCGCCCGCCGCTGGCACGGTCCGTTGCTCGGCGCCGGTACGGACTTCACCGGCACGACCCGGCTGCACGGGCTGCCGTCCGGCGAGCAGGTCCACTACCGCGTGCTGCTCGCCGACCCGGACGACCCGCGCCGCACCGGCGAGCCGGTGACCGGCGCCTTCCGCACGGTCCCCGGGGGTCGTCGGCGCGGGGTTCGCTTCCTGTGGTCCGGCGACCTGGCGGGCCAGGGCTGGGGCATCAACCCCGACCGGGGCGGTTACCGCATCTACGACGCGATGGCGAAGCTCGACCCCGACTTCTTCCTGTGCAGCGGCGACAACATCTACGCCGACGGCCCGATCGCGGCGACGCAGGCGCTGCCCGACGGCAGCCTCTGGCGGAACGTCGTCACCGAGGAGAAGTCGAAGGTCGCCGAGACGCTCGCCGAGTTCAGAGGCAACTTCCGCTACAACCTGCTCGACGAGAACCTGCGCCGGTTCAACGCCCAGGTGCCCTCCGTCATCCAGTGGGACGACCACGAGGTCCGCAACAACTGGTACCCGGGCGAGGTGATCGCCGACTCCGACGCCCGCTACACCGAGAAGAGCGTCGACGTGCTCGCGGCACGCGCCCGGCGGGCGTTCTCCGAGTACTTCCCGATCTCGACCCTGCGTCCGGGCGCCAAGGAGGGCCGCGTCCACCGGGTCGTGCGCCACGGGCCGCTGCTCGACGTGTTCGTGCTCGACATGCGCACGTACCGCAACGCCAACTCGCCCGACGACCAGACCGTGGACCCGCAGGGCATCCTCGGCGCCGAGCAGCTGGAGTGGCTCAAGCGGGAGCTGTCCCGGTCGCGGGCGGTGTGGAAGGTGATCGCCGCCGACATGCCCCTCGGGCTGGTCGTGCCGGACGCCACCGAGGGCAGGCCGAACATCGAGGCCGTCGCGCAGGGCGACCCCGGCGCGCCGCTGGGCCGTGAGCTGCAGATCGCCGAACTGCTGCGGTACGTCAAGCACCGGCGGATCACCGGCACGGTGTGGCTGACGGCCGACGTCCACCACACCTCGGCGCAGCACTACCAGCCGTCGCGGGCCGCGTTCACCGACTTCGAGCCCTTCTGGGAGTTCGTCTCCGGTCCGCTCAACGCGGGTGCCTTCCCGGCCAGCGCGCTGGACGGCACGTTCGGTCCGGAGCGGGTGTTCGTGAAGGCGCCGACCGCCTCCAACGTGTCGCCCGCGGGCGGCTACCAGTTCTTCGGCGAGGTCGACATCGACGGCGACAGCGGCGAGTTGACGGTGCGTCTGCGCGAGCAGGACGGCACCGTGCTGTTCACGAAGGTGCTGCAGCCGGGACGCGTCGGGCAGTAACCCGGCCTCCCGTACCCTCGAGACCGCGTGCCGCGCACCGGCGTCATCCCCCGGTGCGCGGCACGTGCGTGACGCCTGATGGAAGGAGTGTTCGTATAGGAATTAACAAAACGGTCATTCGTAGCCTTTACCCATCAGTCACAAGCCGTTCGTGATCACGCAACACCGTTCCTCCACAGTGGCTGCATGACTCGAGACATCTCTGATGTGACGCGCACGAAGCGCGGACGCCCTGTGCACCACTGGCGGCGGGACGTGGTGGAACTCGCCGCGCTCTTCACGGCAGTCGCGGTGGCCGACGGCGTGGCGAACCTCGTGGGGCACGGTCCCGACGGCCCGGGGCTGCTGGCCGTCTCCGCGGCCCTGCTGATCGCCACGGCCGGGTTCCACACGTGGTGGGCACGGCGCCACGGGCACGCGCCGCCCACCAGTGATACCCACGCCCGGCCGCCCTCCCAGGAGTCGCAGGCCGGGCCGTCGGAGCTTCCCTCCGAGGTCGCCGAGGAGAGCACCCTGTGGCGGATGCGGACGACGGTGAAGGACGCCCCGGGGTCGCTGGCCGCGCTCTGCGCGGCGCTCGCCGCCCACCGGGTGGACATCCTGAGCCTGCAGACGCACCCGCTGGGCGAGGACACGGTGGACGAGTTCCTGCTGCGCGCCCCCGGCGCCCTCTCGGCGACCGAGATCACCCGGGCCGTCTCCCTCGCCGGCGGCTCCGGCACGTGGATCGAGCGCGCCGACGCCCACGACCTGGTGGACGCGCCGACCCGCGTCCTGGGCCTGGCCACCCGAACCGCACTGGACGCAGCCGAACTCCCCCTCGCCCTGAGGCAGTTGCTCGGCCGGTGCACGATCCGCTCGCTGCCCGCCACGGCAGGGGGCAGGGGCCGCGGGCCGGAGGGCGTGCCGGTGGAGGGCGTGCTGGAGGAGACCGTGATGCGCCTGCGGGCGCCGGAAGGCGGAGTGATCACGGTGGAGCGGCCGTATCTGCCGTTCACCCCGACCGAGTTCGCCCGCGCGCGTGCCCTGGTGGAACTCGACGCCCGACTCGGCCCGCGGGTTCCGCTCGGCCAGGACGTGCTGACCTTGCCCGAGGGCGCCGACATCACCGTGCGCCGGGCCGACACCGGTGACCTGGAAGCGGCGAGGGCGATGCACGACCGGTGCTCGTCACGCACGCTCGGGATGCGCTACCACGGTCCGGTCGGCGACGCGGACCGCTACCTCAACCACCTGCTCAGCCCGCGTTTCGGCCGCACCCTCGCCGTGCAGACGCCGTCGGGCCGCATCGTCGGCCTCGGCCACCTGCTGTGGGACGGCGACGAGACCGAGGTCGCGCTGCTGATCGAGGACCAGTGGCAGCGGCGCGGCATCGGCGCCGAACTGCTCGGCCGGCTGGTGGCGATGGCCGTCGAGGCGCGCTGCGAGAGCGTGTACGCCGTCACCCAGGCCTCCAACACCGGTATGGTCGCCGCCATGCGCGGACTCGGGCTGCCGCTCGACTACCAGATCGAGGAGGGCACCCTGGTCATCACCGCACGTCTGGAGACGGCCGGGGCGCAGGTGGCGTCGGGGCGCCACGACGAGCGCGTCGCGCGCGACTGAGGCGGGCGGCGATCGAACGGCCCGGCGGTACTGCACCGCCGGGCCGTCCTCCTGTCGTCCCACGTCAGGCTCACGCATCACGGTCACGCGTCACGAACACCCGTCGCGGCCACCTGTCAGGGTCACACGGACGCGGCACCGCGCCTGGGTGAGGGAATCGTTTCTCCAGAACCGACCGAAGCGGTCACGCCCACCGGACGGGCCACATCGACCGCCCCGACCGACTCGACTGGCGCGACCGAACCTGCCAGCCCGACCGACTCGATCGACTCAACCGACCCCGCCGACCCCGCCGACTCGACCGACCCGCACGACTCACCCGACCCGACCGAACCCGCCGAAGCAATCGCACCAGCCACACCAGCCGCACCAGTCGCTCCCTCCGCGCCCAGTGCGTCTCTCAGGTCACGCCACAGGTCCTCGACGTCCTCCAGGCCGACGGACAGGCGCAGCAGCCGGTCGCTCACTCCCGCCCCTCGCCGATCCCGGTCGTCGACGATGCGGTGGCTGATGGAGGCCGGGTGCTGGATGAGCGTGTCGACGCTGCCGAGGCTCACGGCCGGGGTGATCAGCCGGACGCCCGCGATCACCTCGTGCGGGTCGCCCCGCACCTCGAAGGCGATCATCGCGCCGCCGATGCGCGGATAGTGGACCCGGGCGACGCGCGGGTCCGCGGCCAGTCGCCGGGCCAGTTCGGCGGCGGTCGCGGAGGCCGCCCGCACCCGTACCGGCAGCGTCGACAGACCGCGCAGCAGCAGGTAACCGGCCAGCGGGTGGAGCACGCCGCCGGTGGCGAATCGTATCTGCCGCAGCAGCCCGGCGAACTCCTCGTCACAGGCGACCACGCCGCCCAGCACGTCACCGTGTCCGCCCAGGTACTTGGTGGCGCTGTGCAGGACGAGCCGCGCGCCCTCCTCGGCCGGACGCTGCAGCACGGGCGTGGCGAAGGTGTTGTCGGCGAGCAGCGGGACCGAGCCGCATGCGTGGGCGACGGCCCGCAGGTCGACCTCGGCGAGGGTCGGGTTGGCCGGCGACTCGACCATGACCAGCCCGGTGTCGGGGCGCAGCGCGTCCGCGATCCCCGCCGGGTCGGTCCAGGTGACCTCCGAACCGAGCAGCCCCGCGGTCAGCAGATGGTCGCTGCACCCGTAGAGGGGACGGACGGCGACCACGTGCCGCAGCCCCATGGAGGCGCGCGCCAGCAGCACCGCGCTCAGCGCCGCCATCCCGCTGGCGAACGCGACCGCGCTCTCGGCGCCTTCGAGGCGGGCCAGCGCGGTCTCGAAGCGGGCGACCGTCGGGTTGCCCAGCCGGCCGTAGACGGGCGGGCCGTCCGGCTCCGCACCGGTCGCGGCGAACGCGTCGATGCGCGCGGCCTCGGCGCGGCTGTCGTACGAGGGGTAAGTGGTGGACAGGTCGATGGGCGGGGCGTGCAGGCCCTGCCGGGCCAGGTCGTCCCGACCCGCGTGAACGGCCTCGGTGGCCAGTGCGCGGGGCGCTCCAGACGTGCGTACGCCGTTGTACGCGTGCGTGCTCGCAGCAGTTGAGTCCATGGAGCGCAGGGTGAACATCGAGCGGGTCACAGGGGGCGCACACCGTGCTACGTTCGGCCGATGGCTGATTCCGTCGTACTGGACGCGGTCGACCTCCAGCTGCTGCGGCTGCTGCAGAACGACGCCCGGACCACCTACCGCGACCTCGCCGCGCAGGTCGGCGTGGCGCCCTCGACGTGCCTGGACCGGGTGACGCGGCTGCGCCGCTCCGGCGTGATCCTCGGGCATCAGCTGCGGCTGGATCCGGCCAAGCTGGGACGCGGCCTGCAGGCGCTGCTCTCCGTTCAGGTGCGGCCGCACCGCCGGGAGCTGGTGGGGCCGTTCGTGGAGCGGATCCGGGCGCTGCCCGAGGCGCTGACCGTCTTCCATCTGACCGGGCCCGACGACTACCTCGTCCATGTGGCCGTCGCCGACATGGCCGATCTGCAGCGACTCGTCCTCGACGAGTTCACGGCGCGGCGGGAGGTGGCCCGCGTCGAGACCCGGCTGATCTTCCAGCAGTGGGAGTGCGGGCCCCTGCTGCCGGCGACGGCTTCGGGACAAACGCCGTGACGTGCGCCGCCGCCTCGTACGAGGATGGTGCCCATGTCACAGACCAACAACCCGCTGCCCCGCGAGGTCGCCGACGCCTACGTCGACGACCTCATCGCCCTCGACCCGGTGACCGGCACCTACCTCGGCGTGCAGGAGAGTTCGAGCCGTCTGCCCGACTACTCGCCCGCGGGCCAGGAGGCGCTCGCGAAGCTCGCGCGGAACACCCTGGCGAAGCTCGACGAGGCGGAGCGCAGGCCCGGCGCGGACAGTGACATCGAGCGCCGGTGCGCCCGCCTGCTGCGCGAGCGCCTGACCGCCGAGCTCGGTGTGCACGAGGCCGACGAGGCTCTGCGCGCCGTCGGCAACATGGCCACTCCCGCGCACCACGTGCGCGAGGTGTTCACCGTGACGCCCAACCAGAGCGACGAGGACTGGGCGGCGATCGCCGAACGGCTGCGCGCGGTGCCGGCGGCCCTCGCGGGCTACCGGGAGTCCCTGGCACTCGGCCTGGAACGCAAGCTGTACGCGGCGCCGCGGCCGACCGCCACGTTCGTCGGACAGCTCACCGAGTGGTCGGACATGGACGGCGAAGGCCGCGGCTGGTTCGAGGACTTCGTGGCCACGGGCCCCGAGGCGCGGCGCGCCGAGCTGGACGAGGCGGCCCGTGCGGCGACCGCGGCGGTCGTGGAGCTGCGGGACTGGGTGCGCGACGTGTACGCGCCGACCGCCGAGGGCGCGCCGAACACCGTCGGCCGGGAGCGCTACGCCCGCTGGGCGCGCTACTACAACGGCACCGACCTCGACCTCGACGAGGCCTACGCGTACGGGTGGGCCGAGTACCACCGGCTGCTCGCCGAGATGAAGAAGGAGGCCGAGAAGATCCTGCCGGGGGCGCGGACGCCCTGGGTGGCGCTGGCCCACCTCGACGAGCACGGCAGGCACATCGAGGGCGTCGACCAGGTCCGCGACTGGCTGCAGGGCCTGATGGACCAGGCGATCGACGCGCTCGACGGCACCCACTTCGAACTCGCCGAGCGCGTACGGAAGGTGGAGTCGCGGATCGCCCCGGCCGGCAGCGCGGCCGCCCCGTACTACACGCCGCCGACGGAGGACTTCTCGCGGCCGGGCCGCACCTGGCTGCCGACGATGGGGCAGACCCGTTTCCCGGTCTACGACCTGGTGTCCACCTGGTACCACGAGGGCGTCCCCGGCCACCATCTCCAGCTGGCGCAGTGGGTGCACGTCGCCGGGAACCTCTCCCGCTACCAGGCGTCCGTCGGACTCGTCAGCGCCAACGCCGAGGGCTGGGCGCTGTACGCGGAGCGCCTGATGGACGAGCTGGGCTTCCTCACGGACGCGGAGCAGCGGCTCGGCTACCTGGACGCGCAGATGATGCGCGCCGTCCGGGTCATCGTCGACATCGGCATGCACCTGGAGCTGGAGATCCCGGCGGACTCCCCCTTCCACCCGGGTGAGCGCTGGACGCCCGAGCTGGCCCAGGAGTTCTTCGGCGGGCACAGCAGCCGTCCGGCGGACTTCGTGGAGAGCGAGCTGACGCGCTATCTGACCATTCCGGGTCAGGCGATCGGCTACAAGCTCGGCGAACGGGCCTGGCTGCTGGGCCGGGAGAAGGCCCGCGAGCGCCACGGCGACGCCTTCGACCTCAAGTCCTGGCACATGGCGGCCCTTTCGCAGGGGTCCCTGGGTCTGGACGATCTGGTGGACGAGCTGGCGCGGCTCTGAGACGCGGCGCGGGCCGCAGGGCGGCGGAAAACCGCTGTCCTCCGGCCCGCCGTTGCGCCACGCTCGTCGCCATGAGCACGCCCCGAACTCTTTTCCTCTCCCCGCGCGTCACCGCGACCGGCCACGCCCTCGCGGACGTGGCACGGCGGCGCGGGACACGCGTGGAGACGCTCCGCGACTGGCGGGTCCCGCAGCAGTGGCGTCGGGCCTCGGGCGCCTCGCTGTACGCCGGTCCGCTGTTCGCGGACTCCGTCGCACGGGACCTGGGACTCGGCCTGCTGGAGGCCCCGGAGGAGTGGCTGGCCCGGCTGCCGTACGAACTGACCCTGCGTGACGTCGAGTTGACGACGCTCGCGCAGGCCCGTCTGCTGCGGCGACCGGCGTTCGTGAAGCCGCCGAACGACAAGAGCTTCCCGGCCCGCGTGTACCGGGACGGCAGTGGGCTGCCGGGGCCGGACGCCGTGGACGGCACGGAACCGGCGCTGGTCAGCGACATCGTGACGTTCGCCGTGGAGTACCGGCTGTTCGTGCTGGACGGCGAGGTGCGCACCGGCAGCCGGTACGCGACCCGGGGCGACCTGGACGTCGTCCCGCTGGACCGGGACGCGCGCAGCGGCGAGGTGCTCGCCTTCGCCGAGCGGCTGGCCGGGACGGGGCTGCCGAGCGCGGTCGTCGTGGACGTCGGACTGGTCGACGGCGCCGGCTGGGCCGTCGTGGAGGCCAACGCGGCCTGGGCCAGCGGGCATTACGCGTGCGACGCGGACGCCGCGCTGGACGTCGTGCTGCGCGCGGCGCGCCCCGAGGACGAGTTCGGGGCGGCGGACCGCCGGTTCCTGCGCCCCGTGCCGGAGGTCGTGAGGGACTGACCGGGCGGCAGCTCGGTCGGTCAGCAGCCGCAGTCCGCCGCGTCGACGGGCGCGGTGAGCGGGTCGGCGTCGCGCTGCCCGCGGCCCTCCCAGGTCTCGTAGGCGAAGCCCTCGCGCGCCCAGTACTCGAAGCCGCCGAGCATCTCCTTGACCTGGTAGCCGAGTTCGGCGAGCGCGAGGGCGGCGCGGGCAGCGCCGTTGCAGCCGGGGCCCCAGCAGTACGTCACCACGGGGACGCCCCTGTCGAGGAGCCGTTCGGCCTGCTCGGGGATGAGTGCGGTGGGCAGATGCACGGCGCCCGGGATGTGGCCCTGGTCCCAGGACTCGGTGGAGCGGGAGTCCAGGACGACGAAGCCGGGGTCGCCGCCGGCCGCGAGGGCGGCGGCGACGTCGGAGACGTCCGCGTGGAAGGCCAGGCTCGCCCGGAAGTGGGCGGCGGCCTCCGCCGGGGCGGCGGGGGCGACGCGCAGGACGGGGTTCACGCCGGTCGCGCTGGTCGTGGCGGTCATCGCAGGGCCTCTCTGTGCTGGTTGCCGATGACCAGAAATCTATGGCCGCCGATGATCTCGCTGAAGGGGCGTTCCACGGCATGAGCCTTGCCCGACCGGGGATTCCCCTGCTACTTCTCAGGGATGACCGTGTATTCCCCGGACGCCACCGACTGGCGCATTCTCGAAGTCCTCCAGCGCGAGGGGCGGGCCAGTTTCGCCGACCTGGCGCGCGCCGTGGCGATGTCGGCGAGCGCCGTCACCGAGCGGGTGCGACGGCTGGAGGAGGCGGGCGTCATTCAGGGCTACGCGGCCGTCGTGGACCCCGAGCGGCTGGGGCTGCCGATCCTGGCGTTCGTGCGGCTGCGCTACCCCCACGGCAACTACCGGCCCTTCCACGACCTGGTGGCCGTCACGCCCGAGATCCTGGAGGCGCACCATGTGACGGGCGACGACTGCTTCGTGATCAAGGTCGCCGCTCGTTCGATGCGTCACCTGGAGGAGGTGTCGGGGAAGATCGGCGCGCTCGGGTCGGTCACGACCAGCGTCGTCTACTCCTCGCCGCTCCCCCGCCGCCCGCTGGGCCGGTAGCCGCGCTGCCGCACCGTCGAACCCGTTCTTCCCTTGACGACCTCCAGCTGCGCGTGGATCCGCCGGCGCAGGTCGGCCACGTGGCTGACGATGCCGACGCTGCGGTCGCGTTCGCGCAGGGAGTCGAGGACGTCGAGGACCTCGTCGAGCGTCTGCTCGTCGAGGCTGCCGAACCCCTCGTCGATGAAGAGGGTGTCGAGCCGGACCCCGCCGGCCTCGTCGGTGACGACGTCGGCGAGGCCGAGGGCCAGGGCGAGCGAGGCGAAGAAGGTCTCGCCGCCCGACAGCGTGGCCGTGTCCCGTTCCCGGCCGGTCCAGGCGTCGACGACATGCAGCCCCAGCCCGCTGCGGCCGCGGCCGGCCCGGTCGTCGGAGTGGACCAGGGTGTAGCGCCCGGACGACATGCGTTGCAGCCGCACGGTCGCGGCCGCGGCCACCTGCTCGAGCCGGGCCGCCAGGACGTACGCCTCCAGGCGCATCTTGCGCTCGTTGTCCGCGGAGGTGCCGGCGGCGAGGCCGGCCATGCGGGCCACCCGGTCGTACTCCTCGCGCAGCGGCCCGAGACGGCGCACGCCGTCGCTCGCTCGCGCGGAGAGCTGGTCGAGTTCGGCACAGCGGCGGGCCGCCGCGTCCTGGGCGGAGGCGGCCGCGCGCAGCCGTTCGGCCGCGTCGGCGGCGGACCGTTCGGCGGCCGCGAGGTCGGCCGGGGGCTGTCGGGCCGCGGCCACGGTGTCGGGTTCGGCGAGGGCGGCCCGTACGGCCGCCTCCTCCGACTGCCAGGCGTCCAGCCGTCGTTGCAGCTCTCGGTGGGCGGCGTCGTCGAGGAGGGCGTCGGCGGCGGCCTGCGGGGTGTCGAATCCGGCTCGGAACGCCGCCTCGTCGAGGCGTCCGTCGGCTGCCTTGAGGCGCTCGGCACTCTCCTCGACGGCGCGGGCGGTCTCGGCGGCCTCGGTGAGCGACGCCGCCCGCCGCTCCAGCTGGGCGGCACGCGCGGCGACGCTGTCCGCCGTTCCCCGGGCGCGCGTCAGCTCCTCCTCCAGCGCGAGGCGTTCCCGCTCCAGGCGCTCGCGGTGGCCCACCCGGGAGGCGGCCCCGACCGCGGCCTCGTGCTGCGCCGCCGTGCGGCGCTCGTGCTCCTGCTCGGCCTGCCGCAGCGCCTCGCGCGCGGGGTGCAGGTCGGAGGCGTCTCGACGGGCCTGCGCGTAGGCCTCCTCCGCCGCCTGCGCCTCGGCGGCGAGACGGTCCGTCGGGGCGTCGCCCGCCTCGGCGGTGGCGGCGGCGAGCGCCTCTCTCACGCGGGCGAGCCCGCGCTCGTCCTGTGCGTGGCCTTCCTCGGCGAGCTGGTAGGCGGTGAGCGCCTGCTCCTCCGCCTCGCGGCCGATGTGCCCGGCGACCTTGCGGGCGGGCGCGGGGTGCTCGGTGGCGCCGCAGACCGCGCAGGGCTCGCCGTCGGCGAGGGTGGCGGCCAGTTCGGCGGCGATGCCGTTCAGGCGCTGTTCCTTGAGGTCGAGCCAGTGCGCGCGAGCCGTCTGCGCCTGTTCGCCGGAGGTGAGGCAGGCGCGCCGGGCGGCCTCCAGGTCGTGGGCCAGCTCGTCCCGCTGCCGCGCCGCGTCGACGCGCCGCCGGGCGGGCTCGCGCCGGCCGTCGAGCTGTTCGGCACGGGTGGCGGCCTCCTGGGCGGACTCGATGCGGGCCCGGAGATCCGCGCGGACCGTCTCCCAGCCCGCCAGCCAGGCCTCCGTCTCCGCCAGGACGTCCTCGTCGTCGCGTTCCCGCCGATCCAGGTCGGCCCGCTCGGCGACCAGCTCGGCGAGCCGCCGCTCCCCGCGCCGGGCCGACTCCAGACCGCCCAGCTCCTCGGCGGCCCGGCGTGCGGCGGCGGCGAGCCCGGCGGCGCCGGAGTCCGCGAACCCCTCCGGCAGCAGGGCACGCGCGCGTGCCGCGCGGGCGACCGCCGTGGCGTGTTCGGCGTCGGCGGCCTCGCGCAGCTCCAGTGCCGGCGCCACCGCCTCCGCCTTCCGCGCCCGCTCCATCCGCGCCTGTGCCTCCCGGTGGTCGCCGGCCCGCTCCTGCAGTGCCTCGGCCCGCTCCCGCGCCTGGGCGAACCGGCGCTGCAGCCGGTCCCGTTCGCGGACGTCCGCGAGGGTCCGCTCGGCGGCGGCCTGCGCGGACTCGGCGGCCAGGCGACCGCAGTGCGCGGTCGTCAGCAGCTCGCGGGCGGTGCTGCGGGCGACGGCGGCGGCACTCAGCACGGCCTCGGCCAGGCCCGGCTCGCCGGGGGCGAGCTCCGGAAGCTCCATGGCGTCCCCGGCCACCTGCTGCATCCGGTGCGCGTCGGCGAGCAGGGCGGAGTCGCCCTCGCGCACCCGCGCCTCGGTGGTGCGGCGGCGCTCGGCGAGCCGCTTCTCGACCTCGGCGAACCGCTGGGTGTCGAAGAGGCGGCCCAGCAGCCGGCCGCGCGCCTCGGCGTCGGCCCGCAGGAAGCGCGCGAAGTCGCCCTGGGGCAGCAGCACGACCTGGCAGAACTGCTCGCGGCTCATGCCGAGCAGCTGGGTGACCTCCTCGCCGATCTCCTGGTGGGAGCGGCTGAGGTCCTTCCAGGCGCCGGCGACCGCGTCGTACTCGCGCAGCGAGCTCTGGGCCTTCTCGACCGTCGTGCCCGTACCGCGTTTCTTGGGCCGCTCCCAGGGCGGCTGCCGGGCGACCTCCAGCCGGCGTCCCGCCACGGTCAGTTCGAGGGTGACCGCGGTGCGGGTGCCTGGCGCCGCGTGGTCGCTGCGCAGGTTCAGTCCCTGGCCGCTCTGGCGGGCGCCGGGCACGGAGCCGTACAGGGCGTAGCAGACGGCGTCCAGGACCGAGGTCTTGCCGGCGCCCGTCGGCCCGTGCAGCAGGAAGAGCCCGGCGGCGGAGAGCTCGTCGAAGTCGATGCTCTGGGAGCCGCCGAAGGGGCCGAAGGCCGTCAGGTCGAGCCGGTGCAGCCTCACCGCGCCACCTCCCGCACGGCGTCGTCCGCGCGCACCGCGTCGAAGGCGTCCCGCAGCACGTCCTGTTCGCGGGCGTCGGGCCCGGCTCCGCGCACATGGGCCACGAAGTCCTCGGCGATCTCCTGGTCGCTGCGGTCCGCGAGGCGGCGGGCGTAGGACACGTCGGGGTCGTCGGGGGCGCGCTCGGGGGCGAAGACGAGGCTGAGGGTGTGCGGGAAGCGCTCGGCGAGCCGGGCCATCGGGTCGGCGGGGCGTACGGCGTCGGTGAGCGTCGCCTCGACCCAGGCGTCCTCGTGCCGCGCGAGCGCCGGGTCGGCGAGCAGGTCCTGCAGCGTCCCCCGGAGGCGGGTCAGCGCGCGGGGGACCGGGCAGTCGATCCGCTCGGCGGCGATCTCCCCGCCGGGGCCGAGGTCGACCAGCCACATGGTCTTGCGGTGCGCGCTCTCGGAGAAGGAGTACGGCAGGGGGGAGCCGGAGTAGCGCACGCGCTCGGTGATGGTCTGGCAGCCGTGCAGATGGCCGAGCGCCGTGTAGTCGACGCCGTCGAAGACCCCGGCGGGCACCGAGGCGACCCCGCCGACGGTGATGTCGCGCTCGCTGTCGCTGGGCTCGCCGCCGGTGACGAAGGCGTGGGCGAGGACGACGGACCGCGTCCCGCGCGCGCGTGCGGCGAGGTCGGCGCGGACGCGGTCCATGGCGGCGGCGAGCACGGCCTCATGGGCGGCCCTGTCCACCCCGAACTCGTCCTTCACCAGGGCGGGTTCGAGGTAGGGCAGGCCGTAGAAGGCGACGTCTCCGAAGGCGTCCCGGAGGAGCACCGGCGTGCCGGCCGCCGCCGGGTCCGTCCGCAGGTGGATGCCCGCGCGGCCGATGAGTCCGGCGCCCACGCCGAGCCGGCGGGCCGAGTCGTGGTTGCCGGAGATCATCACCGTGGGCACGCCGAGGCCGGCCAGCCGGTGCAGGGCGTCGTCGAAGAGCTCGACCGCGGCGAGCGGGGGCACGGCGCGGTCGTACACGTCTCCCGACACGACCACCGCGTCGACCTCGCGCTCACGCACGGTCGCGACGAGGTGACCGATGAACTCGGCCTGGGCGCCGAGCATGTTCACCCGGTGGAACGCCCGGCCGAGATGCCAGTCGGAAGTGTGCAGGAGCCTCATGATCCCCGAGACTAACGGCCGGGTCCGACAGCACGGGCGGTTACTCCCGTATCGCACCGTCATGACGACTGCAACAAAGGAGCGTTACGGACATTTCACCCATGCGTTCGCTCAACGCGTCACGCGGCCCTCTCGCACACCTCGAGCTCCCCGTGACACCCGCCACACCCGCCCTGCACCCGCCACGCCCTGTCACGCGTCCCCGTACGCCTCGCCGCCCAGCTCGAACCCCGCCGTCCCCGCCGTGGCGTCCGCCAGCCAGGAGCGGAAGGCGTCCACCTCGGCGTCCGGCAGGCCGATCTCGATGGTGACCGCCTCGCCGTAGCGGACGTCCCGCACCTCGCGTCCGGTCGAGTGCAGGTCGTTCTGCACCTTGCCGGCGCGCTGGTGGTCGACGGTCACGGTGGCCAGCCGGAAGCGGCGGCGGGTCAGGACGCCGAGGGAGTCGACGGCCTCGCCGACCGCGCCGCCGTACGCCCGGATCAGACCTCCCGCGCCGAGCTTGACGCCGCCGTAGTAGCGGGTGACGACGGCGACGACGTAGCGCATGTCGCGGCGCAGCAGCATCTGCAGCATCGGGACGCCCGCCGTGCCGCCGGGTTCGCCGTCGTCGCTCGCCTTCTGCACCGAGGCGTCGGCGCCGATGACGTACGCCCAGCAGTTGTGGGTGGCGTCGGCGTGCTCCTTGCGCACGGACGCGATGAAGTCCTGGGCCTCCCGTTCAGTGGCCGCCGGGGCGAGGGCGCACAGGAAGCGGGAACGGTTCACCTCGGTCTCGTGCACGCCCGCGCGGGCGACGGTGCGGTACTCGTCCTGCATCCGCCCAGCCTATGCGGTGATCGCCGAGCGGCCGGCGGCCGAGGTGCGGGGCCACGGCGTGCCGGGCGACCGACGGCGGCGACCCGGATCACGAGCCGACGTCGGCCCTCGATCCCGCCGAGGATCACGTGGCACGACCGGCGGGCGGGCCGCACGCGTCGGCGCGCGCGCCGCCCTCGTGCGGCTCGTGCGGCGCGCGCGGCTCGTGCGGCCCTCAGCCTCTCGGCACGGTCATCGAGGTCAGCAGGGCCGTGCCCGGGCGCAGGGCGCGCCAGCCGGGCCCGTGCCAGGCCAGCACGGCGATCGCCGACGTGGGGAACTTCAGCCGCACCCGGTCCAGGGCGGCGTCGAGGCCCTCCCCCGCCAGGTCGAGGACCAGATCCTCCAGGCCGGGGTTGTGCCCGACCAGCAGCAGCGTCGCGACCTCGTCGGGCGTCTCGCGGACGACGTCCAGGAGCTCGGGCACGTCCGCTCCGTAGAGCCGCGGGTCGAAACGCACCGGGGGCTCCGCGTCCCACTGGGCGACGGCCAGCTCCCAGGTCCGGCGGGCCCGGACGGCGGTGGAGCACAGGGCGAGATCCGGGCGGCAGCCGGCCTCGGCGAGCGCACGGCCCGCCGCGGGGGCGTCCCGGCGGCCGCGCGGGGCCAGCGGCCGCTCGTGGTCGGGGACGCCCTCCGGCCAGGCCGACTTGGCGTGCCGGAGCACCACCAGCCGGCGCGCCGCGCCGGAACCGGGCGCGTTCACGCCGGGGCTCCGAGGTCGCGGGTGAGTTCGAGGCCGAGGAGGCGGTCGGCGTAGGCGTAGGTCTCGAAGCGGGCGCCCTCCGGCAGGTCGGGTCCGGCGTCCTCCACCCCGTGCAGCACCCGCAGGACCTCGGGCACGTCCAAGTCGTCCTCCCATGCCTCGCGCAGTCGTCCGCGCAGTTCGTCGGGCACCGGCCGGGAGGGCCGTCGCGCCCAGTGGGCGACGGCACGCCGCCAGCGTCCGAGGGTGTCGCGGGCCTCGTCCAGCGCGGCCGCGTCGAGCCGCAGACGTCGGGTGCGCGGCACGGAGAGGAGGGCGAGACGCAGGACGGCCGGGTCGGCGTCCGGTGCGGCTCGCCGCGCGGGCGCGCCGGGCAGGACCCCCTGCGCCGGTGCTACGGCGACCCGCACGCCGTCCGGGGCCGGGCCGTCCTCGCCGACCACGTGCAGGACCTGCGCCTCGCCCACGCCGGCCCCGGCGCCGAGCTCCCGGCCGTCCTCGAAGGGGTGCGTGCCGAGGGCGGTCGCCCCTTCCCGTAGTTCCGCCTGCTCGCGGTCGCCGGTGAGCAGCGCCCGGGCGGGCGTGCCGCCCAGTTCCAGCGCGCGGACGAGGAGGTCGGCGACGAGCAGGACCCTGAGCGACCCGGGGCCGTACCCCGAGGCATGCGCCTCGACGCGGGTCAGGCCCCGCCGGACGGGGGCGGCGACGACGGGTGCGCCCGTTCGGGCGTCGGTGATGCGCAGCACGTGCCGAGCCTAGGCGGGCGGACGCGGGTTCGCAGGCAGGGGCCGGAATCAGGGTGCGCCGCACGCTGTTGTCATCGGGGTCAGGTCCAGTCCGACCGCAAGGAGGCCGCCGGTGTACGGCGACGAGGCAACGATCCGGAAGATCCTCACCGGGCTCGGCGACACCTGGGCCGTGGTGGGCCTGTCGACGAACCGCGGGCGCGCGGCCCACGGCGTCGCCGAGGTGCTCCGGCGCTACGGCAAACGGGTCGTGCCGGTCCACCCGAAGGCGGAGACGGTGCACGGCGAGCAGGGGCACGCCTCACTGGCGGACATTCCCTTCGAGGTGGACGTGGTCGACGTCTTCGTCAACAGCGAGCTCGCGGGCGCCGTCGCCGACGAGGCGGTGGCCAAGGGCGCCAAGGCGGTGTGGTTCCAGCTCGGCGTCGTCGACGAGGCGGCCTACGACCGCACCCGGGCCGCGGGTCTGGAGATGGTCATGGACCGGTGCCCGGCGATCGAGATTCCCCGGCTGGGCTGACGCGCCGGTCCCCCGGGACCGTCTTCGGGTCCGTGGCGGGTCGAGGGGCGGCGTGGAGCGACGGGCGGTGAGCGGCGACAGGCCGTGTGCGGCGAGGGGCCGTGTGCGGCGAGGGGCCGTGTGCGGCGACGGCCGGCCCGTGCCGCGGTGGCCGCCGATAATGTGCGGGTGACCACCAACTCCCCTTCCCCCCACCACACTCCGGTCGTCGTCGTGGGCGCGGGCCCCGCGGGTCTCACCGTCGGCAACATCCTGCGGGCCGCGTCCGTCGACTGTGTCGTACTGGAGTCGGAGAGCCGTGAGTTCATCGAGCGGCGGCCGCGCGCCGGCGTCATCGAGGAGTGGGCGGTACGCGCGCTGCAGCAACGCGGCCTGGCCCACCACCTGCTGGAACGCGCCCAACGTCACTCGTCGTGCGAGTTCCGCTTCGGCGGCGAGCGCTACCGCCTCCGCTACACCGAGCTGACGGGACGTCATCACTGGGTGTACCCACAGCCGTTGCTGGTGACGGACCTCGTCCACGAGTACGTCGACGTGCGCGGCGGCGACGCCCGCTTCTCGGTCCGCGACGTCGAGCTGCACGACCTCGGAACGGCACGACCGTCGGTGTCGTACACCTGCCCCGAGACGGCCCAACGGCGGGTGCTGACCTGTGACTTCGTGGTCGGCGCGGACGGCGCGCGCGGGGTGAGCCGGGCCGCGCTGCCCGCGGAGCACACGCGGATCGCGCGGCACGACTACGGCATAGGCTGGCTGGCGCTGCTCGCCGAGGCGCCGCCGTCCTCCGACTGCGTCCTGTTCGGCGTCCATCCGAACGGGTTCGCCGGGCACATGGCCCGCAGCCCCGAGGTGACCCGGTACTACCTCCAGTGCGCGCCCGGCGACGACCCGGACGACTGGTCCCACGACCGGATCTGGTCCGAGCTGCACCAGCGTCTCGGGGCGGCCGACGCCCCGCCCCTCGTCGAGGGACCGCTGATCGAGAAGCGCGTGCTGGACATGCACGACTACGTGGCGGAGCCGATGACGTACGGGCGGCTCTTCCTGGCCGGGGACTCGGCCCACCTCGTGGCGCCCATCGCGGCCAAGGGCATGAACCTCGCGCTGCACGACGCGTTCCTGCTGGGCGACGCCCTGGTCGCGTACCTGGACGGCGGCGACGGCGCCGGCCTGGACGGCTACGCGCAGGCGTGTCTGCGCCGGGTGTGGGACTACCAGGAGTTCTCGCAGTGGCTGTCCGAGGTCTACCACGGGACCGCGTCGGGCGACCCCTTCCGCGCGGGCACGACGTTCGCCCGGCTGCGCCGCCTGTTCACCTCTCCCACCGCCGCCGCCGCGTTCGCGGAGCAGTACCTGGGGACCGCGGAGCGCTACTGACTCAGTCGTGCGGCGGCTCGTCGCCGAGCCGGTGGTCGGCCACGTTCAGCGCCTCGCCGACCAGGCGGCGCAGATGGCCGTCGGAGAGCGAGTAGATCACCCGGCGGCCGTCCTTGCGGGTGTGCACCAGCCCGGCCAGCCGCAGCCGCGCCAGATGCTGGCTGACCGCGGGCCGGGCCGCGCCGCAGCGTTCCGTCAGGGTCGTCACATCGGCCTCGCCGGAGGCGAGCGCGTGCAGCAGGGCGAGCCGGGTGCGGTCGCCGAGCAGGGCGAGGAGCTCGGCCGCGAGGGCGAACTGCTCCTCGCCGGGGGTGCGCGGGTGCGCATGGTGTGCAGGTGACAGGTGCATGCGTGCGCTCATACGCACATAATGGGGGAACGGACGCTCAGGCGTCCACCTCGGCGCACCGGAAGGGGATCGACGTGAGCGAGCGCCACGACCACGGGCACGAACACCACCACGGGCACCACCACGACCAGTCCCACGACCGGGCCCACGAGCACCCGCACCATGACCCCTCCCCCGGTCTGCGCCGTCGCGTCGCCCATCGCGTGGCCCACCTCCTCACGCCGCACTCCCACGAGAGCGCCGACAAGCTGGACTCCGCCCTGGAGTCCTCGGCCCGGGGCATGCGCGCGCTGTGGGTGTCGCTGGCGGCGCTGGGCGTGACGGCCGTCGCGCAGGCGGTCGTGGTCGTGCTGTCCGGGTCGGTGGCCCTGCTCGGCGACACGGTGCACAACGCGGCGGACGCGCTGACGGCCGTGCCGCTGGGGATCGCCTTCGTGCTGGGCAGGCGGGCGGCCACCCGCCGCTTCACCTACGGCTACGGGCGCGCCGAGGACCTGGCGGGCGTCGCGATCGTGCTGACGATCGCCGCGTCGGCGGCCTTCGCGGGGTGGGTGGCCGTCGAGCGGCTGCTGAACCCGCGTCCCGTCGACCACGTCGGCGCGGTCGCCGCGGCCGCGCTCGTCGGCTTCGCGGGCAACGAGTGGGTGGCGCGGTACCGCATCCGGGTCGGCCGCTCGATCGGCTCGGCCGCGCTGGTCGCGGACGGACTGCATGCGCGCACGGACGGGTTCACCTCGCTGGCGGTGCTGCTGGGCGCGGGCGGTTCGGCTCTGGGGTGGCAACTCGCGGACCCGGTCGTGGGTCTGGCCATCACGGCGGCGATCGCCCTGGTCCTGCGCGACGCGGCGCGGGAGGTGTTCCGACGCGTGATGGACGCCGTCGACCCGGCCCTGGTCGACCGGGCCGAGCGGGCGCTGCGGGAGGTCGAAGGGGTGCACGGGGTGGGCGAGTTGCGGCTGCGCTGGATCGGCCACCGGCTGCGGGCCGAGGTGGCGGTCGTCGTGGACGGCGAAGCGACGGTGCGTCGGGCGCACGGCATCGCCGTGGCCGCCGAACACGCCCTGCTGCACGCCGTACCGCGTCTGACGGCCGCGCTGGTCCACGCGGACCCGGCGCCGGCGCCCGGTGAGGACGATCCCCATCTGCCGCTGGCCCATCACGCGGTGGTCTGACGTCAGGCCACGCCGAGCCCCTCCAGCACCACCGCGCCCGGGAGTTCGGCGAACGCCTTGCCCGGCACCAGGAGCTTCCCGCGCCGGCGCCCGCTGCCCACCAGGACGTACGGCAGGTCGACGACGGCGGAGTCCACCAGCACCGGCCAGGCCGCGGGGAGTCCGATCGGGGTGATGCCGCCGTACTCCATGCCGGTCTCGCCGACGGCCGTGTCCATGGGGGCGAACGAGGCCTTGCGCACTCCGAGCCGGCGGCGCACGACGCCGTTGACGTCGACCCTGGTGGTGGACAGCACGACGCACGCGGCGAGGGTCGTCTCACCGCCCCGCTTGCCGGCCACCACCACGCAGTTCGCGGACTGCTCCAGCAGCTCCCGGCCGTAGTGCTCCACGAAGACGGCCGTGTCGGCCCACCGCGGGTCGGTCTCGACGTGGACGAGCTCGTGGGCGGGCACGCTGCCGCTCCACCGGCGGACGGCGTCGGCGACGGGGCCGATCAGCTCGTCGAGGCAGTCGGGGGCGGGGACGGCGGTGTCGAAGTGACCGATGGGTGCGCGCATGGCCGCACGGTAACAGCCCGTTCGCGACCGCCGGAGAGCGGTCCCGGCCCTCCCTGGCGCAGGAGGCGATCCCTCCCGGGACGCGGTGACGGCCCCGCTCAGCGCCGGGGAGGCGGCCCCGCTCAATGCCGGGTCGCGGCCCCGCTCAGTGCACGGACGGCGGCCCGCTCAGTGCACGGGAGGCGGCCCGCTCAGTGCACGGGAGGCGGCACCGACACCGTCAGCACCATCCGCGCGGGGACCTCGCCCCGGTTGGCGTATCGGTGCGGGGCGTTGGCCTCGAAGGTGACGCTCGCGCCCGCCGGGACGCGGTACTCCGTGCCGTCGACGGTGAGGGTCAGCTCGCCGTGGGTGACATGGGCGATCTCGACCGTGCCGAGGGGATGCGGGTCCGAGCCGCTGCCCTCGCCGGGCATCAGCCGCCACTCCCACATCTCGAGCGGGCCCGGCGCCTCGGTGCCCGCGAGGAGCCGGCTGTAGCTGCCCGCGTCGGTGTGCCACAGCCGGACGGTCTGGTCGGCGGGGACGATGCGGACCTTCGGGCCCTGCTCGTAGTCGAGCAGGGTGGTGATGCTGATCCCGAGCGCGTCGCCGATCTTGACGACCGTGCCGATGCTGGGATTGGTGCGGGCCTGCTCGATCTGGATCAGCATGCCGCGGCTGACCCCGGCGCGGGCCGCGAGCGCGTCGAGGGTGAAGCCGCGCTCGGTGCGCCACCGTTTGACGTTGCGCGCCAGGGACTGGGTCAGCAGGTCGAGGTCCGACACTTTCCGTCCTGTTCCGTCCGCTTCCGCCCGGTACTCATCGGTTCCGGAGTTCACTATTCTGGATGACAGGGTTCACTTTCCTGAACTACGGTCTGATGCACCCGATCGTGCACCGAACTGTACTGCGAGGGACCCGTGACAGCACTTCTCGCCCTGGCCACCAGCCTCCTGTGGGGCCTGGCCGACTTCGGCGGCGGGCTGCTGACCCGCAGGACCCCGGCCCTCACCGTGGTCGTGGTCTCCCAGTCGATCGCGGCGGCCGTCCTCGGCGTGCTCGTGGCCGCCACCGGCGGCTGGAGCGAATTCGGCCCCCGGCTGTGGTTCGCGGTCGCGGCCGGGGTGGCGGGTCCGGTCGCCATGCTGTCCTTCTACAAGGCGCTGGCCCTCGGTCCCATGGGGGTCGTCTCCCCGCTGGCCGCGCTGAGCGTGGCGGTTCCGGTGTCCGTCGGGCTGATCCTCGGCGAGCGTTTGGGGCTCGTGCAGCTCGGGGGCATCGCGGTCGCCGTCGTCGGGGTCGTCCTGGCGGGCGGTCCGCAGCTGCGGGGCGCACCGGTGCAGCGGCGTGCCGTCCTGCTCACGCTGGTCGCGGCGCTCGGCTTCGGGACGGTGTTCGTACTGATCACCGAGGCCTCCACGACCGTCACCGGCCTGTTCCTGTCCCTGTTCGTGCAGCGCGTCGTCAACGTGGTCACGGGCGGCGCCGCCCTGTACGTCGCCGTCCGGCGCGGGGCGCCCGCCCTCCCCGACGGGGGTCTCGCAGCGGCTTCCCTGCCGGCGTTCGGGTTCGTCGGGCTGGCCGACGTGGCCGCGAACGGCACCTACGCCGTCGCCGCCCAGCACGGCCCGGTCACGGTGGCCGCCGTCCTCGCCTCGCTGTACCCGGTGGTGACGGCTCTCGCCGCGCGCGGATTCCTGCGGGAACGGCTGCGCGCGGTCCAGGCGGCGGGCGCGGGACTGGCCCTGGTCGGCACCCTGCTGCTGGCCACCGGCTGAGCGGCTGCCCGCGGATCAGCTCCCGGGCTCCAGCCGGGCCAGCCTCGCCACCGTCTCCTCGTCCAGCTCCGACAGCGCGACCAGTTGGTCCGGGGTGACGCCGTCCGGTATCGGCACCGGAGCCGGGCTGCGCAGCGGCGGCTGCCAGCCCTCGGCCTGCGTCCACCGCCGGACGACCCTGGCGGGCGCCCCGGCGACCACCGCGTGGTCGGGCACGGTCCCGCGCACCACGGCGCCGGCCGCGACGACGACGTTCCGTCCGATCCGCGCCCCCGGAAGGATCACGGCCCCGGTGCCGATCCAGCACCCCGGGCCGATCTCCACGGGCTCCATGCGGGGCCACTGCTTGCCGATCGGCTCGTGCGGATCGTCGTAGGAGTGGTTGGTGGACGTGACGTACACGTACGGGCCGAAGTAGCAGTCGCTGCCGATGGTGACCGTCGTGTCGGCGATGACATGGCTGCCCCGGCCGAGAACCACACCGTCGCCCAGGCGCAGGATCGGGTCGGGGCCGAGGTCGAGGTCGGGCATCAGCCCCGCGGTCAGGGTCACCTGCTCGCCGACGATGCAGTGCGCGCCCAGGTGGATCCAGGGCTCCCCGAAGACCGTGCCGAGCGGAAAGGCGAGCCGGGTGCCGGCGCCCATCGAGCCGAAGCGGAGGCGCCCGGGGCGCTCGGCGGTGACGGAGCCCGTGCGCTGCACCCAGGCCCAGCCCGCGTGGACGGCGCGCTGCGCCAGTCGACGCCGCCATGATGAGAACGTGTTCCTGCGCTTCGGCACCCGCTCACCGTACTCAGCGCGCGGTGCGGCCAAGGACCCCGGACCCTGTGATCTTCGCCCCACCACGTGGCGTACGGTGCCGGAGTACGACCGACACGAGGAGACGGTGATGACGCACAGGGCGCTGATCGTGGGCATCGGTGGCAGGGAACCCCAGGTCCACCAGGAGGCGTTCGTGGCGCCGACGGCGTCGGTGATCGGGGACGTGACCCTGGAGGCGGGGGCGAGCGTCTGGTACGGAGCCGTCGTGCGCGGTGACGTGGAGCGCATCACCGTCCGCGCGAACGCCAACATCCAGGACAACGTGACGCTGCACGCCGACCCCGGCTTCCCGGTGACCATCGGCGAGCGCGTCTCGGTCGGCCACAACGCCGTGGTGCACGGGGCGACCGTCGGGGACGACTGCCTCGTCGGGATGGGGGCGACCGTGCTCAACGGGGCCGTGATCGGGGCGGGTTCGCTGATCGCGGCGCAGGCGCTCGTGCCCCAGGGGATGGAGGTCCCGCCGGGTTCGCTGGTGGCGGGGGTGCCGGCCAGGGTGAAGCGGGAGCTGACCGAGGAGGAGCGCCAGGGGGTCACGCTGAACGGAACGTTGTACGCGGACCTCGCCAAGGCCCACGCGGAGGTCCACGAGTAGGGCGGCCCGGCTACTCGGCGGCGGGCACGGTCTCCGGTTCGGCCTCGCGCGGGGCGCTCTGCATCTTCTTCGCCTTGCGCTTGATGACGAGCATCGACGTCAGGCCGATGAGCACCGCCACCACCAGGCCCAGGTAAGAGAACTTCTTCAGCCAGGACTCCGCCACGACGCCCACGTAGTAGATGACGGCCGTCGTGCCGCCCGCCCACGCGATGCCGCCGAGGACG
Source organism: Streptomyces sp. NPDC037083 (assembly GCF_055606485.1). Classification (NCBI taxonomy): domain Bacteria; kingdom Bacillati; phylum Actinomycetota; class Actinomycetes; order Kitasatosporales; family Streptomycetaceae; genus Streptomyces; species Streptomyces sp. NPDC037083. The sequence continues at coordinate 78,251 of NZ_JBVJSQ010000008.1, read as the reverse complement.
TTGGCGACGAGGAACTTCCAGTACGGCATGTGCAGTACGCCCGCGAGCGGGCCGGCGAAGATGCGCAGCAGGGCGACGAAGCGGCCGAAGAAGACGGCCCACATGCCCCACTTCTCGAAGGAGCGCTCGGCGGTGGCGATGTGCCCCTCGCTGAAGTGCCTGGGGAACTTCGCGCCGAGCCAGGCCAGCAGCGGCCGTCCGCCCTTGCGGCCGATGGCGTACCCGATGGAGTCGCCGATCACCGCGCCCGCGGTGGCGCACGCGCCGAGGACCACCGGGTTGACGCCGCCGTGCTGGGAGGACAGCAGCGCGGCCGAGACCAGGATGATCTCGCCGGGCAGCGGGATGCCGAGGCTCTCGAGGCCGATGACCAGGCCGACCACGGCGTAGACGGCTGCCGCGGGCACCGTGTCGAGCCATTCCTGCACGTGCACCGCGGGTTCCTCCCGTTTGACGTCCCTGAGGTGTGTCGCCGTTCCCGGGAAGCCTACCGGGTCGCCCCGGGGCGGCCCTTCCCGTGGTGGAGCACGCTCCGCCACGGATGAGGGACGAAGAAGGAGGGGCCACTCCCCTCGTGCGGCCCCTCCTTCGGCTTCGCGGCCGTCGCCGCCTCAGTGGCCGAGTGCCCCGGCCACGTTCGCGGTGACCTCGCCGGGCACGGCGGGCAGCGCCGTCGGGGCGGGGACGGCGTCGACGAGGACGGCGGTAACGGGCGCCCGGGCCGGTTCGGCCGGGCTGTCGCAGCAGCCGACCTGGACGACCCGCGTCCCGAACTCCGGCGCGGCGGAGGCGGATGCGCCGGGAGCCGGAGCGACGTCCGGGGCGAGGGAGGGCGCCGGGGACGCCGGGAGGGCCGGAGCACCCGGGGTGTTCGGTTCGCCCGCGGCGGGCGGCTCCAGCTGCTTCCGTGCCTCCGGGCCCGGCGCTCCCGTCCCCGTACCGGCCGTGTCGAACACCCACCGCTGTCGCGCGGAGCCGTCCCGCTCGGAGACGACGACTGCCGCCCCCGCGTCGTTCGCGGCCCGAGCGACGGCCAGTGTCCCGGTGCGGCGCAGCAGCAGTTCGCCGCTGACGGTCAGATCGAAGAACGTCTCGCCGGCGTGCACCAGGCACCGCGCCAGGGCGGCCGTTCGCCGGCCGGGGTCGGCGGCCAGACACAGCGTCGGATCGGCGGCGCTGCGCAGCAGCCCGTCGTTCTGGTACGACCACTGCTGGGACGCGGCGGACGAGCAGTCGGCCAGGACGACGGCCGCACCGGCCGCGGCCGGGCCGCCGGCGACGTCGAGGCAGAGCCCGGTGTCCGGGCCGCGCAGGCTGCCGCGAGCCACCTCGGCGTCGCGGGAGGCGGACGCGGCCGCCGGGGGGCCCGCGGGCGACGAGCCGCCGGAACCGCCCGGAAGACGCTGCCCGCCGCCGGCCGGGGTGCTGGTCCCGCCGACGGGCGCACCCCAGGTGGCCCCGGGGGCGGGCGTTCCCTCGTCGGACCAGCCCTTGGCGACGAAGACGGTCACGAGCAGCGCGAGGGAGGTCAGTCCCACGCCGACGAGCACGGCCTTGGGGCGCCTGCCCGGCAGGTCGAGCAGGCCCGAGGAGTTGGTGCGGTGACGGCCGCCGCCGGCGAGCGGACGCACCCCGGCGGGACGGGGGGCCGGTGCGGGCGCCGTGGTGGCGGCGGTGCGTCCGGGGCGGGAGTCGAGGTAGCGGCGGGCGCCCCAGCCGAGAACCGTCTCGGCGAGCAGCACGTCCAGTCCGCCGTCGAAATGGCTGAGTTGTTCGGCGGCGTGCCGGCAGAAGCGGCAGTGCGCGAGATGCCGGCGGACATCCGGCAGCAGTGTTCCGCCCCGACGCAGGGGGACGTCGAGGAGACGGTTGTAGAAGCGGCATTCACTCGTCGGCGCGAGTTCCCGGTGGGCGCGTACACAAGCCACCCGCAATTGTTCCCGCGCCTGCTCCAGAACGGCCGTGGCGGAGATGCCGTCCACGCCCGACAGACCGGCCGGTACGGATATGGGTTCTGCCTCCACCTCCGTGTGCCACAGGAGGCATTGCGATGCCGCCGGGAGCAACTGGAAAGCGCGCTCGGTGAGTTGTCGCCTTTCGGCGGTCACCGGACGGGCGGCGCACAGCCCGCGGCCGCCGACCGTTTTCCGTAGTTCCGGCAGAACGGCTGCGACCTTGTCCGCGCCCGCCCATTCGCGGACCGTCTCCCGCACGGCGACCAGGAGGTGGGGGCGCAGCGCGCCGTCGGTGCGCCCGTCCGCCAGCCGGCCGAGCACGTCGTGGAACGCGGCGGCCGCCACGAGCCGCGCCGTGTCCTCGCTGCCGGCCAGGCAGACGGTCGCGTAGTCGTGGGCCGCCCGCCAGTGGCGGGCGAACAGCAGGGCGATCGCGTGGGCGCGTCCGTCGGGGTCGGCCAGCCGGGCGACGAGTTCGGGATCGGAATCCCCGGGAGTCCATCCGGGGCGGGGCGGGTGGGGCGGGCGTGGGGGGTTCGGGGATTGCACGGAACCATTTCCTTCCAAGCCGACGAGCAGCACGGAAAACACTCGTCGGAAAGCAGGTGCCTGATTGGTGCGTACCTTTGGCCTGACCAGGCACGTTGGCCCGATCCGACCCATCCGTAAGGGGAGGCTCACCTTCGCACACGCCCCTCCCGGGAAACAAGGAGTCCGAGTGACTCAAGTTCAAAGCGAGGGAATTTCAGATAAGTTACCGGCGGTAGCCGCACCCGTATTCGAAATTTCTCCCGGACGCCCGGACTCAACTTGTGGACGCGGACAGCCGGATGAGGCACGGAATCTCCAACTTCCGCCCCGGCGGCATGGGTCGCTCTCCGGCCGAGGTGCGGCGCACAGGAATCTCAGATGTGACTCCCGGTGTACTCCCATCCGCATGGGCCAGCATGATCCGCATGAGCGCCCCCCACTCCGCACCCCACTCCGCAGCCACGGTCCGCAAGGCGGTCGTGCCGGCCGCCGGTCTCGGCACCCGCTTCCTGCCCGCCACCAAGGCGACGCCGAAGGAGATGCTGCCGGTCGTCGACAAGCCGGCCATCCAGTACGTCGTCGAGGAGGCGGCCGCCGCCGGCCTGGACGACGTGCTGATGGTCACCGGCCGGCACAAACGGGCCATCGAGGACCACTTCGACCACGCCTTCGAACTGGAGCAGGCTCTGGCCGCCAAGGGCGACACCGTACGGCTGGACGCCGTACGCGACCCGGCCCGGCTCGCCGACATCCACCACATCCGGCAGGGCGATCCGCTCGGCCTCGGCCACGCGGTGCTGTGCGCCCGCAACCACGTGGGCGACCAGCCGTTCGCCGTCCTGCTCGGGGACGACCTCATCGACCCGCGCGAGACGCTTCTCAGCCGGATGCTGGAGGTCCGCGACCGGTACGCCGGCAGCGTGGTCGCCCTGATGGAGGTGGAGCCCGAACAGGTCCACCTCTACGGCTGCGCGGCGGTGGAGTCGACCGGCGAGGACGGCGTCGTGCGCGTCACCGGACTGGTGGAGAAGCCCGCGCGCGAGGACGCGCCGAGCCGGTACGCGGTCATCGGCCGCTATGTCCTCGACCCGGCCGTGTTCGACGTCCTGGAACACACCGAGCCCGGCCGCGGCGGGGAGATCCAGCTCACCGACGCCCTCCAGGAGCTGGCGGCGGGCGGCACGGTCCACGGCGTGATCTTCTCCGGCCGCCGGTACGACACCGGGGACAAGGCCGACTACCTGCGCACGGTCGTCCGTCTGGCCTGCGACCGGCCCGACCTGGGACCGGAGTTCGTGGCCTGGCTCAAAAAGTTCGTGGCGAGCCTGGAGAACGGCGACGCCGAACGGGGGCGGCTGGCGGCCTGACGCCGACGCCACCGACGGCGGCCCCGGCGGCGGCGCACACCGCGGCCGGAGACCGACCTGGGACCGGAGCTGGGACCGGAGCCGGGGCCGGGCCGGGGCCGGGACCGGAGCCGCGACCCCGGAGCGGCGGTTCCCGCACGAACGCCGCTGGGCCGCCGCGGGGCCCCTTCCCCACGCGGACCATGCGTCGGGGACACCCAGCCCCGGCGCATCTCGGTCGGGCACGCCAAGGTCTGGTGCGTCACCGTCGGGCACGCCACGGCCCGGACATCAGCGGCCGGGAACGTCGTATCAGCCCCTGGGCGCCTCTGCCGAACGGCACGCCGGGCCCTGGAACGTCAGCCGCCGAGGACGGCCGCCCACCACCGGTACATCAGCCCGGGGCGCGCCCGTCGAACGGCACGTCAGCCTCCGGGACCGCGGGCCGCCGAGACGCAGGCCTCCGGGACTCGGGCCGCCAAGGCGTGGGCCGTCGGGACGCGGCCGTTGGGGCGTCGGCGTCCGGTGGGTGAGCCGCCGGGGCGTCAGCCGTTGGGGCGGAGGGTCCAGGTCACCTTCATCTCGCCGGTGACGGCCCCGTCGGCGCGACGGATCTCGACCGTGACGGGGAACTCGGGGCGCTCCCCCGCGTCGAGCTGCGCGACGACCTCGGCGGCCGGCCGGCCGAGGGTGGCGGTGGCGGTGACGGCGCCCATCGCCAGCTTGCGGTAGGCGATCTCGGCGCCGACGGCGAGCGGCACGGCACGCGAGAGCTGGTCCCCGAACGCGGCGAGGACGATCGCGCCGCTCGCGGACTCGCCGAGCGTGAACATCGCGCCGGCGTGCGGCCCGCCCACGTGGTTGTGGAAGTCGCCCTGGTCCGGCAGCGCCACCACCGCCCTCTCCGGGCCGGCCTCGAGGAACTCGAGGTTCAGGGTCCGGGCCATGGGCACGGTGGCGGCGAGCATCTCGCCGATGGACATCTGCTCTGCGCTCATGGACGCGATGTTACCTGCGAGTAGGTTCGACGGCCATAGCGGTGTGACGATCGCCCCATGCCCGTCGCCCGTGCGGCCGGGAAAGCAAAGATCGCGGGAGTCGGCGGGGTCCGCGGCGCGGTCCCGGATGCCGCAAACCGGAAGATCACGGGCACCGCGCGCGGGTCCAGCCGTCGGATTCCCGATTCGGTACGTCCCTGACAAGGGGCGGTGACCGAATCGTGTCCCGGACGGCACTAGGGTTTCTGGCCATGTGGCCAGGACAGCAGCCGCCCGGGGGAGAGCAGAACCCGCAGGCGCAGAACAATCCGTACCAGCAGCCGGGATACCAGCAGCCGAACCCGTACCAGCAGCCCGGATACCAGCAGCAGCCCAACCCCTATGCGACGCAACCGCAGTGGGGCGCCCCGGCGCCCGCGGGCGCGCCCACCCCGCCGCCCGGCGGCAGCGGGGGCGGGGGCGACCGGACGAAGCTGATCGCGATCGTCGCTGCCTCGGCCGTCGTCGTGGCCGCCGGAGTCACCGGGTTCCTGGTGCTGGGAGGCGACGACGACGAACCGGCGAACGTGAGCAAGGGCAGCGCGAGCCCCACCGCGTCCGCCTCGGCGTCCGCGTCCTCGTCGACCGGCACGGACGACAACCCGCGCAGCGAGGAGACCCAGAAGCCGACCGTCGCCGGCTGGAAGGTCGTCGTGAACCCCAAGTGGGGCATCGCCTTCGACGTGCCGGCGGACTGGGAGGTCCAGTCGCCGACCCTCAGCCAGGGTTTCGAGTGGGAGGACAAGACGAAGTCCGACGGCTACGACCGGATCCTGCAGGGGGGCACGGCCGAGTACAAGTCGAAGTGGTGCTCCACGGACTCCGACAAGGACGGCAAGGTCGACGACACCGCGCTGGCCATGGTCGGCTCCAAGGGCGCCGAAGGGGCCAAGACCACCGACGAGATCGCGATCAACACGCCTGCCTGGTGGGTTTTCGGCGGCTACACGGAACCGGACAAGAAGAGCATCACCTTCGACAAGAAGGCCACCCCCTTCACGACCGCCTCGGGCATCAAGGGCAGCTACGCCTGGGCCCAGTCGACGAACACGCCCCAGAAGGGCAAGTGCGACAGCGACGGCAAGGCGATCACCTTCGGCTTCAAGAACTCCAACGGCGACTTCGTGTCGTGGAACCTGTACGGGGCCAAGGGCGTGAAGGACGAGCTCCCGAAGGCCACGATCATGCAGATCCTCAGCACCGTCCGGCTGAACGGGACGCCGACCCACAACTAGAGCCCGCCGGGGTCCGGTCGGTGGACCCGCGACCACCGCCGGGCCCGCACGCGACCACGCCGGGCCCGCCCGGGCCGGCCCGGCCACCGGCCGTCCCGGGCCGAAGGGGGGCCGCGGCGACCGGCGTTCAGCCGATGCCGAACGCGCCCTCGGGCGGTTCGGGTGACGGTACGGCGTCCTCGTCCCGGACCGGGCGGGCGTCGCCGATGAAGCGGCGCAGGCCGGGGCCGTGCTCCACGCGGGCCGGGAACGCGTCCGACGCGGTGCGGCGGGCCAGGACGGGCACGTCGAGCGGACGGTGCGAGGCTGCCAGCACCGCGTTGCCGAAGCGGCGGCCGCGCAGCACGGCCGGCTCGGCGATCAGCACCAGCTCCTCGAACGCCTCGGCCAGGTTGGCCAGTTGGGAGCGCAGGAAGGCGAACGGCGCCGCGTCGGCGAGGTTCGCCAGATAGACGCCGTCGCCGCGCAGGACCCGACCGGCCTCCCGGGCGTAGGCGAGGGAGGTCAGGTGGGCGGGGACGCGGGAGCCGCCGAAGACGTCGGCGACGAGCACGTCCGCGGAGTCGTCCGGAGCCGCTTCCAGCCAGGCCCGCGCGTCGGCGGCGTGCAGCGCGATGCCGGCCCCGGACGGAACGGGCAGGTGCTCGACGACCAGTTCCAGCAGCCCGCGGTCGAACTCGACGACGTCCTGCCGGGAACCCGGCCGGGTCGCGGCCAGGTACCGGGGCAGGGTGAGGGCGCCGCCGCCGAGATGCAGCACGTCCAGGGGTACTCCCGCCCCGGCGACGGTGTCCAGGACGTGTCCGAGGCGCCGCGCGTACTCGAACTCCAGGTGCGTGGGCTCGTCGAGGTCGACGTACGACTGCGGCGCACCGTCGACCGTCAGCAGCCAGGCCCGGTCCCGGTCGACGTCGGGCATCAGCTTGGCGGTGCCGTGGTCGACGGCTCGGGTGACGGGTACGGGCTCGTCGTTCACCTGTTCATTGTGCCGGGGAGGACGCACGCGCGCGGACGCGCCCCGACGGGCGTGGGGGCCGCGCGACCGGCTCCCCGGTCGCGGTCCCCCACGCTCGTCGGACGCGTCACAGCACGGCGGTCACGGTCCCCGCCCCCACGGTCCGCCCGCCCTCACGGACGGCGAAGCCGAGGCCGGGCTCCAGCGCGACGTCGTGTCCCAGCTCGACGGTCATGACGACCGTGTCCCCGGGCCGCGCGACGGGCGTCTCGCCCAGGTCCACGTCGCCGACGACGTCCGCCGTCCGGATGTAGAACTGCGGCCGGTACCCCGTCGCCACGGGCGTCGTACGACCGCCCTCCCGCGCCGACAGCACGTACACCCGCGCCGTGAACCGCCGTCGCGGAGTCACGCTGCCGGGCTCCGCCACGACCTGGCCCCGGCGGACCGCGTCGCGTGGCACCCCGCGCAGCAACAGGGCCACGTTGTCGCCGGCCTGGGCCTCCGTCATCGGCTTGCCGAAGGTCTCCAGGCCGGTGACGACGCTCTCCAGTCCCGCGCCGAGCACATCGACCCGGTCGCCCACCCGCACCGTGCCCCGCTCCACCGCGCCGGAGACCACGGTCCCGCGGCCGGTGATGGTGAACACGTTCTCCACGGGCAGCAGGAACGGCGCGTCCAGATACCGCTCGGGCATGGGCACGTAGGTGTCCACCGCGTCGAGCAGCGCGTCGATGGCGCCCGTCCAGCGCGGGTCGCCCTCCAGCGCCTTCAGCCCCGACACCCGTACGACGGGCGCGGCGTCGCCGCCGTAGCCGTGCTCGGTGAGCAGGTCGCGGACCTCCAGTTCGACGAGGTCGACGAGTTCGGCGTCGTCGCCGTCCTCCAGGGCGTCGGCCTTGTTGAGCGCGACCACGATGTGGTCGACGCCCACCTGCCGGGCGAGCAGGACGTGTTCGGCGGTCTGCGGCATGATCCCGTCGAGCGCGGAGACGACGAGGATCGCGCCGTCGAGCTGCGCGGCGCCGGTGACCATGTTCTTGACGTAGTCGGCGTGACCGGGCATGTCGACGTGCGCGTAGTGCCGGGTGTCGGTCTCGTACTCGACGTGCGCGATGTTGATGGTGATGCCGCGCGCGGCCTCCTCCGGGGCGCGGTCGATGCGGTCGAACGGCACGAAGGAACCGTTCCCGCGCTCGGCGAGAACCTTGGTGATGGCTGCGGTCAGGGTGGTCTTGCCGTGGTCGACGTGACCCATGGTGCCGATGTTCAGATGCGGCTTGGTCCGCACGTACGCGGTCTTGGGCATGGCTGTACCTCGAAGCGTGGCCGTAGGAAGTGGGGACCCCGGGGAACCGGCCGACCCTCCCCCTGCGGGGTCCGCCGGACAATCCGGAGAGGGTCAGCTTCGGGCGCCGTCGACAGCGGCCGCGAGGATCGGGACGGCAGCCTTCGGGGCATCCGCGACCGCGGATGCTGCGAGGAGGAAGGCGTGCCGGAACATGGGCTGATCCTCGTCGACGGTTCGTCAGGTGTCGAACGGTTTTCAGCGGGTGGGCAGCGGCGGGGGCCGACGGCCGGCGTCCCCCTGTGCGGCGCCGATGTTCTTCAGGGCCTCGCGGACCGTCAGCGGCGCGAACCGGCCCCGTTCACGGGCGAGGAAGGCGCGCACGGCCTCCGGGTCGGTCTTGGCGTACTCGCGCAGGCACCAGCCGATGGCCTTGCGGACGAAGAAGTCCGGGTGGCCGGACTGAAGCAGGCAGTAGGCGAACAGACGGTCGGCGTCCGTGCGCTCCTTGTAGCGCAGTTGGTGCAGCAGAGCGGTCCGGGCCACCCACAGGTCCTCGTCGACGATCCAGGCGTCCATGTCGGCGGCAAGGCCGGGGTCGGCCGCGACGAGGGCGCCGACCACGTGCGCGGCGAGCAGATCGACCGTGTCCCACCAGGACGTGGTGGTGACGAGCCGACGGGCCACGGGCAGGAACGCCGACGACAGGCGCCCCGCGTGGCGGCGCAGGTAGTCCACGGCGAAGTAGTGGTACTCGCGGTGCTGCAGCACCCAGCAGCGCAGGGCGATCGCCGTGCAGTCGGCCTCCGACGGGCGGGGCGTGCCCGCGAGGACGGCGCGGGACAGGGCCCGGCGCTCGGGGGTGGGGATGCCCAGGAAGGGGGCGACGTCCTTCATGTACGCGCTCATGGCCGCCGCCCGGCCCGAATCGGCCGCACCGCCGTACGCGGCCGTCAGCCGCTCCAGCACGGTGTCGGCGAGAGCGCTGCGCGGCGCGCCGATCGGGCCCGCACCTGTGACCGTCATGAGACGAACCATACGGCGATCACACATGTCCGTCGGTTAGTGTCGCGGGATGCTCGATGCCACCACCCGCTCTGGGGGCACCGCCACGGCCTCTCCCCGGGCCACCGCCACGGAGCTCGCCGTTCCCGTGCTCGTGCCTGCTCCCCTGCCCGTCACCGTGCCCGTCAGGTCCTCGGCGGCCGCTCCCGGCGGCGTCGCCGCGCGCTGCACCAGAGTGCTCCTGTCGCCCTGGTCCCGTTTCGCGCTGCTGGTCGTGCTGCTGGCGGCGGCCGCGTCGAGCGTGCTGCTCTTCGAGCCGCAGAAGCTCCTCGCGGACGGCTGGCCACCCCAGTTGGGCGGCGCGTCGGCGGCCGCGGTGTTCGCGGTGGCGTACGGAGTGTGCACCGTGGCGTTCGTGCCGAGACCGCTGTTGAACCTGGCCGCGGGCGCGCTGTTCGGCTCTCAGTGGGGCATCGGCGCGGCGCTGGCGGGCACGGTGCTCGGGGCCGGGCTCGCCTTCGGGCTCGGCCGCGTCCTCGGTCAGGACGCGCTGCGCCCGCTGCTGCGCGGCCGGCTGCTCAAGGCGGCGGACGGCCAGCTGAGCCGGCACGGCATGCGCTCGATGCTGGCGGCCCGGCTGTTCCCGGGGGTGCCGTTCTGGGCCGCGAACTACTGCGCCGCCGTCTCCCGCATGAGCTGGCTGTCCTTCCTGGCCGCGACCGCGCTGGGCTCGATCCCGAACACGGCCGCCTATGTCGTCGCCGGGGCCCGGGCCTCCTCCCCGACCTCGCCGGCCTTTCTGATCGCGATGGTCTGCATCGCCCTTCCGGCCCTGGTCGGCACGGCGGTGGCCTGGCGCAAACGCCACCACCTGCGCCGCCCGTAGACCCCCCTCACCCCGTAGCACCCCCACCGTGTGGCCAAGGCCCTCACACGTCCACCCTCACAAGTCCCGTGCGTCCGATGCCCGATGCCCGTCGGGCGTCGGGCGTCGGGCGTCGGGCGTTGGGGGCAGACGACTCCAGGGGCTCGGTCAGACCGACTCCAGCACCATCGCGTTGGCCAGTCCGCCCGCCTCGCACATGGTCTGCAGGGCGTAGCGGGCGCCGCGCGTCCGCATCGCGTGGACCAGTGTCGTCGTCAGACGGGTGCCGCTCGCGCCGAGCGGGTGCCCGAGCGCAATCGCGCCGCCGTGCACGTTGACCTTGGCCAGGTCGGCGCCCGTCTCCTGCCGCCAGGCCAGGACGACGCTGGAGAAGGCCTCGTTGACCTCGAAGAGGTCGATGTCGTCGAGCCGCAGTCCGGCCCGGCGCAGCACCTTCTCGGTCGCCGGGATGACGCCGGTCAGCATCAGCAGCGGGTCCGAGCCGGTGACGGCGAAGCTGTGCAGCCGGGCGAGCGGGCGCAGGCCGAGGCGGGCCGCGGTCTCGCCGGAGGCGATCAGCACGGCGGACGCGCCGTCGTTGACGGGGCTGGCATTGCCGGCGGTGACGTTCCACTCGATCTGCGGGAAGCGCTCGGCGAAGGCCGGGTCGTAGTAGGCGGATGCGAGGCCCGCGAGGACCTCGGGCGTGCTGCCGGGCCGTACGCACTCGTCGCGCGAGACCCCGTCCAGGGGCGCGACCTCGGCGTCGAACAGCCCCTGTTCCCAGGCTGCGGCCGCCTTGCGGTGCGAGGAGACGGCGAACGCGTCCATCTGCTCCCGCGTGATCGACCACTTGGCGGCGATGAGCTCGGAGCTGATGCCCTGCGGGACGAGGCCCTCGGGGTAGCGCTCGGCGACGCCGGGGCCGAACGGGTCCGTGCCCGGCGGCACGTTGGACCACATCGGGACACGGCTCATCGACTCGACGCCGCAGGCGACGACGAGGTCGTACGCGCCGGACATCACGCCCTGGGCCGCGAAGTGCACGGCCTGCTGGGAGGAGCCGCACTGCCGGTCGACGGTGGTCGCGGGCACCGTCTCCGGGAAGCCCGCGGACAGCAGCGCATAGCGGGTGGTGTTCATGGCCTGCTCGCCGACCTGGTCGACGGTTCCGCCGATCACGTCGTCGATCGACGCGGGGTCGACGCCGGAGCGTTCGACGAGGGCGCGCAGGGTGTGGGCGAGCAGTTCGACCGGGTGGACGTGGGCGAGGGAACCACTCGGCTTTCCCTTGCCGAGAGGGGTGCGTACGGCTTCGACGATGACTGCGTCACGCATGTGCGGGACCTCCATGACGAGCACGGGCAGGTTCGACTACTGGCGAGTAGGAAATCTGGACCCACCATAGCCTCGGGAGTTGGAAAATCCAACTGACTTCGTTCGCTTTTCCAACCCTCCCCTAGACTCGTCGTCATGGCCGCATCCAAAGACCCGCGTCCCTGCTCGATCGCGGACGCCCTCGCCCTCGTCGGCGAGAAGTACTCCCTGCTCGTACTGAGGGAGGTGTGCCTGGGCAACGGCCGCTTCGACCAGCTGGTGCGCAACATCGGCGCCCCGCGGGACATCCTGGCCACCCGGCTGCGCCGCCTCGTCGAGGCAGGGATCCTGAGCAAGCGCGCCTACAGCGAGCGTCCGCAGCGCTTCGAGTACCGGCCCACACAGGCGGGGCTGGAACTGGAGCCGGTTCTGATGACGCTCATGGCCTGGGGCGACCGCCACCTCCGCGAGGACGGCGACCGCCCCATGGTGCTGGAGCACGCCTGCGGCAACGAGCTGGTCCCGGTGGTCACCTGCTCCTCCTGCGGCGACCGGGTGCGCCACGAGGACGTGAACGCCCATCCCCAGGCGCCGGGCTGGACCGTGTCCGGCCCGGCGGCCGCCTAGAGGCTCTCGCGCGATCGCCCGCCCCTCGACCGCCCGCCCGACCGTCCCTGGACCGCCCGCCCGGCTAGGCCTGCAGTTTGCGGATCTGGGCCGATACCAGCGCCTCGGGCACCTTGGCCGCGGCACCGGTGCCGCTCGCGGTGAAGAACAGGACGACCGTGGCGCCGCTGCGCACGACGACGAACGCGTCCGCGCTGTCGCGCTCGGTCCGCAGACCGTAGGCGACGGCCTCGTCGCCCGCGTCCGGCGCGCTCGCGGGCGTGACGGAGGTGCGGGCCGGCACCCCGCCCTCGTAGGCCGTGCACTTCTTCAGGGCGGTGCGCAGGCCATCGAGGACGCGCTCCGCGTCGGACCGGCCGTAGGCCATGAGGCCGATGGTGGTGGCCGTACCGTCCCCGGGACCGGCCCCCGGAAAGGCGAGGCGGCCCTCGAACGCCTGGGGACCGGGGTCGGGAGAGCCGGTGCGCATGTCCTCCAGCGGCTGGCACTCCGCGGGCCGAGCGGTCGAGTCGCCGTCGGGCTTCACGGGGAAGTCGGTGATCTGGTAGCCGTTCACGTCGCCGGCCGTCAGCGCCGCCGACTTCAGCTCGGCCGCACCGAGCGGATGGGCGGGAGCCTTCGAAGCCGACGCCGACGTGGACCCCGGCGCCGGCGCGTCGTCGTCCGTGGACTTGTCGTCCGAACCGCCACCGCCGCCGCACCCGGCCACCAGAACCGCCGCGCAGAGCGCTGCCGCCGTCACCCTGATCCGCACTTGCTGACTCCCCGCTGTCGACTTCGGTCGATTGGAGCACTCAGCGGGGCGAGCCGCGGCGATTTCCCTGAAACCATGACAACTGCATCGGCTGGCAGGAGAATTCAGCCCTCCGGCCGGGTGTACACGTCCAAGCGCCCGCACATCCCGAACCTCCCGTACGCCGACGGCTCCTCGGCGCGCACGACGGCCTCGGCGAGGTGCGAGACGTCGCCCTTCTCGAGCCGGTCGAGCTGCTCCCCGGTGGCGTCGGCGGCCGCGCGCGCACCGCTCAGCCAGCGCTCACGCCACTCGGCGAGCCGGGGCCGCACGAGCGCGGCAGCGGCCCGGTGGAAGGCGGCCAGGGCCGCCGGACCGTCCGGCGCCTCGCGCAGCGCCAGATAGCCCTCCAGCGCGAGGTCGCGCCGGGCGCGGGCGATGCGGGCCTGCTCCTGCGGCGGGGCGTCGGCGGGGACGACCGTCGCGGCGGCGTACGTCTCGGGGTCGGTGAGGTACTCCGGTGGCAGGGTGAGCACGGCGTCACCCGCCTCCGGCAGGCCGCCGTTCTGCATCAGGACCGTGATGCGCAACTCGTCCTCGTTGACCAGACGGTGGACGGTGCCCGGCGTGAACCAGGCGACCGTGCCCGGGGCGAGGGGCGTGACCTGGTGGCCGGAGACCGTCAGGGTGTGCACCGCGCCGCGCCCGTGCGTGACCACGTACCCCTCCGAACAGGCCAGGTGCAGGTGGGGCGTTCCGCCGTGCAGGCCGTCGGCGGCGGGCCAGTCGTACACGCACAGGTGCGACACCGCGACCCCGCCGGGCAGTCCCGCGTAGGGGCTCACCACGGGTGCTTCCGCAGGTACTCGGCGATCTCCGCACGGTCCCGGGCGCCGTCGGCCACCACCACCCGGTAGCGACGGGTGAGCGTGTCGCCCGGGGCGAGCTCCAGTTCGTCGAAGAACGCCCAGGACGGGGCGATCCCCGCGAAGGGCTCGTTGCGCACGAACCAGTGGGCGGGGTGGGCCCCTCGGGCGCCGGAGTGATCGTTCTCGGGGGCGTGGGCGAAGACGACGGTGGAGTGACGGTCGGCGCCGTCGTGCTCGCCGGAGAGGGCCAGCCACGGGCTCTGCGAGGCCATGAGGCCGGGCCCCTCACCCTCCGGCCCGATGATCCGGCCGTCCCGGAAGGCTCGGGGGCCGCGCCAGAACAGGCCCGTGTACCCGGCCAGCTCCCGCCCGGCGGTGGTGGGGCTGCCGAAGCGCAGCGGCTCGTCGCGGCGGTTGGTGACGGCGCTGGTCCAGGTCAGCGCCCAGGAACCGGAGTCCGGTTCGACGTCGTGCACCTCGATGCGGCGCGCCTCCTCGGCCCACAGCTCGCCGCCCGCCGGGTGCCAGGTCAGCCGTTCGGCGATGACGGCACGGCCCGCGCCGGCCGCGACCTCGTCGAAGCCGACGTGCGCCATCGATCCGACCCGCTCGGGGAGTTCCAGGTACCCCTCGCCGTGGACGTACGAGTTGCCGCCCCACAGGTTGGCGCCCGAGAGGTGGGAGGCGGTCAGCGACAGCCCCTTGTGCCAGCGGTGGTCGTGGGGCCGGTAGTCGGTGACGACGTCCCCGGCGAGAGTCCGCAGCGGGTGGATGTACGGCTTCGGCGCCTCCCAGGCCGCCTCGGGCCGGTAGACGTAGGCGAGCAGTTCGACGCCGGTGACCGGGTCGGTCACCGTGACGCGGTCCCCGTGGGCGTGGACCAGCCGCAGGTCTTCGGTCGTGCCTCCGGTCATGTCTTCGGTCATGTCTTCGGTCATACGGACACCTCCGCGGACGTCGCCGTCGCGGATGCGGTCGCCGGGGCCCAGCCAGGGGCGCCGCCGTGCAGGGCCGTGTAGTAGGGGTCGCCGGGACCGATCTCGCCCCGCCGCACCGTGGTGTCCGTGAACGCCGACTTGTACAGCGCGGTGATCAGCTCCAGGCTGGTGCGCCCGTCCGCGCCGCTGCTGCGCGGCCGCAGGCCCGCCCGCATGCTCGCGACCAGCTCGCGCAGCTGGGCCAGGTGCGAACTGGGCACGTCCGCGCCGAAGTCCTGCCAGGCCGCCGCCTCGTCGCCCGGGACGCCCGGGGCGGGGGTGAGGGTCCAGTCGGCGTTGGAGTGGCCGTACAGGTGGGTGAGCTCGACGGTGGCGCGCTCGCAGTCGATGCGGATCCGGCTGACCTCGTCGGGACTCAGGACGCTGTTGACGACGGTGGCCATGGCCCCGCTCTCGAAGCGGACCAGGGCGGTGGACACGTCCTCGGTCTCCACGTCGTGCACGAGTCGGCCGGCCATGGCCCGCACCTCGCTCCACGGGCCGAGGAGGTCGAGCAGGAGATCCATCTGGTGGATGCCGTGGCCCATCGCCGGGCCGCCGCCCTCGGTCTGCCAGCGACCGCGCCAGGGAACCGCGTAGTAGGCGGTGTCGCGGTACCAGGTCGTCTGGCAGTGCGCGACGAGGGGCCGCCCGAGGGCCTGCTCGGCGAGCAGCCGCCGCACGTGCCGGGACCCGGATCCGAAACGGTGCTGGAAGACGATCGACGAGTACGGACCGCTCGCCGTCCCCTCCTCGGCCTGGACGGCGTCGTAGTCGGCGAGGGTCGGCACCGGCGGCTTCTCGCACCACACCCAGGCGCCGGCCCGCAGCGCGGCCACGCTCTGCTCGCGGTGCAGGGTGGGCGGGGTGCAGACGGTCACCAGGTCCGGGCGCTGCTCCGCCAGCATCCTCCCCAGGTCGGTGTAGGCGTGCGGGACGCCGCCCTCCGCGCAGAACGCCTCGACGGCGTTGGCATCGATGTCAACGGCGGCCACGACCTCGGTCTCGCCCTCGGCGGCGAGCTGCTTCAGGGCGGGCAGATGGGAGCCTCGGGCGATGGCGCCGGCGCCGATCACGGCGGCCCGGATCCGGCGGCCGTCGAGCGGGCCGGGCGGCACGGCGGCGGGTGGCGGAGTGGATGGGGACATGGGCGGGATCAGCACTCCTCCGACGTACGGCCGTATGACCGGGCGGGTCCGGCAACCGAGCGGGGAAGCGTGCGGCACCGAGCACAGCAAGCGCTTTCCCGTCGGCAGCAACGTATGCGGCGGCCGGGCGGCCGGTCAACCATGCGCGCACTGGTGGGGGCGACCGGGCGTGCGGCCCGCGAACGCCGCTGGTCGCGGTGCCCGCCAAACCCCTGTGCAGGACCTGTCACACGGGACCGCTACGCTTCCTTTGCACACCCTTGATCATTGGGCGCGGCGGCCCGCCGTCGCCGTCGTCCCCTCCGATCGGCGCTTGGACTCCCTAACCTCATGTCTTGGTTTGAATCCCTCATCCTCGGACTCGTCCAGGGGCTGACCGAGTTCCTCCCCGTCTCCTCCAGCGCGCATCTGCGGCTGACCGCGGCGTTCTCCGGCTGGAAGGACCCCGGCGCGGCGTTCACGGCGATCACACAGATCGGCACGGAGGCCGCGGTGCTGATCTACTTCCGCAAGGACATCGGCCGCATCATCGCGGCCTGGAGCCGATCGCTGTTCGACAAGACGATGCGCAAGGACCACGACGCCCAGATGGGCTGGCTGGTGATCGTCGGCTCGATCCCGATCGGCGTGCTGGGCGTGACCCTGAAGGATCAGATCGAGGGCCCCTTCCGCGATCTGCGGATCACGGCCACGATGCTCGTCGTCGTCGGCATCGTGATCGGCATCGCCGACCGGCTCGCGGCCCGCGACGAGACGGGCGGGAAGCACCGCGCGCCCAAGCAGCGCAAGACCCTGGAGAACCTGGGCGTCAAGGACGGCCTGATCTTCGGCCTCTGTCAGGCCTGCGCGCTCATCCCCGGCGTCTCGCGCTCCGGTGCGACCATCAGCGGCGGGCTGTTCATGGGCTACAAGCGTGAGGCCGCGGCCCGGTACTCCTTCCTGCTGGCCATCCCGGCCGTACTGGCCTCCGGCGTCTTCGAGTTGAAGGACGCCGTGGAGGGCGGCCATGTGGCGTGGGGCCCGACGATGTTCGCGACGGTGATCGCCTTCGCGTCCGGCTACGCGGTCATCGCCTGGTTCATGAAGTTCATCAGCACCAAGTCGTTCATGCCGTTCGTCTACTACCGCGTCGTCCTCGGCGTCGTCATCATCGCCCTGGTCGCGACGGGGTCGCTGAGCCCGCACGCGGCGGAGTCGGCGGGCTGAGTCGGCGGGCTCGGCGCCGCCACGACCGCGCCTCCGCGACCACGCTGCCGCGAGTGCGCCGCCACGACCGCGCCTCCACGAGCGTCCGCCACGACGGCGGGGCGTGGTCGGCCGGTTGGGGGCGACCGGTGCGAACCCGCCGCCGGGAGCGCCCAGTTGATCGATCAGTCGTGACCAAGCCCATAGCGGCTCGCGTAGCCGTCCGGTAGCGCAGTGTCAGTTCTTGCGCCTAGGCTTGGCGCATGTCCCCCAACTCTGTCGCCTCTGGTTCCGTGCGGTCCGCTGCCGAGTTAAACGAGCGGATCCGAGCCCTCTGGCTGCGTGCGAACGGGTCGCTCTCGGCCCAGGAGCGTGCCGAGTACGAACTGCTGGTGGTGGAGTGGGCCGCGGCGATCCGCGGCGAGGTGGTCACGGCGGCCTGACGCCGCAGACGCACCCGCGCGGCCGCCTCGACAGGCGGTGCGGGGCTGCGGGGCCGCCTCACGACCCGGCACCTCGATCCCGGAGCCTGCGTGTACCGGCTCACCGGCGTGCTGAAATGCCTGCGGGTATCCGCTCGCCTCGTCACGAAAGCGCCCGGCTCACCGCCGCCGCACCGGAGGGACGTCCGGGGGGACACCCTCGGCGGCGGCGAGAAGAGCACGCGGACCGTGACCGCGGGCGCGCCACATGGACGCCTCGCCGCCCGCCACCCGTCGCCCGCCACCCGTCGGCGCGGGTGGTCGCACGTCGGCCGCACCGCCCCCCACACATCCGTGGTCGTGGTTGGCGTCGTGTCGCCGAACCGGCCTCGAGCGGAATTCGTTTGGCGCCGCGTGGGAAGCGCCCTAACGTGGCGCGATGGCTGTTCAGGTGATCGTTCTCAACGGTGGGTCGAGCTCGGGCAAGTCCGGGATCGTGCGGTGTCTGCAGGAGGTTCTGCCGGATCCGTGGCTCGCCCTGGGGGTCGACTCGTTCGTCGACGCGCTGCCCGCGAAGATGCAGGGGTCCGACGAGGGGATCACGTTCGCGGCGGACGGCGGGGTGAGCGTCGGGGCGGACTTCCGAGCGCTGGACGCGGCCTGGGCCCACGGGGTCGCCGCGATGGCCCGGGTCGGCGCCCGGATCATCGTCGACGACGTGTTCCTCGGTGGGGCGGCTTCCCAGCAGCGGTGGCGGGAGGCACTGGGCGGTCTCGACGTGCTGTGGGTCGGTGTGAGGTGTGAGAGCGCGGTCGCGGAGGGCCGTGAAATCGCCCGCGGGAACCGGGTCGCGGGGATGGCGGCGTCGCAGGCGCACGTGGTGCACGAAGGCGTCGTCTACGACCTGGAGGTCGACACGACGCACACCGAGTCCCTGACGTGCGCCCGAACCATCGCCGCCCACACCACCTGACCGAGGACCCGCCTCGAACCAGTCCGGCCCGACTCGAACCGGCTCGGACCGGTGGCGGCTGGGCTCGGTGGCGGCCCCGGCCCGGACCGGTCGCTGACCAGCCGGACAGTGACGGCTCTGCTCGACCTGACCCGGCCGATGGCTGGACCGGCCCCGACGGTGACGCACCGGCCGAAACTGGCGGCGGCCCGGACCGGACCGGCTCGAACCGGTGGCGGACCGGCCGAACGCCGACATGCGCCCCGGTCAGGGCGTGGCGGGCGGAGGCCGGCCGGTTGTGCCCGGTCCGCCGCCCGCCCGGCCTCGTGGCGGGACCAGCAACGGCAACTGTTCGATCCGGCTCCAACCGGTGACGCCCCACCCGGCCCGGCGACGGACCAGCCCGGCCCAGTGACGGACCGGCCCGGCTCAAGGTCAGGACCAACCCGGTCGGAGGCCGCACCGACCCGGCCGTGAATCGGCGCCGCACCGGACGTCCGTTCGAGGTCGCAGCCGTCCGCGCGGGGGTGCCCTTCAGCCTCGACCACCGCACCCCTTCGAGCGCGTCCCGCGGCCCCGACCGCCGCACCCACCACAGCCGCTCGGGCGCGCCCCGCACCCCCCATCGCCGCACCCACCGCACCCATTCGGGCGCGTGCCGTGGTGTCGATCGCCGCACGGACCTTGGCTGTGCACCCGGTATGCCCAACACTCGGGCCATGACGCAGCGTGTGGAGCTCGCGGCCGTGATGGACCGGCTGGCCGTCGACGGGTTGATCACCGAGTACGCGGTGGCGGTCGACGACGGGGACTGGACGGCGTACCGGGAACTGTTCACCGCCGACGGGCGGGCGGACTACCGGTCGGCCGGCGGCATCGAGGGGGACGCCTCGAACGTCGCCTCGTGGCTCGCGGAGAGCATGCGGTTGTTCGCGATGCGGCAGCACCTCATCGTCAATCGCCGGGTGCGCTTCGGGGTTCTGGATCAGGACACGGGGGACACCGCCCGGGTGCAGGCCGACTACGTGAACCCCATGCGGCTGGCGGCCGGGCAGGACGGCGCCGCGGCCGGTGCGCCCGACTTCGTCTGCGGCGGCCGGTACGACTTCGGGCTGCTGCGGACGCACGACGGCTGGCGGGTGCGCGAGGTGGTCGTGCGGGAGAAGTGGCGGCGGCTGCCCGGCTGAACGGGACGGCGCACGGGCGGGGCGGAATCCCGACCTGTCGGAGATCGTCCGGGACGCGCACACTGAACCCACCCGACCGGGGTAGGGAGGTGTCGTATGAAGAGGTTCGGACACTGGCTCTCCTCCCCCTGGCGGCGCACGACGGTCGCGGCCCTGGCGGGCGCGCTGCCCGTGCTCGCCTTCCCGGCGCCGGCCCTGTGGTGGTGGGCCTACCTGGCGCTCGTCCCCTGGATGCTGCTGGCCCGCTCCGCGCCGACGGGACGGCGGGCCGCGTACGACGGCTGGGGCGGCGGGTTCGGCTTCATGCTGGCCATGCACCACTGGCTGCTGCCGGACCTGCACGTGTTCACCCTCGTCCTCGCCGCACTGCTCGGTGCGCTGTGGGCTCCGTGGGCGTGGCTGGTGCGCCGGTTCCTCGCCGAGGCCGCGGCCCCCGGCCGGGGCCGGATCCTCGCCGCGCTCCTGGTCCTGCCCTCGGCCTGGCTGGCGGTCGAACTCGTCCGCTCCTGGCAGGGGCTCGGCGGGCCGTGGGGCATGCTGGGCGCCAGCCAGTGGCAGGTGGAGCCCGCTCTGCGGCTCGCCTCCGTCGGCGGGGTGTGGCTGCTCACTCTGCTGGTGGTGGCGGTCAACGTGGCCGCCACCGTCCTGGTCGCCCTCCCCGCCTCCCGGGCGCCGGCCCTTGCCGGGCTCGTCGCCACCGCCGCCACCGCCTCGGCCGCATGGGTGTGGGCGCCGCGCCCCGAGGCCGACGGGCAGACCCGGATCGCCGTCGTCCAGCCGGGCGTGATCGACGGGCCCGACCTGCGCTTCGACCGCGAGGAGGAGTTGACCCGCCGCCTGGTCGGACAGGACGTCGATCTGATCGTCTGGGGCGAGAGCAGCGTCGGGTACGACCTCGCCGAGCGCCCCGACCTGGCCGGGCGCATCGCCGGGCTGGCCCGGGCGACCGGCGCCGACATCCTCGTCAACGTCGACGCCCGCCGCTCCGACCGGCCCGGCATCTACAAGAGCTCGATCCTCGTCGGCCCGGGCGGTCCGACCGGCGACCGGTACGACAAGATGCGGCTGGTGCCGTTCGGCGAGTACATACCGGCCCGTTCGCTGCTCGGCTGGGCCACCTCCGTCGGCAAGGCGGCCGGCGAGAACCGGCGGCGCGGCGCGGAACAGGTCCTGATGGACGCCGGCCCCGGTCTGCGCTTCGGGCCGATGGTGTGCTTCGAGACGGCGTTCCCGGACATGAGCCGGCATCTCACCGAGGCCGGCGCGGACGTGCTCGTCGGCCAGTCGTCGACCTCGTCCTTCCAGCACAGCTGGGCGCCCGCTCAGCACGCCTCGCTGGGCGCGCTGCGGGCCGCGGAGACCGGGCGGCCGTTCGTCCACGCCACGCTCACCGGCGACTCCGCGGTGTACGACGCGAGCGGCCGGCGTCTGGGCTCCTGGCTGGGCACCGGGGCGAGCACGGCGGCCGTCTACGACGTGCCGCTCGCCGACGGCGTCACCCTGTACGTCCGCTACGGCGACTGGGCCGTCCACGCGGCCCTGCTGGTGCTCGCGGCCCTGGGGCTCGCCGAGGGGGCGCGGGCGGTCAGGCTGCGGCGGACCGCTCCTGCACCGCTCGGACCACCCGCTCGCACAGTTCGTGAGTCGCCAGCGCGTCCCGGGCGCTGAGCACCTTTCCCGCGCGCACGGCGTCGAGGAAGGCGAGGACCGCCTGCTCGATGCCGCGCTGCCGGGCCACCGGCACCCAGTCGCCGCGCCGCCGCACCGTCGGCTGCCCCTTGTGGTCGATGACCTCGGCGAGGTTGACGACCTGACGCTTGGTGTCCTGTCCGGACACCTCCAGGATCTCCTCGTTCGACCCGCTGAGCCGGTTCATCACGCCGAGCGCGGTGAAACCCTGCCCGGCCAGCTGGAGCACCACGTGATGGAGCAGCCCGTCCTCGACGCGGGCGCGCACGGTGACGTCGTCCACCGGTCCGGGCGCCAGGAAGCGGAGGGTGTCGACGACGTGGATGAAGTCGTCGAGGACCATGGTGCGCGGTTCCTCGGGCAGGCCCACCCGGTTCTTCTGCATGAGGATCAGCTCGCGCGGATGGTCCGCGCACTGCGCGTAGCCGGGCGCGAGACGCCGGTTGAAGCCGACGGCGAGGGACGTGTTCCGGGTCTCCGCGAGCGTCACGAGACGCTCGGAGTCGGCGAGTTCGTAGGCGAGGGGTTTGTCCACGTACGTCGGGACGCCCGCCTCCAGCAGCCGGGTGACGATCTCGGGGTGGGCGGCCGTGGGGGCGTGCACGAAGGCCGCGTCCGGGCCGGCGGCGAGGAGCGCGTCGAGGTCGCGGTGGCGCTGCTCTCGGGGCAGTCGCAGGCCGTCGGCGACCCGGTCGAGGGTGGCCGGGGTGCGGGTCTGCAGGTGGAGCTCGACTCCGGGCAACGCGCCCAGTACGGGCAGATACGCCTTCTGCGCGATGTCGCCGAGTCCGATGCAGCCGACCTTCACGGGCGCTCCCTCACTGCTTGCCTGCCTGCACCGCAGCATACGGCCCCGCCGTGGACCGGCGGTGGCCGGCCCGCGATGCCCTCAGGGCCGCACGGGAAGGTCGAAGCCGCGCGGGAACGGGCTCGCCCCGGCGGCCGGCCGAGAGCCGCGGCCCACCGTGGTGAGCGGGGGGAAAACACGTGGTGCGCGGGGGTGGCCAGGAGTCACCATGCGGACATGACGACGCCGCGCAGCGCACCCGCCCAGAACGCCGACGAACGCACCATGCTGGAAGGCTGGCTGGACTACCACCGGCAGACCCTGGCGCTGAAGTGCGAGGGTCTCACCGACGCCCAGCTCCGCACGGCCTCGGCGCCGCCGTCCGAGCTGTCCCTGATGGGCCTGGTGCGGCACATGGCGGACGTGGAGCGCAGCTGGTTCCGCAGGGTGCTCGTGGGAGACGGCGCACCGCCGATCCACTACGGCGACGAGGACCCGGACGGCGAGTTCCACCTCACCGAACAGGACACCTGGGCACAGGCTCGGGCCACCTGGCAGGCCGAGATCGAGGTCGCCCGGCGGAATGCCGCGGACTTCGCCCTGGACGACCTCTCGCGGGGCCTGAGCCGATTCACCGACGAGCCGTTCAGCCTGCGCTGGATCTACACCCACATGATCGAGGAGTACGCCCGTCACAACGGCCACGCCGACCTGATCCGCGAGCGGATCGACGGTTCCACCGGGGAGTGACGTCAGCGCGGACGCACGCACGCCCTCCTTGAGAGGTACGAGATCACCCGTACGGGGCAACCTCCGCCGGTGCGCTGTTGCGCGGGCGGCCACAACCACCAGAGTGGCGCGGGTGCATCGAACGACGACTACCGCGACGCTCCTGGTCACCGTGGCCCTCTCGGCCCTGTCCGGCTGCGTGACCGTCCAGCGTCCGCCCGCGCCCGGTCCAGCCGCGGGACCGGTCCAGCCGTCCGTGCCGTCGCCGGACGGGCGGGCCGGGACGCAGATCGTGGAGGCGCCGGCCCGGGAGGCGCTGGAGATGGCGGAGCCGTCCCGGAAGGCGCAACCGTCGGGGCCGGCGCGGCGGCGGGCGGCTGAGGCGCCGTCGGCCGTTCCGCAGCAGCCGCCCCGGTCCGGTCCGCCCGCCCGGCCGCCCCACCCGCAGCCGCGGCGGTACACACCGCCGCACGTGGACATCTCGGACGTGGAGGGGGAGATCCGCAGGCACGCCGATGTGTGCGCGCTGGGCAGGAAGTACGGCGGATGGCAGGGGGACAGCCCGGAGGCGGAGATCTGCGAGCGGGCGTACAGGAGGTGAGGCGCACTTCACCGTCACGGAGCCACCGGCTCGCCGCTCCCGGCACGCCGGCCCTATGAGCCCCAACCATCCCGGTCTCGTGCGTCTGACCGGTCCAGGTCTGCTGAAGCCCATGCTTCCCAGCGGCGCGCCGGGCCGCGCCGACAGCCACCGGTCTCATCGATCCGACGTCCACTCCCCCTCCCCCAGCCGTAGCTCCATCCTGCTGATCGCCGCCCGTACGCCGTCCCCGTAGCTGTCGTCGCCCAGTGCGACGGCCGCCCGGCGTGCCCTGCGGACATGGGTGCGGGCGGCCTCGGCGCGGCCGAGTTTCACGTAGTCCGCCGCCAGGTTGAGGTGCAGGGACGGATAGAGCGCCCGCGCCTCGGCCGACCCGTGGTGTTCCGCCGACCCGTCGTGCTCCTCCGCCGCCGTCAGCGCCCGCAGGTCCCACGCCAGTTCGTCCGCGGGGTCGTCATGGGTGTCGGCCAGGTAGTGGGCGAGGGTGCAGCGGTGCAGCGGGTCGCCGTGCTCGCCGAGCTCCGTCCACAGGTCGAGCAGCCGGCGGCGGGCTTCCTCGCGGTCTCCCCCGTGGTGCAGCATCACGACCTGCCCGATCCGCGTCAGCAGGGAATCCGGCGTCGTCTGCCCCTGTCGCTCCGCCACCTCGGCCCTCCTCGCGTCGATGCGACGACGCTAGCCGCAGGCGGGGGCGATCGCGGTCAGGCGGCACCGGGCCGGCCCCCGCGGGAACCGGCCCGGCGGCAGACCGCACTCGCTCGGGGCCGGCTCAGACCAGGTTCGGGATGGTCCAGTCGATCGGCTCGTGGCCCTGCTGCGCCACCGCCGCGTCGATCTGGGTGAACGGGCGGGAGCCGAAGAACTTCTTGGCCGAGAGCGGCGAGGGGTGCGCGCCCTTGACCACGATGTGCCGGGTCTCGTCGATGAGCGGGAGCTTCTTCTGCGCGTAGTTGCCCCACAGGACGAACACCGCCGGGTCGGGCCGGTCGGCCACCGCGCGGATCACCGCGTCGGTGAACTTCTCCCAGCCCTTGCCCTTGTGCGAGTTCGCCTCTCCGGCGCGGACCGTGAGGACCGCGTTGAGCAGCAGGACTCCCTGCTGCGCCCACGGCATCAGGTAGCCGTTGTCCGGGATCGGCGTGCCCAGTTCCGCGTGCATCTCCTTGTAGATGTTGCGCAGGGACGGCGGGATCTTCACCCCCGGCCGCACCGAGAAGCACAGGCCGTGCCCCTGGCCCTCGCCGTGGTACGGGTCCTGGCCGAGGACGAGCACCTTCACCCGCTCGTACGGCGTCGCGTCGAGCGCGGCGAACACCTCCTCGCGCGGAGGGTAGACGGGGCCCTTCGCCCGCTCCTCCTCGACGAACTCGGTCAGCTCCTTGAAGTAGGGCTGCTGCAGTTCGTCGCCCAGAACCCCGCGCCAGGACTCGGGCAGCATGGCGATGTCGGTCACGTCAACGTCCTCCGATGTGCGGTCGCTTCAGACCACAGAACCTACAGGCGACCACTGACAGTCCGCCCCACGGACCGACCCGCCCGCGGTCTACCAGCTGGTCTTCCGCGACAGCTCCCACACCATCATGATCGTCGACGGGTCCAGCGAGCGCTCGCCGCCCGAGACGTCCACGGACGCGGCGATGTACTGCTTGCCCTGCCACAGCGGCAGCAGCCGTGCGTCGTCGACGAGGATCTGCTGAGCCTCCTCGAACTCCTTAGACACGTTGGCGCGGTCGCTCTCCTCGCGGGAGCGGGGCAGCAGCACCTGCGTGATCTGCTTCTCCGGGTACGGCGTGCCGAGCGCGTTCTGCTCGCCGACGAAGGGGGCGATGAAGTTGTCGGCGTCCGGGAAGTCCGGGGCCCAGCCGCGCCCGAACACCGGGTACTCGCCGTTCTGGTAGCCGATCACGTAGGCGTTCCACGGGCGGCTCTTCAGCGTGACCTTGAACAGGCCCGAGGCCTCCAGCTGGCTCTTGATCTCCTTGAACTCCAGCGCGGTGTCGGAGCCGTACCGGTCGGTGGTGTACCAGAGGGTCAGCGGCACGGGCTCGGTGATGCCGGCGTCGGTGAGGATGTCGCGGGCCTTGGATTTGCTGGGGTCACCGAAGGAGTCGAAGAAGCCGGTGGTGTGGCCGGTCAGCCCGGTCGGGACCATGGAGTACAGGGGGTCCACGGTGTCCTTGTACACCTTGTGGGCGATCGCGGCCCGGTCGACGACCTGGGCGACGGCCCGGCGCACGGCGAGCTTGTTCGACAGCGGGTCCTTGGGGTTGAACACCAGGTAGTTGATGTTGCTGCCGGCGGCCTCGATGAGCTGCAGGCCCTCGTTGGCCGCGCCCTTGCCCTCGAGGTCGACGATGTCGTCGGCGGCGAGACCCTGGTAGGTGATGTCGATGTCCTTGGCGCGCAGGGCCTTGACCATGGCGCCGGAGTCCTGGAAGTAGCGGATGGTCACCGCGTCGTTCTTGCGGTCCGCGAAGCCCTTGTAGTTGTCGTTGCGCACCAGCACGGACTGCTTGCCCTCTTCGTAGGACTGCAGCCGGTAGGGCCCGGAGCCGACGATGCCGTCGTCCTTGCGCAGGGACTTCGCGGGGTAGTCGTCGGGGTCGACGATGGACATGCCGGGGGTGGCGAGCACGAAGGGGAAGGTGGCGTCGGCCTTGTTCAGCCGGAAGAGCACCTCGCGTTCGCCGTTCGCCTCGACGCTGTCCAGGCTGCCGAGCAGCCCGTTGGGGCCGGTGGCCGCGTTGATCGTCCTGATCCGGTCGATCGAGTGCTTCACGGCCTTGGCGTCCAGAGTGTCTCCGTTGGAGAACTTGAGGCCGTCGCGCAGCTCGCACTTGTAGGTGCGGTTCGTGGTGTCCGTGAACTCGCAGGACTCCGCGGCGTCCGGCTGGGGCGTCGTCGCTCCGTTGGGGTAGCTCAGCAACGTCTGGTAGATGTTGCGGAACAGCTCCCAGGAGCCGTCCCAGGCGGCCGCGGGGTCCAGCGTGCTGGGGGCACTGGTGGTGCCCACGACGATGGGTCCGGCGTCGTCGGAGCTTTCCTCTCCCAGGAGGCTGCACCCGGCCACCAGGGATATGGACACGATCGCCGCCATCTGCTGCAAGGATCGGTTCCGGTTGAACACGTGCACGCTCCTCGATCTGCCATGCCAAGGGTTGGCAGACCATACCGCAGCGCCACCCGGCGTGAACCAGCCCCTGTGCAGCGTTCTTGATCACTCTCGGTATGACGACGTTGTCATCCTCGCGCCCGAGGTGCGTTTGTCCCTGGATACGACGAAACGGGCGCCGTTTCCCTCGGGGGAAGCGGCGCCCGTGGACGACGTCACGGCCGGGCTCGAGCGGCTGCGGCCCGCCGGGTTCAGCCCACGCCGGCGTTGAGGAAGATGCCGCCGTCGACGACGAGCGTCTGGCCGGTGATCCAGTCCGACTGCTCCGAGGTCAGGAACGCGGCCGTGCCGCCGATGTCGGAGGGCACCCCGAGCCGGGCCAGCGGGTAGGAGGCGGCCGCCTCCTCCTCGCGGCCCTCGTAGAGGGCCTCGGCGAACTTGGTCTTCACCACGGCCGGGGCGATCGCGTTGACCCGCACGCGCGGCGCGTACTCGTGCGCCAGCTGCAGGGTCAGGTTGATCATCGCGGCCTTGCTGACGCCGTACGCGCCGATGAAGGGCGAGGCCGACAGGCCGGCGACGGAGGCGATGTTGACGATCGCGCCGCCGTTGTCCTTCTGCCAGGCGTGCCAGGTCCGCTGCGCGAAGCCGAGCGCGGAGACCACGTTCGTCTCGAAGACCTTGCGGGCCACGTTCAGGTCGAGGTCGGCGATCGGCCCGAACACCGGGTTGGTGCCGGCGTTGTTGACCAGGAAGTCGACGCGGCCGAAGGCCTCCATCGTGCGCTCGACGGCGGCGGCCTGGTGCTCCTCGTCGTGCGCCTTGCCGGCGACGGCGATGACGCGGTCGGCGCCGAGCTGTTCGACGGCCTCCTTGAGGGCGTCCTCGCCCCGGCCGGTGATGCAGACCCGGTCGCCGCGGGCGACCAGCGCCTCGGCGACGCCGTAGCCGATGCCTCGGCTGGCGCCCGTCACGAGGGCCACCTTGCCGGAGAGTTCGGGCAGTTCAGTCATGTTCGTGATCCCCAGGAGTCGTTGGTGGCGGTCAGTCGAGCGGTCCGCCGGCGACGTACAGCACCTGGCCGGAGACGAAGCCGGCGGCCTCGTTCGTGAAGAAGGCGATCGCGTTCGCGATGTCGTCGGGCTCGCCGACGCGCGCGACCGGGATCTGGGTGGCGGCCGCGGCCTTGAACTCCTCGAAGCCCATGCCGACGCGGGCGGCGGTCGCGGCGGTCATGTCGGTGGCGATGAAGCCGGGGGCGACGGCGTTGGCGGTGACGCCGAACTTGCCGAGCTCGATGGCGAGAGTCTTGGTGAAGCCCTGCAGACCGGCCTTGGCGGCCGAGTAGTTGGCCTGGCCGCGGTTGCCGAGCGCCGAGGAGGACGACAGGTTGACGATCCGCCCGAAGCCGGCGTCGACCATGTGCTTCTGCACGGCCTTGGTCATGAGGAACGAACCGCGCAGGTGCACGCCCAGGACCGTGTCCCAGTCGGAGGCGCTCATCTTGAACAGCAGGTTGTCGCGGAGCACGCCCGCGTTGTTGACGAGGATCGTCGGCGCGCCGAGCTCCTCGACGATCCGGGCGATCGCCGCCTCGACCTGGGCTTCGTCGGAGACGTCGGCGCCGATGGCGACGGCCTTGCCGCCGGCCGCGGTGATCTTCTCGACGGTGTCCTTGCAGGCGGCCTCGTCGAGGTCGACGACGGCGACCGCGCGACCCTCGGCGGCCAGCCGTACGGCGGTGGCGGCCCCGATGCCGCGCGCCCCGCCCGTGACTACGGCGACCCGCTGCTCAGTGGTGGACATTGCTGGTTCTCCTCGCCCTTGAGAATGCCTGGAGCGCCCGGAGGCGCTGGATGCGCCCGACTGGTGAGCGACCGCTTAGTACCTTCGGCAGACGTGACGCTAGAAGCCCTGACACCCGGTGTCAACGCCACACGTCGCCGGTGTGATCCATTACCTCACCAGCAGCCGGAGCAGCCGGTCCGTCTCGGCGGCCGGATCGGCGGTGAGCCCGGTGTGCACGGGGCCCGGCTGGACGATCGTCGAGCGGGGCGCGATCAGCCAGCGGAAACGCCGTCCGGCGTCGTCGCGTGCCGCCTGACCGGCCGACGCGCCGCCCGCGCAGACGCCCTCGACCGCCCGCAGGGCGGCTCGTACCCCGGCCACGTCCGCGTCCGGGTCCAGCGCGAGCAGCTTCGTCTCGTCGAGGTGGGTGCGGGCGCCGACGTAGTCCCGGCCGCGGCAGTACACCAGCACTCCCGCGTTGATGCACTCGCCGCGCTCGACGCGCGGGACGACCCGCAGCAGGGCGTACTCGAAGACGTCCCGGTCGCCGCCCTGCCCCGGCCTGATGATGTGGCGGTCGTTCACTCGGCCCCCTTGATGCGGTCGTGGATGACGGCGGCGCGCGCCAGGAGGGGCGCCGCGTAGGCGCGCCGGAGCGCGTCCGGCGTGTCGAAGCCGGGTTCGTCCGCCAGCCACACGTCGGGGATCTCGGCGGTGACCTCGGCGAGCAGGTCGGCGGTGACCAGCGGGGCCAGTTCCGCCGCCGCGGCCGCGACGTCCGGGCCGAAGGGGGCGAGGACGTGGTCGGAGGCGTCGTAGGGGCGGGCCGCGGAGGTCTCGGCGGTGGGCCAGTTGTGCTGCCAGATCATGGTGGCGCCGTGGTCGACGATCCACAGGTCGCCGCGGTGCACCAGGAGGTTCGGGTTGCGCCAGGACCGGTCGACGTTGTTGACGAGCGCGTCGAACCAGACGATCCGGCCGGCCTCCTCGGAGCCCACCGGGAAGGCGAGCGGGTCGAAGCCGAGGGCTCCGGAGAGGAAGTCCATGCCGAGGTTGGCGCCGCCGCTCGACTTCAGCAACTCCTGCACCTGCTCGTCGGGTTCGCCGAGTCCCAGCAGGACGTCGAGCTCGACGGTCACCAGGCGGGGCACCCGGAAGCCGAGCCTGCGCGCCAGTTCGCCGCAGACGACCTCCGCCACCAGCGTCTTGCGGCCCTGCCCGGCCCCGGTGAACTTCATGACGTACAGGCCGAGGTCGTCGGCCTCGACGAGTCCGGGCAGGGATCCGCCCTCACGCAAGGGGGTGACGTAGCGGGTCGCGGTGACTTCCTTGAGCATCGCCCCAGGTTACTGGGCCTGGCACGATGCGCGGCCGACAGCTTCGCGACAGCTCTGGCTTACGCCGCGCTCATGTCGAACGGGTCAATATCTCGACACTGTCCGAACTTGACGGGGGCGCTGAACAAGCCGCGCCCGCGGCTCGTACCTCACGGCAGATCCAAGCACCCCTCTGGAAGGGAACCCCCAGCATGACCAGCGCATCGATCCAGTCCTCGTCGGGGCCCGCCCGCCGTACCGTCGTGGCAGCCGCCGGAGCCGCGGGGCTCGCCGTCGCGCTGACCGCGTGCGGCGGCTCCGACGACGACGCGTCGAGTTCGTCGTCGTCGGCCGGCGCCGCGGGTTCCACCGGAGGCACGGAGTCCGCGAGCACCGGCGGCACGGGCGGCGGGGACAACGCGGCGGCCGGCGCCGCGCTCACCAAGACGACCGACATCCCCGAGGGCGGCGGCAAGGTCTTCGACTCCGAGAAGGTGGTCGTCACGCAGCCGACCGCGGGCACCTACAAGGCGTTCTCCGCGGTGTGCACGCACGCCGGCTGTGCGGTGAAGTCGATCAGCGACGGCGTGATCAACTGCCCCTGCCACAACAGCAACTTCTCGATCACGGACGGCAGCGTGAAGAGCGGTCCCGCGAAGAAGCCGCTGCCCGAGGTGGCGATCTCCGTCAGCGGCGACTCGATCACCCTGGCCTGACGACCGCTCCCCCGCCGGCGGTTCGCCCGAGGCAGTCCAGCACCTCGTCCGTGGTCGCGACCGTGGCGACCAGCGCGAGGGTGTGGCGGATCATCGCGGAGGTGTAGTCGGCGGGCACCCCGGCGATGGCGTCCGACGGCACGACCACCGTGTAGCCGCGGTTGACGGCGTCGAAGACGGTGTTCGGGATCGCCACGTTGGCAGAGACGCCGGCCACGACCACGGTGCGGCAGCCGAGGTTGCGCAGCAGGGAGTCGACGTCGGTGCCCTGGACCGGGGACAGCCCGTGCAGGCGCCGGACGACGAGGTCCTGCTCGGCGACCTCGATCGGGGGCGCGAGCCGGGTCGCGTCCGTGCCGGGGAGCTGCTGGACGGGGAGCCGTTCGGCCGCGCGGAACAGCCGGGCGTTGCGGTTGGCCCCCCGGCCGTCGGGACGGCGCTCGGCGACGGCGTGCAGGACCTGGACCCGGTTCGCGTGTGCGGCGGCCACCAGCCGGGCGACGTTGGCGAGGGCGCCCGACTCCCTTGCCTCCTGGGCGAGTCGGGGCAGGGCGGCGTGCGGCCCGACGACGCCCTGCTGGCACTCCACCGTCATCACGACGGTGCTCACGGGGTCGAGGACCTCGCCGAGCTCTTCGTACGACGGCATGGCTCCCCCTGACGTCGGTGTGGGGCGGGCGACACTAACGGCCATTGCGCGGAGAAGGAAGAAGACACATCCTTTTCTGACGGGCTTTCAGAAAAGCAGCACAGGACGACACAAGAGAAGAATGAGGGGGCCGGATGACCGTCACTCAGCGTCGGGGCCGGAAGATCATGATGACCCCGGGCGAACTGGACGCGTTCCTCACCGTCCATCGCACCTGCCGGGTCGCGACCGTGTCCGCCGACGGCGCCCCGCACGTCAGCGCCCTGTGGTTCCTCTGGGACGGCACCGCGCTGTGGCTGTACTCGGTCGTGCGCAGCAAGCGCTGGGCGGACCTGCGCCGCGATCCGCGGGTCGCGATCGTGATCGACACGGGTGAGGAGTACGACGCCCTGCGCGGCGTCGAGCTGTCCGGCGTCGTGGAGTTCGTGGGCGAGATCCCGCGCACCGGGGAGCTGTGCGCCGAACTCGACGCGGTGGAGACGCTGTTCGCGCGCAAGAACTTCGGCCTGGACGCGATGCCGCACGACGGCCGGCACGCCTGGGTGCGGTTGAAGCCGGAGAAGGTCGTCTCCTGGGACTTCCGCAAGCTGGGCGGGGTGTGACGCCGCTCGGCCCGCCTCAGGCCGCCGCCTGCCCCACCGCACCGCCCGCCGCCTTGAGCGCCTCGACCGCCGCCCGGATCGACGGGCGGCGGTCGGCGTCCGCCCTCCAGACCACGTACACATGCCGGCGCACCCGCTGCTGCAGCGGGACCGTCACGACCCCGTCGGGCACCGGGTGACGTCCGAGCAGCGGCGCGATGCACACGCCCAGCCCGGCCGCCACCAGACTGAGCTGGGTGTGGGTCTCGGCCGCCCGGTGGCCGACGATCGGCTCGACTCCCCGCGAGCGCAGGGTGAACATCAGCCACTCGTGGCAGAACTCGCCCTGGCCCCAGGTGATCCACTCGTCCTCGGCGAACTCCGCGAGGTCCACCTCGTCCCGGTCGGCGAGGGGGTGCCCGGCCGGCATCGCGACGTCGGCGGGATCGTCGAGGATGGGCGCCTTGACCAGGCCGTCCGGCACCGGCATCGGCTTGTTGTACCAGTCCAGGACGACGGCGAGGTCGAGGTCGCCCCGCACGACGCCGGCGATGCCCTGCTCGGGCTCCAGCTCGGACGAGCGCAGCCGCAGCGCGGGGTGCGCCTTGCGCAGCTCGGCGAGCGCGACGGGAAACAGGCCACGCGCCGCGGTCGGGAACGCCGACAGTCTCAACTCCCCTGCCACCTGGCCGCGTTGAGCCTCCAGATCGGCCTGGGCGAGCTCGACCTGGGACAGGATCCGGGACGCGTGGTCGGCGAGCAGCCGTCCCGCGTCCGTCAGCCGCACCCCCCGTCCGTGCTTGGCGAGGAGCTGCTGGCCGACCTCCCGCTCCAGCTTCGCCATCTGCTGCGAGACGGCCGACGTGGTGATGTGCAGTCCCGTGGCCGCCCCGCTGACCGAACCGTGCCGGGCGAGGGCGTCGAGGGTGCGCAGGCGCTCCAGGTTCAACATGTAAGCAATACTACGAGGTACTGCTCTGAGATTCTCGATTGTGCTACGAGATCGCGTCCAGCATCGTGGACCCCATGACCACGGCGACGACCCCGACCACCCCGACGCGCTCCTCCGTCCAGGCCCCCGCCCGGCCCCGGCGCGCCCTCGACTGGCGTCTGCGCTTCGGCGCGCTGTCGCTGATCTGGGGGTTCAGCTTCCTGCTCATCAAGGTGGGCACCGACGGTTACGCGCCGTTCCAGGTCACCCTCGGCAGGCTGACGTTCGGGACGGCGGTGCTGGCGGTCGCGATGGCCGTCAAGCGCGAGCGGCTTCCACGCGGGGCGCGCACCTGGGCGCATCTGACGGTGGCCGCGTTCCTCCTCAACGCCGTGCCCTTCTCCCTCTTCGCCTACGCGGAACTGACGATCCCGTCCGCCCTGGCCGGCATCTGCAACGCGACCTCACCGCTGTGGGGCATGGCCCTGTCCCTGGTGGCGCTCTCGGAGGACCGGCCGACCCGGTTGCGCGTGGCGGGCCTGGGTCTCGGCTTCCTGGGCGTCCTGACCGTCCTGGGCGCCTGGCAGGGCTTCCACGGGCTGGACGCACGGGGCACGACGCTGGCCCTGCTGGCCTCGCTCAGCTACCCGATCGGATGGATCTACCTCCGCCGCACCCTGGCGACCACGGGCTCCTCGGCCCTGTCGATGACCGGCGCGCAGCTGTTCCTGGCCACCCTCCAACTGGCCGTGGTCACCCCGCTGTTCACCACCCTCCCGACCCGCTTCCCGCTCCTGCCCCTGCTGGCGACGGCCGCCCTGGGCGCCCTCGGCACCGGCCTGGCCCTGCTGATCCAGTACGGCCTGGTCGCCGAGGTCGGTCCGACGACGGCCCAGATGGTCACCTACTTCATCCCGGTCATCGCGACGGCGGCGGGAGTCGCCCTCCTGGACGAGCCGCTGAGCTGGTCGACGCCGGTGGGAGCGGCGATCGTCCTGGCGGGCGCGGCGCTCACCCAGGTGCGCGGCCGGTCCTGAACGCGGGGCCCCGCTCCCGGGGCGGAGTCCCCTAGGCGTACCCGCGGGCGCCGCCCACCCGCACCGCGGACGCGACCGCGTCCGCCAGGGCGTCGATCTCGTCCTGCGCCAGCGTCGACACGGTGATCCGGATCCCGGGCGGAGCCTCGATGCGGAACCGCGCGCCGGGTGCGACCGCCCACCCCGCGTGCAGCAGCCGGGCGACGGCCCCCGTCTCGTCGGGCACCGGGATCCACACGTTCATCCCGCTGCGGCCGTGCGCCTCGACCCCCCGGTCGGCCAGCGCGGCGATCAGCGCGTCACGCCGGCTGCCGTACGCCCGCGCAACCGCCCGCGGGTCCACGGCCTCGTCGGCCCACAGCCGCAGCACGGCCCGCTGGGTGATCCGGCTGACCCAGCCGGGCCCGAGCTGCTGGCGTCCGCGCACCCGGTCGAGGGTGGTCCCGTCCCCCGTCAGCACGGCGAAGCGCAGGTCGGGGCCGTAGGCCTTGGCGGCCGAGCGCACGAAGGCCCAGTGCCGGGTGACGCCCGCGAGAGGGTGCAGCGGCAGGTCGACGATCCGGTTCCCGTGGTCGTCCTCGACGAGCAGGGTCCGCGGATGCTGGCTCAGCACGGCGCGCAGGGCACGTGCGCGTGCGGCGCTCACCGCCGCGCCGGTCGGGTTCTGCGCCCGGTCGGTGACGATCAGGGCGCGCGCCCCGGCCTCCAGCGCACGGCGGACGTCCTGGGGCAGCGGCCCGTCGTCGTCGACGCCGACGGGCGCCGTGCGCAGCCCGAGGGCCGGTACGAGGTCGAGCAGGGAACCCCAGCCGGGATCCTCGACGGCCACGGTGTCGCCCGGCCTGAGATGCGCGGCGAGGACGCGTTCGATCGCGTCCAGCGAACCGGAGGCGACCGCCACCGGTCCGGCCGGGACGCCGTCCGCGTCCAGCTCGGCCCGGGCCAGCCGGGCCAGCTCGGGCTCCACCGACGCGTGCCCGTACAGGACCGGCTCGCGGTCGTTCTGGGCGGCCGCCCACGCGAACGCGGGGGCGAGTGGCGGCAGCAGCGCCGTGTCGGGGTTGCCGGCGGCCGCGTCCCGCACGCCCTCCGGCACCTCGACCCGGATGAACTCGCGGCCGGTCGTGGCGGGCTTGGAGCGGACCCGGCTGCCGCGGCGGCCGTCGGTCTCGATCACTCCCCGCTCACGCAGGGTGCGGTAGGCGGCCGCGACGGTGTTCGGGTTCACTCCCAGCGAGGTTGCCAACTCCCGCATGGGTGGCAGCAGTTGCCCCGGACGCAGCTCACCGGCGCTCACCGCCGCCTCGACGCTCGCGGAAATGTCCGCTGCTCTTCGGCCTTCGATCGGATACTCTCCTAGCACAAAGCCTATTATGCACTAGTGCAATGGAGAGCGCCATGCAGGGGACCTCGCAGCCGACGACACCGGCCGCCGCCTACACCCCGACCGACCGCACGATCCCCACCCGGGCGGCGCACAAGGCGTCCTACGACCGGGAGTCGGTGCACTCGATACTCGACGAGGGCTACGTCTGCCACCTCGGCTTCGTCCGCGACGGCGCGCCGGTCGTGCTGCCGACGCTGTACGGCCGGGTCGGCGAGACGCTCTACGTGCACGGCTCGACCGGCTCGCGTCCGCTGCGGATGACGGGCCAGGCGGACCCCGGGCTGCCGGTCTGCCTGACCGTGACGCACGTCGACGGTCTGGTGCTGGCCCGCTCGGCCTTCCACCACTCGATCAACTACCGCTCGGCGGTGGTGCACGGCATCGCGCACGACGTGACGGACCCGCAGGAGAAGCGCGCCGCGCTCGACACCCTCGTCGAACACGTCGTCCCGGGCCGGGCCGCCGACTCGCGCCCCGCCAACCGGAAGGAACTCGCGGCGACCGCGGTGATCCGCCTCGACCTCCGCGAGGTGTCGGTCAAGACCCGCACCGGAGGCGTCAACGACGAGCCCGAGGACCTCGCCCTCCCCCACTGGGCCGGCGTGCTCCCGCTGCGCAAGGGCTACGGCGCCCCCGTCCCGGAGGCCGACCTCGAGCCCGGCGTCGTACTGCCCGACTACCTCGCGGCGCTGTGATGCTGGTCCACCCCTGGGACGCGCCGCACGACGACGCCGAGTGGCAGCAGTGGCTGGCCGGGCGCGACTTCGGCCAGCTGGCCGTCAACGGCCTGCCGGGAGAGCCTCCGTTCGTACAGCCCCTGCACTTCGCGTACGACCCCGGCACAGGCACGGCGCTCACCCACCTGGCCCGGCCCAACCCGCTGTGGCCTGCCCTGGAGGCGAACCCGGCCGTGACGCTGAGCGTGGTCGACGACTACGTGTTCGTCCCCGGCCCGTGGCAGGCGCCGCCCGGCGCCCCCGCCGAGCACGGCACCCCGACGAGCTTCTACGCGGCGGTCCAGCTCCGCTGCACGGCGCAGATCGTGGACGACCCGGCCGCCAAGGCCGACCTGCTCGGCCGCCAGATGGCCCACTTCCAGCCGGAGGGCGGCTCGGCCCGGCCCACGGTCGGCGAGGCGCCGTACGGCCGTCTGCTCTCCGGGCTCCGCGGCATCCGACTCGAGGTGACGTCCGTGCGGGCGAAGTTCAAGTACGCGGCCCACCGGCCGGCACAGACCCAGGACCGCATCGCCGCGGGCCTCGCCGCACGCGGCGGCCGTGGGGACGCGGCGGCCCGCGAGCACCTGTTGCGCCGCGGCCGCGCCCGAGGGGCCCTGGCCGGCGACACCTGAGGACGCGAGGACTCGGCGGTCACCCGACGTCCGATGGGTCCCGACCGGTACCGGACCCGGTGACCTCGGAGCCGTTCAGCGGCGGCCCGACGACGGCCGGGCGCGCCCCGCCCCGCCATGTGCCCGCCCCGCCCACCGGTCACCGGCCGTCGCGGAGACCGGCCCCGGCCCCGGGTCGGGCGCGCTCCGCCACGACGGCGCGCCCAGCTCCATGACCGGCGGCATGGCTAGGCGGCTGTTCCGCGGGCGGACAGCTCCCTTTCGGGGCCCCCGGCGGCCACCGGGGCCGGGGAGCCCTTGGCGGGCGCGGACGACTGGGCGATGAACGCGCCGAGGAGCACCACGGCCCCGCCTACGATCTGCGGCGCCGAGAGGTGCTCGCCGAGCAGTACCCAGGCCAGCACGGTCGCGATGACCGCTTCCAGGCAGGCCACCACTCCGGCGACCTGCGGGGAGAGCCGGCGCACGGAGACCACGCCGGTCACGTACGCCACGACCGTCGCGATCAGCACGATCCAGGCGAGCAGCAGCCAGGCCGGGACCTCGGTGCCGTTCATGCCGGCGGTGTGCGCGAGGACCGCCCAGTCCATGCCCCAGGGGCGGGCGACGGCGGTCAGCACGAAGGCGCCCACGAGGAGGCCGTACGCGATGACGCCGAGCGGGTCGGGGACGTCGTCGCCGGAGTCGCTGCCCTGGTCGGACAGGACGAAGTAGCCGACCTGGCAGCAGGCGGCCGCCAGCGCGAGCAGCAGCCCGAGGGCGTCGAAGCTCAGGCCCGCCCAGACCTCCACGACACAGGCCAGCCCGCCGACCGCGAGGACCACACCGAGCGCCGCGGCCCGCGTCACCGGCCGCCGCTGCACGAAGCGCACCCAGCCGAGCACGAGAGCGGGCGCGAGGTACTCCACGAGCAGCGCGACGCCGACCGGGATCCGGGATATCGAGGCGAAGTAGAACGCCTGCACCCCGGCGACGCCGAGCAGGCCGAAGCCGGCGAGCAGCGCGGGCCGGCTGCGCACCAGCGCGCGGTGGCGCACGGCGAGCGGCAGCATCACCAGCGCGGCGCCGGTCACCCGCAGCCACACCACGTGCAGCGGGTCGAGGCCCGCCTCGATCAACGGTTTGGCCGCGACCCCGGATCCACCGAAGGCGATGGCCGACCCGATCGCCAGAGCGAGCCCGATGCCCTTTCCGCGGTTGCCCTGACTGCTCATAGACGTACGCACGCCCACATGATGACAGGGGACGACATGAGCGTCACCCCCGTTGACACCTGTCTCAGCGGCTGGACGCCCCGGGCGGGGACCGGGCCGAGGTCAGTGGACGGGTCCGCCGCCCCCGGGGCACGCCTCGCGCTCCTGCGGACCGTCCTCGATGCGGGCCCGCAGCTCGTACACGTCGACGCCGGCGCGGGTGAGGACCTCGACGGCCCGGGCCTGCGGGTCCGCGACGATCGCCGCGAGCAGATCGACGCCCCGGGCCGGTGCGCCGGTGTGCCGCGCGGCCTGCCCGCACGCCCGCTCCAGCGCGGCCGCGGCCAGCGGGGAGAGGCCCTCGGCGACCGTCACGACGGGAGCCTCGCCCGCAGGGCCGGCGTCCGCCGCCGCGGCCGTCCGGCCCGAGGACCCGACGGCCGTGACGACGGGCAGGGCGCCGGAGTCCTCGACGCCGCCCTGCCAGCGCAGCCCGTAGCCGATGCTGCGCTGGACGAGGTAGCCGAGCAGCCGGGCGAGCTGGGGGCCGCCGTCGAAGGCGGCACGGACCAGGGGGTCGTGCTCCAGGAGCGAGTGCAGCAGATGGGCGGTGTCGACCTGCCGGTCCCCGTCGCGGATCGCGCGGCGGCGGGCGGCGGCGAGCGCCGCCGCGGCCTCGGCGCCGAACCTGGGATCGTCGTCCATGCCGTGCGCGGCGTGCCCGAGGGACGACTGCCGGGGAATACGGGGTTGCACCACCCCACCCCATCAGTCGCCGAGGCGTGCGGTCATCCCCGGTGGGGAGCATCTTCGCGTCCCACGCAGAGCGGAGCACGGCCGTCGAAGTCTCCTCCTTACGGATGAGATCAGGCCGTCGTGCCCGGCAGCGGCGCGCGCCGCCTTGCGGGCTGCCCGCACCTGCCCGCGCCCGGGGACGCGCCCTCCACTTTTCCTGACGGTTCGTCAGTATTGAATGTTCGAGCCCCTGGAGCTACGTTCCGCGACACCGCAGCCGGAGCTGCCCGACACGAAGAGGTGGTCGCATGGCCGAAGTCAGCGCGGAGGCACGCATCCAGGCGCCGGCCGAGAGGGTGTGGGCCCAGCTCACCGACTGGCCGGCGTACGGGAAGTGGAACGCGACCCACACCAACTTCCCCGAGGGCGGCCCCGAGACCCTCGAGCCGGGCGCGACCTTCCAGGAGAACATGAAGCTCATGGGCTTCCCGGCCGAGGTCGAATGGACCGTGGCGGAACTGGAGCCGGCCCGGGTGCTCGCCATTCGCGGAAAGGGGCCGATGGCCGTGTCCGTGGCCACCCGCTACACCCTGACCCCCGACGGGGACGCCACGACGGTCCGCATCGACGGCGAGTTCACGGGCGCCGCCGTGTCGCTGATGGCGGGCAGGCTGAAGGACTCCGGGACGGCCGCGCTGAACGAGTCGCTGCGCAAACTGGGCGCACTGGTGACCTGACCCCGGCGCCCGGGGCGCACAGGACGTGCGAAGGCGCCCCGCGGTCGATTCCGCGGAGCGCCTTCGTCGTGGGACGGCCGTCTCGAACACCCGGGGGTTCAGTCCTCGTCGGCGAGGATCAGGTACAGCTTCTTGCGGGCCTCGTTGATGACCGCCAGCGCCTTTTCGCGCTGCTCCTTGCTACCGGTCTTCCAGACCTGCCCGAAGGCCTCCATCAGACCGAAGCCGGCCTGGCGGATCTCACCGAGGGCCTCCCAGTCGACCCCGCGCGTGGCCTCCTCCCAGGGGGCGTCCGGGCCCTCCTCGGCGGCCGTGCGGCCTTCTTCGGTGAGCGAGAACAGCTTCTTGCCGCCGTCGCTGTGGCTGCTGATCAGACCCTCGTCCTCCAGCAGCTGGAGGGTCGGGTACACCGAGCCCGGGCTGGGCTTCCACGCCCCGCCGCTGCGCTCGGCGATCTCCTGGATCATCTCGTAGCCGTGCATGGGCCGGTCCTGGAGCAGGGCCAGGATCGAGGCCCGTACATCACCGCGCCGCGCCCTCCCCCTGGGTCCGCCGCGCCCTCGTCCGCCCCAGGGGCCGGGGCCGAAACCGGGACCTGCGAAGCCCGGGCCGCCCGGACCGCCCGGACCGAAGGGCCCGAAAGCCGCACGCCGTCCGTCGAAACCGCCGCCGAAGCCGCCGCGGCCGCGCCGGGGGCCGTCCTGTCCATGTCCACGCTCGAATCCGTGGGTACGCATCGCAAACCACTCCTTCATTCCATCGTTGATCTGTCGCGATGCGTCAACGATATATCGGAACAGTTCGCTTGACAACACCCTTCCCGCTTAGGGTGCGGACATGACATCGCACAGCGCCCCGCACGGCCCCTCGGCCGCCTACCTCTCCGAACTGTTCTCCCTGGTCGGCCGGGTCGCCCTGGTGACGGGCGGCAGTTCCGGCATCGGCCGGGGCATCGCGGGCGCGCTCGCCCGAGCGGGGGCGAGCGTGGTGATCCTGGCGCGCAAGGAGGCGGAACTGGCCGCCGCGGTCGACGAGCTGACGGCGGACGGCTGCCGGGCCGCCTGGGTGAGCGGCGACCTCAGCACCCGCGACGGGGTGCGCGCGGCCGCGGAACGGGCGGCCGGGGTGTACGGCGAGCCCGACATCCTCGTCAACTGCGCCGGCATCAACCTGCGGCCGCCGATGGACGACCTGGACGAAGCGGTCTGGGACGCCACCATGGCCGTGAACCTGGAGGCGCCCCACCTCCTGGGCCGGCGGTTCGGACCCGGCATGGCCGAGCGCGGCTTCGGCCGGATCATCCACATCACCTCGCAGCAGGCGCACCGGGCGTTCGTCCAGAGCGGCGCCTACGGAGTCTCCAAGGGCGCGCTGGAGTCGCTGGCCCGCTCCCAGGCCGAGGCATGGTCGCCGTACGGCGTCACCTGCAACACCCTGGTGCCCGGCTTCGTGATGACCCCGCTCAACACCAGGCTGTCGTCCGACCCCGAGAAGGTCGCCGCGCTGGCCGCGCGCACCATGGTCGGACGCAACGGCCTCGCGGAGGACTTCGCCGGGGCGGCGGTGTTCCTGGCGAGCGGCGCCTCCGCCTACGTCACCGGGCAGGCGATCTTCGTCGACGGCGGGTTCTCCGTCCACTGAGCCGAGCCCGGCGCGCGACGCTCCCCAGCCGCTACGCCGCCTGGGGAGCGAAGGGGAGGATCTCGTCCCCGCCCGGCTGGACCACGCCGTAGGTGCTCTCGGGGACCTCGTTCCAGGCGCCGGGCAGGTCCCCCAGGGGTTCGGAGACGATGAGGCGGGTCTCGTCGGAGACCTCGCGCAGGAACGCCATGTCGGGGTGGAGCGCCCGCAGCGTGTCCACCCGGGTGCTGTAGAAGAGCGAGCGCGAGGCGCCCTGGCTGGAGTAGCGGAACGCCCACAGCCGCCGGCCCTCGGTCACGGCGACCGTCATCTGCAGCGGGTACTCCACCCCGTGCTCGTGCCCGACGCGCTCCACGAGGCCCACCATCCGCGCGACCGCGCCCGGCGGGTCCTCCTCCAGACCGAGGGTGAGCGCGAGGAAGAACATCATCTCGGAGTCGGTGGAGCCCTCGATGTCGGGGAAGAGCTCCGGGTCGACGGCGAGGGCGAGGTCCCGGCGGATGCGGTGGAACTCGGCGATCGCGCCGTTGTGCATCCACATCCAGCGGCCGTGCCGGAACGGATGGGAATTGGTCTGCTGCACCGCCGTGCCGGTCGAGGCCCGGATGTGGGCGAAGAACAGCGGTGAGCGGACGTGCCCGGCGATCTCCCGCAGGTTGCGGTTGCTCCAGGCCGGGCCGACCTCCCTGACCACCGCGGGGGTGCCGTCCGGTCCGTCGGACATGTACCACCCGACCCCGAAGCCGTCGCCGTTCGTCGTCTCGACGCCCATCTTGGAGTGCAGGCTCTGGTCGATCAGCGAGTGCGTCGGCCGGTAGAGGATCGCTTCGAGCAGGACGGGCGTGCCCGAGTAGGCGAGCCAACGGCACATCGTCTACCGCCTTCCTGGGGGTTGTCGGACGGGAGGGGCGGGGCCGGCTCGGCTCGGCCGGGTCAGTCCATGGCCCGGTCCGGCTTCGCCACGCACAGGGCCCAGATCACGAACGCCGAGAAGGCGATCATCACCACGGACCACACCGGGTAGTACGGCAGGGAGAGGAAGTTGGCGATGACGATCAGCCCGGCGATCGCCACGCCCGCCACTCGCGCCCACATCGCCGCCTGGAACAGTCCCAGGCTGACGATCACGGCGACCGCGCCCAGGGCGAGGTGGATCCAGCCCCAGCCGGTGAGGTCGAACTCGAAGACGTAGTTGCGGGTCGTCACGAAGATGTCGTCCTCGGCGATCCCCATGATGCCGCGGAAGATGTCGAGCACTCCTGCGAGCATGAGCGTGACGGCGGCGAAGGCCATGAGGCCCTGGGCCCAGGGCTGCCTGGCGGAGTGGCGCCTGGCGGTCGTGGCGTGGCTGGTGGGTGTCTCGGTCATACCGGTGCCTCTCTTCGGTGTGGTTCGGGCGGGCTCGGGAGTCAGCGGCCCGAACCGCTCAGGACGTGCTGCTTCGCGAGGGCGAACTCCTCGTCCGTGATGTCTCCGCGGGCGCGGATCTCGGAGAGCCGGGCCAGTTCGTCGACGCTGCTGGCGGGTCCGCCGGATCCCTTGGCGGTCTCGCGGACGTAGCTGTCGAAGGCCTGCTGCTGCTCACGCGCCTGGGCGATCTCCCGGCGTCCCATGTTCTTGCCGCGGGCGACCACGTACACGAGCACGCCGAGGAAGGGCAGGACGATGCAGAACACCAGCCAGCCGGCCTTGGCCCAGCCGCTGAGGTCGTCGTCCCGGAAGATGTCGACGACGACCCTGAACAGCAGCACGAACCACATGACCCACAGGAAGAACACCAGCATGGTCCAGAAGGCGCTCAGCAGCGGATAGTCGTACGCGAGGTACGTAGACCCACTCATCTCTCTCCTCCGTCCCGGGCTCTCGCCCGACAACCCGACATGGCGTCGCATGCCGTTCTCAGCCTGCGCCGGGCGGCGTCCCGTCGACCTCACCCGGGGCGGGTGAGCGCGCACGTCCCCGGGCGGCCCGGCCGCCGCTCAGACGGCGCCCGTGCGGTCCCGGTCCCGTACGGCCGGGGCGGTCCTGCGGAGCGCGGCACGCCAGGCGAAGGCGACCGCGCCCTCGACCAGGGCGAGCAGCACGAGCCACAGGCCGAGCAGCCGGGTCAGGGCCCGGGCCGACTCGGTGGGCAGGGCGAGCACCACGATCCCCGCGACGATGGCCAGCGCCGCCGCGCCGAGGACGACTCCCCGGTGGGGCAGGTCCTTGGCGGCGAGGGCGGTGTGCAGCGTGACGATGCCCGACACCAGCCACAGGACGCCGACGATCAGGGACAGCGCCGCGATGGTCTGCAGCGGGTTCCGCAGGCACAGGACCCCGGCCACCACGTACAGCACCGCCAGGAGCAGTCCGGTAACCCGGGCGCCGCCGTCCTCTCCGGCGAAACACGACACGAACCGGAACACACCGGTCAGCAGCAGGTACAGGCCGATGAGGACCGCGAGGACGTGCAGGGTCTCGTCCGGCCACACCAGGATCAGGATGCCCGGCACGAACGTGGCGAC
This sequence comes from Streptomyces sp. NPDC037083, assembly GCF_055606485.1. Classification (NCBI taxonomy): domain Bacteria; kingdom Bacillati; phylum Actinomycetota; class Actinomycetes; order Kitasatosporales; family Streptomycetaceae; genus Streptomyces; species Streptomyces sp. NPDC037083. The sequence continues at coordinate 35,130 of NZ_JBVJSQ010000008.1, read as the reverse complement.
GGCCGAGCCGAGGATCCACGTCCAGGAACGGCCGAGCGCGGCCAGGGCGGCGGACGCGTCGCCGGTGACCGGCGCGGGGTCCGTCCCGTCGGGCGGACGCTCCGCCGCGTCGCGGGGCCGGCCCGGTTCGTCGGTCGGTCCGGTGTGCGGACGGTCCGGCTCTCGGTGCGGGCGGTCCGGTCCGGAGTGCGGTACGGGACCAGGCGACGCGCTCATGACTCCTCCTCGTGGCCTCGCGCCCGAACGGAGCGGACGGTCCCCGGCTCGTCACTCCGGCAGTTGGCGCATCTCGAGGACCCGCAGCCCCAGGGACTGACAGCGGGCCAGCAGCCCGTACAGGTGGGCCTCGTCGACGACCTGTCCGAACAGGACTGTCTGACCGGACATGACCACATGGTCCAGCTCCGGAAAGGCCCTGCTCAGCGCCTCCGACAGCTGTCCGTCGACGCGGATCTCGTAGCGCATGAGCTTCTCCCGGGACGGCCTGGGACAGGCGGACTGCGCCCTTACCCGCGATCCTCCGTCCGGGACGGACGCCCGGCCTCACCCGGTGGAGGTGATAGGCGCCGCGGGCAGGCCGGCCACTGCGGACACCCGCCGCCGACCACCGACCAACCGCCCGGCCCACCGGCACCGGCACTCCCTGCCCGCCGCCGGCGTCAGTGCGTCACGAAGAGCTTGAAGGCGATGATCAGCAGGCCGAGCACGAGGTTCACCGAGGCGGTGACGGCGACCAGCCGCCACGAGGCTCCGGCCCGACGTGCGGCGGCCGCCGACCAGCCCACCTGCCCCGCCACGGCGACCGCGAGCGCGAACCACAGCGTGCCCTGCAGGTCGAGTCCGAGCATCGGACTGACGGCCACGGCGGCGGCCGGGGGGATCGCGGCCTTGACGATCGGCCACTCCTCGCGGCACACGTGCGCCACGGCGCGCCGGTCCGGACGCCGCTGCGCCAGCCGCGCCCCGAACAGCTGGGCGTGCACATGGGCGACCCAGAACACCACGCCGGTGAGCACCAGCAGCAGCACGAGCTCCAGGCGCGGGAACGAGCCCAGGGCGCCCGCGCCGACCACCACCGAGGCCGCGAGCATGGACCCGTAGACGCCGCCGGTGTAGTCGGCGTGGGCCCGGCTCTCGGCGGAGCGCGCCCGGGGCGCTGCTCCGTGGCCGGTCCTGGACATCGCGTCCTCCTCGACGAGCCGGGCGGCGGTTCCGACAGGGGGGTCTGGCGGACCGGCCGACGTGCGGGTCCCTCAGCGTGGCGGGCCCGTGGCGCCGGTCTGCGCTTCGGCGCCGGGGCGGCTCGGCCGTCCGGCCTTCCCGGTCGGCAGATGCGACGTGGCCAGGAAGCTGGCGAGAGTGATCCCTCCGGCCGCCAGGATCGCCGCCTTCAGACCGTCGAGCTGCGCCTCGGCGTAGGAGTCCACGAGGGCGTCGGTCTCGGCCGGCGGCAGCCCGGCGTCCTCGGCCGCCGAGCGCACCTGGTCGGTGGACACGAAGCTGATGCCGGACTCGAGGGCGACGCCGGTCTCGCGGCGGGCCTCCTCCGACAGCCGCGGGTTGTCCTCCACCTTCGTGGTGAACGCCTGGGCCAGGGCGCCGACCAGCAGCGATCCGATCAGCGCGGTGCCGAGCGCGGAGCCCAGGTTCTGCGCGGTGAACTGCAGCCCCCCGACCTCGCTGCGTTCCTCCTCGCCCACGCTGGACTGGACGACGTTGCCCAGCTGCGAGGCGAGCAGGCCCATGCCCACGCCGAGCAGCGCCATCGCCCCGGCGAACTGCGCGTCGTCGATGACCGGGTCGATGGTGGCCAGCAGCCACACGACGGCCCCGGCCAGGGTCACCAGCGCGAGCCGGACCACCCGGCGGGGTCCCGCCACCCGCCCCAGCCGGGCGGCGAGCATGGAGGCCGCCAGCATGGTGATCGACACCGGAAGCAGGCGCAGGCCGGTCTGGAAGGCGTCGAAGCCCTGCACCACCTGGAGGTACAGCGGGATGGTGAAGAACAGCCCCAGCAGGATGAGGTTCTGGCTGAGCAGGCACGTCAGGCCGGAACGCAGAGGCGGCCTGTGCAGCAGCGTCAGATGCACCAGCGGGTCGGCGCCGTGGGCCTCCCGGCGTCGCTGCCAGTGCAGGAAGAGGGCGAGCACGGCCGCTCCCGCGCCGACCACGAACAGGGTGGGCGAGAAGCCCAGGACGGTGAAGGGCGGGTTGCGGGGTTGCACCCAGCCCCATGTGCCGCTCTGCAGCACCCCGAGCACGCAGAGCGCCAGTCCGGCCGCCGACAGCGCCGCGCCCACGCCGTCGAGGCGGGGAGGCGGGCCGGCGCGTCGGGACTCCGTGATCGCCCGGCGGAAGCACAGCATGACGAGCACGACCACGACCTCGCCGACGAACACCAGCCGCCAGGTGAGATACGTCGTCAGCCAGCCGCCCAGCAGCGGGCCGACGGCGATGGCCGCCCCGGCCAGACCGCCGATGACGCCGTACGCCACGGCCCGGTCCCGCCCCCGGTAGGACTCGGCGACCAGTGCCGCCATGGCCGGCAGGACCATCGCGGCGCCCAGCCCCTCGATGACCGACCAGCCCAGGGCGAGGACCCACACGGTGGGTGCGGCCGCGGTGAGGGCCGACCCCGTGGCGTAGACGACGAGGCCGAGGAAGAAGAGCCGGCGTCGTCCGAAGATGTCCCCGAGCCGGCCGCCGATGATCATGAAGGCGGCCATGACCAGGGCGTAGAGGGTGATGACGGCCTGGATCGCCGTCACCTCCGTGTCGAAGTCCTCGACCAGCTGACTGATCGAGACGTTCATGACGGACGTGTCCAGGACCATCAGGAACTGGGCGGTGCCCAGGACCATCAGGGGCCGCCAGCGGCTCATGGTGTCCACCTCCCCATCGCAGCCGGGAATCGGCGTCGGCGCCTCACCCTCCAGGGGCGAGCCGGACGGCCCGGAGGTCCGCTGCCGGTCACAGGAGCTTCAGCTCCCGGGCGCGGCGGACCGCCTCGTTGCGGCGGTTGACCGAGAGCTTCCGGTAGGCGCTCTTGAGGTGGGTCTTGACGGTGTTCACGGACAGATACAGATCGGCGGCGATCTCTTCCGTCGACATCGTCAGGGCCAGTCTGCGCAGCACGTCGCGTTCGCGTGCGGTCAGCTCCTCGACGACCGGGGGCGGCGGACCGCCGGACGGCCGGGCGCCGGGGGCGAGCCCGTCCCTGGTCGGGCCGTGCGGCGTCACCGCGCCCAGGAAGGGGCGGATCCACGCTCCGGCTTCGAGGAAGGGCCGCCGCAGCCCGTCGCGCCGTGCCTCGCGCAGCGCCAGCGCGACGAGTCTGCGCGCGGCGCCCGTGTCCCCCGCCTCCTCCGCCGCCTGCGCCCGCACCAGCGTGGCGCGGACCGTCACGGCGGGCCCGCAGCGGTCCTCAGGACGCAGCCGGTCGAGCAGGTCGATCGCGGCCAGGGGCCTGCCCGCGGCGAGTTCCGCCCGCGCGGACGCCACGGTGCACGCCGGGACCTCTTCCGGCGCCTCCCGCAGCACCTTGGCGGCCGTCTCCGGCCGGCCGTCGGCCAGATGCGCGGCGGAGACGACGAGCGCCGTCTGGCCCTCGGCCCACGGGGAGGCCACGGCGGCGGACACGGCCCGCTCGGCCGTCGTGAGCGCGGCCCGGGTGTCGCCGCGGGCCAGGTGCAGACGGGCGGTGGCGATGGCCCGGCCGGCCTCCATGACCGGGTCCCGCAGCGCGGGGTACGGCCCGTCCGCCTCCTCCAGCAGGACCTGAGCGCGGCCCAGGTCGTCCCGTTCGACGGCGACGGCTGCCAGCACCAGCCTTCCCATGCCGCAACCGGACGGCTGGGGCAGTCCGTAGCGCTCCGTCTCGGTCATCGCGGCCCGGGCCGTGCGTTCCGCCCCGGCGAGCCGGCCGTTCAAGTAGTCGATCAGCGCGAGCCCGCCCAGCGAGTCCTCCCGGGCGAGCGCCGTCGAGGCCCCGTCGAAGGCGCCGGCCGCCCGCAGCGCGGTGACGGCGTCCTCGAAGCGTCCGGCCCACAGCCGTGCCGAACCCAGATGGGCCAGCAGGAGGGCGATGAACTCGGGGTGTTTGTCGAGCAGGTGGGCGGGAACCTCGTCGCGCAGCGTCTCGGCCGCCGAAGCGGCCAGCTCCGCCCGGGCCGGCGCGCCGGTCAGCCGGGCCGCCAGCGCCTCGAGCAGGGCACAGCTCAACCGCGCCTCCGCCAGCGCGGGCGCCTCGCCGGCCGCACTCCACTCGACCGGCGGGGCCTGGGCGTCGACGAGGTCCTCCCCCGGCGCCGCGGTCGGGCCCGCCCCGGCGGCCTTCCGCAGTTCGGCGGCCAGGCTCTGCTCCGCGCGGCGCAGGTGGCCCAGCCCGCGGTCGAGTTCGTGCCGGGACAGTTCACGGGCGGCGCGGACCAGGTCGGCGGCGGGGCTCGCGGCCTCCGGCCCCATGCGGGAGAACAGTTCGGAGAACTCGTCGGAGCGCAGTCCGGTGAAGAGCCGGCCGATGGCCAGGTCGTCGACCAGCGCGCCCGCGGTGAACTCCCAGTCGCCCGCGGCGGCGCCGTGACCCAGCGTCTCGGTGAGGGAGCCCGAGCCCCGCAGCCATCGTGCGGCCCGGCGGTGGAGTTCGGGCTCCAGGCCGGGCGAGCGCACCCGCAGATGGGCCCGGAGGATCTCACCGAACAGCGGGTGAAGGCGGTACCAGTCCTGCTCGAGGTGCTCGACGAACGCGTTCGCCCGGCACAGGCCGGCCAGGATGGGCTCTGCGTCGGCCCGCCCGGTCAGCGCGTTCACCAGCCCGGGACGGAACCGGTCGAGGACGCTGACCCGCAGCAGGAGGTCCTGTGTCTCCGGCGACTGCCTTCTGAGCACCTCCGCCAGCAGGAAGTCGGCGACCGAGGTGCGGTCGGCCTCGAACTCCTTCAGGTATCTCTGCGGGTCCGGGCTCTCCCGCGCGGCGAGAGCGCACAGCCGCAGACCGGCGGCCCAGCCCCGGGTGCGTTCCACGAGCCCCTGTGTGGCGGGCTCGGGAAGCCGGAGTCCGTGCAGCTCCAGCAGGTCGGCCGCCTCCCCGGGGGTGAAGGCGAGCTCAGCGCCCCGGATCTCCGTCAGGTCGCCGGCCGCCCGGTACCGGTGCAACGGCAGCAGCGGCTCGGTGCGGGTGACGAGGATCAGGCGCAGGCCCTCGCCGGCGTGGTGCAGAACGAACTCCAGCTGCTCCGCGATCTCGGGAGCGGTCACCCGGTCGTACTCGTCGAGGACCACGGTCACCGGCCGGTCCCGGGAGCTCAGCTCGGCCGCCAGCCGGGCCAGCAGGGTGGCGGGCACCCGGTCGGCGTCCGCCGGGCAGCCGATCTCCGCGGGGAGGTCCGTGCCGGACACCCGCAGGGCCTGCAGCAGGTACGCCCACAGCATTCCCGGGCCCTGCCCCGCCGTGTCGGTGGTGAGCCAGGCGACGGGCGTCTCTCGTGCCGCGGCCCAGTCGGCGACCAGGAGCGTCTTGCCCGCACCCGCGGGGCCGTTGACCATGGTCAACGGCGTCCGCAGGCCCTGGTCGAGATGGCTGACCAGCCGCTCACGCCGCAGGAACGCCACCGGCCGGGCCGGCACGACGAACCGTGTGCGCAGAAACGGATCCCCCTGGGGATCCGCGTTCGGCGCCGTCGGTTCGGCGCCGGTCTCCTCGTGCCCGCTCATGGCGCTCACCGCCCCGGTTCGTGCTCAGGTCATGGGTCGCGCTGCTCCTCAGCATCCCAGCCTTCCGCCGGGGCCGCGCTGCGAGCGGCGGCCGACGGCTGCCCGCCGAGCAGACACGGGCGGCCGCCAGGGCGCCGTCCGGCCAGGCGCGAAGTCACCCGCCGGGCCCGCCCCGGTCTCCGCGGGCAACCACGGCCCCGGCCGACGCGCACCAGGGACCGACCGCACCCCGAGTCCGGACCCTCAGCGGACCACCCACCCCGACGGCCGGAGCCGCGAGGCCATGAACCGAAGCCGTGAACCGAAGCCGTCGACCGGAGCCTCGACCGATGCGACGGCCCGGGCCGCCTCCACAAGCGCCCGCGCTCGCGGCAGGTCAGGAAGCTCACGCCGCACGACACCAAGGAGCAGACGGAAGGACGCGCCGATGCGGGCGGTCGGCGGAAACCGGGCCAGGACTCGCGGATTGGCCTTGGCCGAGGATTCCGCGCACCCCCTAGCGTCAGCGCCATGCGGATTCACATCGTCGACGCCTTCACCGACCGTCCCTTCGCCGGGAACCCTGCCGGGGTCCTGCTCCTGGACGCCTTCCCGGACGACGGCCGCCTCCAGAACATCGCCCTGGAGGTCAACCACGCCGAGACGGCGTTCGCCCACCCGCTCCCCGAGGGCGGCGAGGCGGACTGGGCCCTGCGCTGGTTCACGCCCGTCACCGAGGTCGACATGTGCGGGCACGCCACGCTCGCCACGGCCCACATCCTGCACACGACCGGCGCCCACGAGGGCCCGGTGCGCTTCGCCACCCGCAGCGGCGTCCTGGTCGCCACGCCCGCCGGGGACGGCTCGATCACCCTGGACTTCCCGACCGCACGGCTGACGCCGGCCGAGGTGCCGGACGGCGTCGCCGACGCCCTCGGCGCCGAACCGCTGGCCTGTTTCGACACCGGCCCCCAGATCGGCGACCTGCTGATCGAGGTCGCCGACGAGAAGACCGTCCACTCACTGCGACCGCGGCACAAGGCGCTGGCCGCGTACTCCAGCCGGGGCGTCATCGCCACCGCCCGCGCCGAGAACCCGGACCTGGGCTACGACTTCGTCTCCCGCTGCTTCTTCCCGAACGTCGGCATCGACGAGGACCCGGTGACGGGCAGCGCCCACACCGCGCTGGCCCCCTACTGGTCGGAGCGGCTCGGCCGCGCCGCGCTCACCGGGCTGCAGGCCTCCCCCCGCTCCGGCCGCGTCCGTACCGAACTGCGTGGCGAGCGCACCTTGTTGGCCGGCCGGGCGGTCACCGTCATCGAGGGCGAACTGCTCGCCTAGCCGCGGTCGGTGCGAAGGGGTGGCCGGATGGCTCACGCCGTCGGCAGCCACCCCACCTTCCCCGCCAGCAGCGCGTATCCCACGAACGCCCCGATGTCGAGCAGGGAGTGCGCCACCACGAGAGGGCCCACCCGGCCCCAGCGGCGGTACAGGTAGACGAAGACCACGCCCATCACCATGTTGCCGATGAAGCCGCCGACGCCCTGGTAGAGGTGGTACGAGCCGCGCAGCACCGCGCTGGCCACGAGCGCGGTGCCCGGCGTCCAGCCCAACTGCCCGAGCCTGCGCAGCAGATAGCCGACGACGATGACCTCTTCGACGATCGCGTTCTGCAGCGCGGACATCACCAGCACCGGGTACTTCCACCACACGTCCGGCAGCGCCTCGGGCACCACCGTGAGGTTGAAGCCGAGGCCGCGCGCCGCGAGGTAGAAGGCGATGCCGGTACTGCCGATCACCGCCGCGATCGCCGCCCCGCGGCCGAGGTCCGACCAGGGCCGGGTGCGGTCGAAGCCCAGCGTCCGCAGCCCGTACCCCTCGCGCAGCAGGAAGTGCGCGACGAGGGCGACGGGGACGAGCGCCGAGGCGATCCCGAAGAGCTGCCAGGCGAGATCGAGCCACGGACGGCCCGGCGCTGCCGAGGCGTTGAGCGTCGCCGCCTGGTCCTTCAGCCCTCCCGGCTTGGTGACCGATCCGACAAAACTGATCAGTGCGGACACACCGCTCGCACCGAGCGAAAGCCCCAGAACGAGCAGCGTCTCGTCCCGGAGAATCCGTCGCGAGAGCCCGTCCTGCGGAAAGGAATCGGCCACCTACCCCGCCTCCACCAGCACACTTGCCTCCAGTTGCGTAAACCCGCCGCATCCCGCCCCCGCCTCGTGCGTGACAGGCCGCCGGGGGGACGGCACCGTACGGGACGTACCTCCCCCTCGTATGCCGCGTGGCGAGAATCCGCCGCGGAGGCCGACAGGGAGGGGCGCCACCGTCGTGGGACGTCACAGCTTGCCCGATCCGCACGGGCCGGGCGGCAGCGCCCCCGCCCCCGCACTTTCCGCCGCACCCCAGCCGCCGCGACCGCTCTCGCCCTCACCGCGGCGGCCGCGCAGAGCGGCTGCTCTCCTTCGGCCCGTCCTGCCGCGACCACGTACGACTGACCGTGGCCGCGTCCCCGGATCTCACGGCACGCGAGTCGTCCCCGGCCGCCGACACGCCGGCGGGCCGGAACGCGGACGCTCAGGTGCCGGTGGCGGACTCGGACCTGTGAGTGCGGCGGATCACCGCCGACCGCACGGCGACCCGGGTGACCCCGCGCGGGTCACCGCCCGGGGTCACGGCCCCGCGGTCACCGGCCCGGGTCACCGTCCCGGCGACCGCGGTCCGACTCCGGACCGGTGGACGACCGTGAAGGCCGGCCGGGCTGCCGGGGAGCAGTTCCTCTGCATGCGGCCGCTCCCGTCGTGGCAGCGGGCGGCGCTCAGGTCGTGGCAGCGGGCTCGGGCAGCCCCACGGGCCAGGTGTGGACCGGCTCTCCGAGGTGCATCAGCTCGGCGTACCGCCGCGTGGTGGCGGCCAGCGCCGCGTCCCGCGACAGTCCCGCCTCCAGCGCCCGGTGGAACGTCGCCACCTGCCAGGTCGCCCCGTTCGCGCGGCGCCTGCAGCGCTCATCGATGACGCCGAGATACAGATCGCGATCGGCGGGCTCCACACCCCACGCGTCCAGCCCGGCCTCCGCCAGCGGCAGCAGTTCGTCCCGGACGAGACTCACCGCGTCCACCTCGACCAGACCTCCCAGCCGACCCCGCCGCGGCCACTGCAGCCGCGCCTCGATCCCGTACCGGCAGGCCGCGTCGAAGTTGGCGGCGGCCGCCTCGAACGGCAGCCGGGACCACACCGGCCGGGACTCCTCGGCCAGGGAGCGGACCACGCCGTAGAAGAAGGCCGCGTTGGCGATCACGTCGGTCACGGTCGGACCGGCGGGCAGCACACGGTTCTCCACCCGCAGGTGCGGAACACCGTCGGCGATGCCGTAGACGGGACGGTTCCAGCGGTAGACCGTGCCGTTGTGCAGCACGAGCTCGGCGAGCGAGGGCACCCCGCCCGCCTCGAGCACCTCCAGCGGGTCCTCCTCGTCGCAGATGGGCAGCAGCGGCGGGAAGAAGCGCAGGTTCTCCTCGAACAGCTCGTACGGCGAACTGATCCACCGCTCCCCGAACCAGGTCCGCGGCCGCACGCCCTGCGCCTGGAGTTCCGGCGGCCGGGTGTCGGTGGCCTGCTGGAACAGCGGGGGCCGCGACTCCCGCCACAGCTCGTGACCGAACAGGAAGGGCGAGTTGGCGCCGACGGCGATCTGGGCCGCGGTGACGGCCTGCGCCGCGTTCCACACCGCGGCGAAGCGGCCCGGAGTGACCTGCAGATGCAGCTGCACGGAGGTGCAGGCCGCCTCGGGCACGATGGACTTGGAGGTGCACGACAGCCGCTCGACCCCGTCGATCTCCAGGGCGAAGTCCTCGCCGCGGGCGGCCACGATCTGGTCGTTGAGCAGCGTGTAGCGGTCGACGTCGGAAAGGTTGGAGGACACCAGGTCGTCCCGGTCGAGCGTCGGCAGAATACCGATCATCACGATCCCGGCGTCGACCTCGCCTGCCTTTCGATGGGCATATGCCAGTGACGTACTGATTTCCTCGGCGAGACGGTCGAATACCCGGCCGCCCAATCGGTGTGGAGCTATGTTCACTTCCAGGTTGAACATGGCGAGTTCTGTTTGGAAATCGCGGCTCGCGATCCTCTCCAGCACCTGGCCATTCAGCATTTTCGGCAGACCGTCGGCGCCCGCGAGATTCAGTTCGATCTCAAGCCCCATGAGGTTCTTGGGGCGGTCGAAGCGCTTCTGGGCCAGGAGCCGCTCGAGCCCCGTCAGACACCGCCGGAGCTTGTCCCGGTAGTGCTGACGATCGGACAGGTCGAACGCGCCTGCCACGACCTTCTCCCCCATGAAGCGTCCTTCCTCGCGTGGGCGGGCCGGCGGTCCGGGCCGCCGGGTGTCCCGGGTTCAGGTTTCATGATGCCCAGCCCGGCGGTTCGATAACGTGCCCGTCCGTCCCCGACACCCGCTACGCTGACCGAAAGCCGCCCACGGCGTTCCGTTGGCACATTCACCGGGCATGCGGCCGGACGCCTTTTCACGAATCAAGAACTCGTGAAAAACGCCGACGAGAATAGGCCGACCGCTGCGCGCGCATAACCCGAGGTCATCGCGGCGTGACGCACTCAGAATCGGGATGATTCACACGTATCGCCGACCGGATGAACCCTTGCCGTGTATCCGCGGATCGACTAGACGAAACACAGTCTGAACACATGTCGTATAAACTCCGCGAACAAGGCAGAGAAGGTTGGCGCCCACGGTCGAAGGAGCCTGTCGTCGAGGTGACGGCAGGCCGCTCGCGCACCCCGAGGCCCCCAGACCCGGCCCCCGCCTCTCCGACCTCCGAGAGCTAGCTGACAGCGCCGTCCGCCCCGCCCTCGCGCCACCGTGCCTGTCGAATGAGAGGCGACCCACCATGCCTTTGCATGTCCCCCCGGCTCCCGCGCCCGCCCTGCGCTCCGTCCTCACGGCACTCGGTTCCCCGACCGCGGTCCGCGAGGCGCACACACCCTCCCTGCGAGCCACCCGGCAAGACGCCACCCCCGACCTCCCGCTGCCCCTGCACGTCCTGGACACGATCACCGCGGCAGGCGTGGCCGAGACCCGGCTGGCCGGCTGGCGCTTCCTGATCCGCTGCGACGACCGGGCGGTGGCCGCGGCCGAGACCCGGCTCACCCCGGACGGCTGGGCGTTCTCGCACTTCTTCGAGGGCCCCTACATCGCCTCCACCGAACGCGCCCTTCGCCAGGCCGAGTCGGCTGCCCAGCCGTACCAGGCGCGCCTGCTGTCGGTGCCCGCTCTCTACATGCTCACGCTCTGGCTGCACGGCGACAGCGCCTCGGACGGCACCACGGGCCACCCCGACCCGACCGACCTGCTGGTCCCGCTCGCCCCGGCGCCCCCCGGGATCGCCGCCCACCGCCCGCACCGGGTCGCCGAACTGCTCCCGGTGCTGACCCTGCGGACGACCCCGGCGCCGCCTCCGCTGCTCGGCTCGCCCGCCTGACCCGACCCGCCCGTCCGTCCACCCCGATCCGCCCGGTCCATCCGATCCCCGTACCCCGTCGCCGCGGCCCCGGTGGCGGGGTACGGCGGCGTCCGCGGGCCGGAGACCGCCGTACGGTCCGACCGGACTAGCCCCATCCGGCCACCAGGAACCATCCGAAGTGACAGGGGGGTTGAGATGAACCGCCCGCGTGGGTGACGCGTCATGAACCTGTGAGAAGCGGTGCCGCGAAATCCCTGCGGAACGACCTCCGTGGGGCAACACTGGGTTCCGACACTTATCACAACGGGGGGCGGCCATGAACGACGCTTCAAGCCGCGGGACAGACACGACAGCCATCTCACTCATCACGCCAGAGCGGAAGTTCCCATCCATGTGCCAGCACCAGCCGCCGTGCCCGTCAGCGACCTCAGCCGACCGGGAGTCCGCCCGCCTCGTGGCGCACCACCCGGAACAGGGCTGGAGCCTGCTGTGCAACGGCGTCCTCCTCTTCGAGGACACCGGTGAGCTCCTGCCGGACGGCAGGGTCATCGCGCCCCACCGGGTCGTGACCGCCGCCTAGAGCCTGTCCGGACGGCGCGGGACCGCCGTCCGGAGACCATGTGGGGCCGGCCCGCAGACCTCCTGCGCACCGGCCCCGACGCATGTCCGGAGCCGCTCACTCCGCGTAGTTCCCCGGTAGCGGGCCGGGGCGTCTCCTCGCACGTCTTCCCACGGCGGCGCCCTTTCCGGAAGACTCCTGGAAGTTTCGGCGCGGCGCCCGGAACGCGGCGACGGAGGTGGGGGATGTGACGGCGGACGACATGACGGCTGCGTCGCGGGGCAGAGTCACGATCACGGAGATCGCCCGCCGGGCCGGCGTCTCGGTGCCGACCGTGTCCCGCGTGGTCAACGGCCGCTCCGACGTGTCGCCGCAGACCCGGGCCCGGGTCGAGGACCTGCTGCAGCTGCACGGCTACCGCAAGCGCCCCGCCTCGGCCCCGACCCGCGCCTCCCTGCTCGACCTGGTCTTCAACGACCTCGACAGTCCCTGGGCGGTGGAGATCATCCGGGGCGTCGAGGAGATCGCCCACGCGGCCGGTGTGGGCACGGTGGTCTCGGCGATCCACGGCCGCTCGGGCGCCGCCCGCGAGTGGATGCGCAACCTGCGCTCCCGGGCCTCCGACGGCGTCATCCTCGTGACCTCGGCCCTGGAGCCCACCCTGCACGAGCAGTTGCGCATCCTGGGCGTGCCGCTGGTCGTCGTCGACCCGATGGGCTCCCCCGACGTCGACACCCCGACCATCGGCGCCGCCAACTGGTCGGGCGGCCTGGCGGCCACCGAGCACCTGCTGGCGCTGGGCCACCGCAGGATCGGCCTGATCGCGGGCCCGCCGAGGCTGCTGTGCTCCCGGGCCCGCTTCGACGGATACCGTGCGGCCCTGGAGGCGGCCGGGCTGGCCGTCGACGAGACCCTCGTCGTCCCCGGCGACTTCCATCCGGAGTCGGGCTTCACCGGCTGCACGGCCCTCCTCGACCTGCCCGAGCCGCCCACGGCGGTGTTCGCGGCCAGCGACCAGATGGCGCTCGGCGCGATCGAGGCGCTGCGCCGGCGCGGTCTTCGGACCCCGGAGGACATGAGCGTGGTCGGTTTCGACGACCTTCCCGAAGTCCGCTGGTCGGCGCCGCCGTTGACCACCGTCCGCCAGCCCCTGGCCGAGATGGGCAAACTCGCCGTCCGCACGGTCCTGAGCCTGGCCCGCGGCGAGCGCCCCGACTCGCCGCGGGTGGAACTGGGCACGGAGCTGGTGGTGCGGTCGAGCACCGCTGCGCCGCGCGGCTCTAGCTGAGCGCCTCCCTGATCGCCCGGTAGGCCGGCTTGGGCACGAGCTGCTCGTCCCAGGGCAGCGCGGCGCCCTCGCCGGGGAAGAACGCCGGGATCCACGAGTACTTGTCGGTGTAGTCCCAGATCGTGATGCCGACGCAGCGCCGCACCGCGAGGCACGCCTCGGTCATGTCCCGGTACCAGTCGGCCTGCTGGGCCAGCTTCTCGTCGGTCGCGGGCAGTTGCATGCGCACGTCGACCTCGGTGAGCGCGGTGTCCAGGCCGAGCCGGGAGAAGCGGCGGAGGTTGTCCTCCAGCGTCGTCGGATAGCCGTACTGGAGGGCGAGATGCGCCTGGAGGCCGATGCCGTGGAGCGGGACGCGCTGCGCCTTCAGCTCCTTGGCCAGGGCGTGGTAGGCGTCGCTCTTCGGGCCGACGGCCTCGATGTTGTAGTCGTTGAGGTACAGCTTCGCCTTCGGGTCGGCCTGATGGGCCCACCGCAGGGCGTCGGCGATGTACCCGGGGCCCAGCGTCCGGTAGAAGATCGTCTCGCGGTAGGTGCCGTCCTCGTTGAAGGCCTCGTTGACGACGTCCCAGGCGTAGACCTTGCCCCGGTAGTGGCGCACCTCGGTCTGGATGTGGTTCTTCAGGACGGCCCGCAGCTCGGCGGCCGTCCACTCCTTGCCGGTGAGCCAGTCCGGCAGCTGACTGTGCCAGACGAGGGTGTGGGCGCGGACCTTCTGGTGGTGGGCGCGTGCGAGGCCGACGATCTCGTCGCCGGCCGTCCAGTCGAAGACGCCCTGCTGCGGTTCGGTGGCGTACCACTTCATGCCGTTGCCGGGGGTGATCATGTCGAACTCGCGCCCGAGGATCTTCGTGTAGGCGGCGTCGGTGAGTTCAGGGTTGTCGGTGGCGCTGCCGAAATAGCGGCCGTGGCGCTGCGCGAGGTCGGCGAGGGTGGTCCGGTGCTGTGTGTACCCCGGTCGCTCGTGCGCCTGGGCGGCCGGCCCGGTGACGACCCCGGCGGCGACCAGGACGGCGGCGAGGGTTCCGGCGAGTCTGAGCCGGGTGCGGACGGCGGTGCTGGGCATGGTGCGACTCCTCACGTCGGGTGGGTGTGAGCCGTATGGTTCGCGGGCGCGCGTCACCCCTTGGTGGCGCCGGCGGCGAGGCCGCCGACGAGCTGGCGCTCGGCGACGGAGTAGAAGGCCAGGGCGGGAACCATGGCGAGGACGAGATAGGCGAACACGCGCGCGTACTCCGCGGAGTACTGGCCCTGGAACTGCTGGACGCCGATCGGGATGGTCCACCAGGTGGGCTCGTTGAAGACCAGCAGCGGCAGGAAGAAGTTGTTCCAGCTGCCCACCACGGCGAGCACGGACACCGTGCCGAGGGCGGGCCTTGCCATGGGCAGCAGGATCCGCCAGAAGAAGCCGAGGGGCCCGCAGCCGTCCAGCGTGGCCGCCTCCTCCAGTTCGGCGGGTATCTCCCGGAAGAAGCCGCGCAGGATGACGATGGTCACCGGCAGCCCGAACGCGGCCTGCGGCAGGATCACGCCGAGCGGGTTGTCCAGCAGTCCGATGGAGCGCAGCAGCACGAACAGGGGCAGCGCCGCCACCGCGAAGGGGAACATCAACCCCATCGTGAACAGGGTGAACAGCAGCTCCCGCCCGCGGAAGGCGAAGCGGGCGAAGGAGAACGCGGCGAGCGCGGACACCGCGACGACCACCACGGTCGTCCCCGCCGCGATGAGGGTGCTGCTGCCGACCAGGCGCCAGAACGAGCCGGAGCCGATGATGTCGGTGTAGTTCGAGGGGACCCAGGGGTCGGGCAGGCCGATGGGGTTGCGCGAGAGCTGGTCGGTGGACTTGAAGCCGGACAGGACGGCGTAGACGAGCGGTACGGCCATCAGCGCGCCGACGAGCCCGAGGACGAGGTGCAGCGGAAGCGTCCGGCCGGTCCTGCGGGCGCCGCGCCCCGTCCCGTGGGTGTCGCCGCGGTCGGTCTTGGCGATGCTCACGAGCCGCCTCCTCGCATGGTCGTGGTGGCGCCCTGGAGGTCGCGGCGGAGCACGAACCGCTGGTAGGCGAGGGCGAAGACGAGGCAGATGCCGAACATGGCCACGCTGATCGCGCTGGCATAACCGACCTGGTAGCGCCTGAAGCCGTACTGGAACATGGTCACGGCCATCGTCTCGGAGTGGTGGTCGGGGCCGCCCGCGGTGACGACCCACACCAGGTCGAAGAGCTGGATCGCGCCGATGACCGACAGGAAGACGCTGATCCGCACGGTGGGCGCGAGCAGCGGCAGGGTGACATGGCGGAACCGCTGCCAGGGGCCGGCTCCGTCGATCAGGGCCGCCTCGGTCAACTCGGCCGGGATGGACTGCAGTCCGGCCAGGTAGAGCATCATGTGGAAGCCGAAGTACTTCCAGGTCATGACCAGGAAGAGGGTGGCCATGACGGTGGAGGGATCGGCGAACCACTGGCCGCCCACCCCGTCCAGTCCGACGGCGCCCAGCACCTGGTCGGCCAGGCCGTCGTCCGGGGCGAAGATCATGCTGAACAGCACGCCGGTGATCGCCTCGGAGAGGATGTACGGCGCGAAGAACAGCATCCGGTAGACGGCCCGGCCGCGGATCCTCTGGTTGAGCGCGACCGCCAGGGCGAGCGCGAACGGCAGCTGCAGTACGAGCGAGAGGCCGACCAGGAGCAGGCAGCGCCACAGGTCACCGAGGAACACCGGGTCCTGGAAGAGCCGGGTGAAGTTGTCGCCGCCGACGAAGTCCTCGGGCATGCCGAAGCCGCCCCAGCGGAAGAACGCGGCGTACAGCGCGAACAGCATGGGCAGCAGCACGAGCGTGCCGAACAGCACCAGCGCGGGCACCTGGAAGCCGACGGCGGTGAGCCAGTGCAGCGTCCGCCGCCGGGCGCGCCCCCGGCCCGCGCCGACGGTCGGCGGCACGGGTTCGACGTCCGGACCGCTGCGTTTGTCCGGGAGGAAGGTGGAGGTCATCGCCGGCTACTGCTCTTCCTTCGCGACCTTGGTGATCGACTCGGTGACCTGCTGGGCCGACTTCGAACCGGCGACCAGAGCGGCGACGCTGTCGTTGACCTCCTGGCCGAGGGCGGGCGCGTACGCCTGGTCGAGGTAGAGCTGGAAGCCGGTGGCGGCCTTCAACTGCGCCTGGACGGCCTTGAGGTTGGTGTCGGTGAGGGCGCTCTCGGCGGCCGGGACGACGGGCAGCGCACCGGTCTTCTTGACCAGTTCGATGTCCGTGGCCGCGGAGGCGAAGAACTTGAGGAAGTCGACGGCCGCCTGCGGGGCGTCCTTGCGCAGGGCGTGCCCGCCGCCTCCGCCGAAGACCTCGGTGATCACTCCCTTGCCGCCCTCGACCGCCGGGAACGGGAAGAAGCCGAGGTTCGCTCCGAGTCCCTTGCCCGCGTCGGCCTGCACGACCGGCGCCCACTGGCCCATGAGTTCCATGGCCGCCTTGCCGTTGCCGACGGCGGCGGCCTGCCCGGTGGGGCTGGAGTAGGCGGCGCCGAGGAAGCCCTTCTGGAACGGCTGCAGGTCGACGAGGTCCTGCAGGTGCTGCCCGGCCTGGACGAACCCGTCCCCGGTGAAGTCCTTGTCGTCTCCGGCCTTCTGCAGGGCGTCGACGCCGGCGGTGCGCATCGCGAGGTACGCCCAGTAGTACATGCCGGGCCACTTCTCCTTGCCGGCCAGGGCGATCGGGGTGATCCCGGCGGCCTTCAGCTTGCGCACGGCGTCGAGGAAGCCGCTCCAGGTGGTGGGGGGCGCGCTCACCCCGGCCTGCTTGAAGAGCGCCTTGTTGTACCAGAACCCGATCATGCCGATGTCGAACGGGATGCCGTACGCCTTGTCGTCGATCAGATACGGCTCCCGGGCGACCGACAGCAGGCCCTCGCCCCAGTCCTTCGTCCGCTCGGTGAGGTCCTCGACGAGCCCGGCGTCGACCTGCTGCTTCAGAACGCCCCCGCCCCAGGTGTGGAAGATGTCCGGGAGCTTCCCCGAGGCGGTCAGCGCCGTCATCTTCGATTTGTAGGCGTCGTTCTCCAACTGAACGATCTTGACCTTCACCTTGGGGTTCTGTGCCTCGAACCGCTTGGCCAGCGCCGCCCAGACGTCCTTCGTCGGCTGAGTGGTGGAGATGTTCCACCACTCGATGGTGGTCGTCCCCGACGACCCTCCGTCCGAGTCGCCGCCGCAGGCGCTCAGAGCCGTCATGCTCAGACCGGCCGCGGCGGAGGCCGCCAGGAAGCCGCGGCGGGAGAGTGCCGGGTCGCCCATCATGCGCTCCTTGTAGATCGAAAGTTTCGAACCAGATCCAGAAAGCTTCGCTGCTGCCGCACCCTAGAGACACCGTCCGACGGGTGGCAACCCCTTGAACACAGGCAATCCAGGGGTCAGTTCGGAGAAGTTGAGTAGAGGGAACCCCGGAGGACCTCGAAACATTCGAATTGATCGGCGAACCTTACGAAGCTCGGCGGGAGCCATGGCCCCGCCGACGGGACTCCATCAGCCCGGAAGGTCACACTGAGTGTCCTGGGCGCCGGCCCCGCGACCAGTCTTAACGGAAGCTTGACGCCGTTCGGCCTTCGATCCACAGGCCCCGGCGTCACTCTCCGCTTACGCTGATTCCGCCGTCCGCGTGATGGCCGAAACCCACACGCTGAGCCGCTTTCCAGGAGCACGCCGATGGCCACCACCGAACACCCTCCCCCCGGACGTCTGCGCGCCTGGATGCTGGAGGGCCTGGCCGACATGGGCAAGGGGCACGACCGGCAGCCGCCGGCCGCCGAGAACGAGGCCCGGCCCGAACACAAGGGGCAGCGCTGGTACCGGGTGATGTGCCTGACCGGCGTCGACTACTTCTCGACCCTCGGCTACCAGCCGGGCATCGCCGCCCTCGCGGCCGGACTGCTCTCCCCCGTCGCCACGGTCGTGCTGGTGGTCGTCACCCTGGCGGGCGCCCTGCCCGTATACCGGCGGGTGGCCGAGGAGAGCCCGCACGGCGAGGGCTCGATCGCGATGCTGGAGCGGCTGCTGTCCTTCTGGAAGGGCAAGCTGTTCGTCCTCACCCTGCTGGGCTTCGCCGCCACCGACTTCCTGATCACGATCACCCTGTCCGCGGCGGACGCCTCGACCCACCTCGTCGAGAACCCGCACCTGACCGCCGCCCTGCATGACCACCAGCTGGTGATCACGCTCCTCCTCGTCGCCCTGCTCGGTGCGGTGTTCCTCAAGGGCTTCCTGGAGGCCATCGGCGTCGCCGTGGCCCTGGTGGCGGTCTACCTCGCCCTCAACGCGGTGGTCGTGGCCGTCGGCCTGTGGCACATGCTCACCGAGGGCCATGTGGTGGCCGACTGGTCCAGTGCCCTGACCGCGGAACACGGCAATGTGTTCGCGATGATCGGCGTCTCGCTGCTGGTCTTCCCCAAGCTGGCCCTGGGTCTGTCCGGCTTCGAGACCGGCGTCGCGGTCATGCCGCACGTCCAGGGCGACCCGGGTGACACGGAGGAGAACCCGAAGGGCCGCATCAGGGACACGAAGAAGCTCCTCACGACAGCCGCCCTGATCATGAGCGTCTTCCTGATCGCCACCAGCTTCATCACCACCGTGCTGATCCCCGAGAAGGAGTTCGAGTCCGGCGGGCGGGCCAACGGACGCGCCCTCGCCTACCTGGCCCACGAGTACCTGGGCAACGGCTTCGGCACGGTGTACGACGTCTCGACGATCGCCATCCTGTGGTTCGCCGGCGCCTCCGCGATGGCCGGGCTGCTCAATCTGATGCCCCGCTACCTGCCCCGCTACGGCATGGCCCCGCACTGGGCCCGCGCGGTCCGCCCGATGGTCATCGTGTTCACCCTGGTCGCCTTCCTGGTCACCTGGATCTTCGACGCCGACGTCGACGCCCAGGGCGGCGCCTACGCCACCGGCGTCCTGGTCCTGATGTCCTCGGCCGCAATCGCGGTGACCATCGCCGCCCGCCGCGCCGGACAGCGCGGCTGGACCGTCGGTTTCGCCGTCGTCTCCGCGGTCCTGCTCTACGTCACGGTCGTGAACGTCATCGAGCGCCCGGACGGCGTGAAGATCGGCGCCTGTTTCATCGCCGGCATCATCCTGGTCTCCCTGCTGTCCCGGCTGGCCCGCGCCTTCGAACTCCGCGTGACGAGCGTGACGCTCGACGGCATGGCGGAACGTTTCATCCGTGACATGGCCAGCCGCAGGATACGGTTCATCGCCAACGAGCCCGACCAGCGCGACAAGGCCGAGTACCGCGACAAGATCGAGCAGATCCGCCAGGACAACGACATCCCCGGCGAGGACTTCGTCTTCGTCGAGGTCACCGTCGTCGACCCTTCCGAGTTCGAGTCGGGACTGACCGTACGCGGCGAGGTCCTGCACAACCGCTACCGCGTCCTGACCCTGGAGTCCTCCTCCGTCTCCAACGCACTGGCCGCGTTGCTCCTGCACACCCGCGACGCCACCGGCTGCATCCCGCACATCTACTTCGAGTGGACCGAGGGCAACCCCTTCGCCAACTTCCTGCGCTTCTTCCTCTTCGGCCAGGGCGAGGTCGCCCCGGTCACCCGAGAGGTCCTGCGCGAGGCCGAACCGGACCGCGCCCGCCGGCCCCGCGTCCACACCGGCTGACGGCCGGTCCCGACGAGGACCGCGGCTCGACTGGAGGCGTCCTCAGCCCTGCCGCTACCTCCCGCGTCCTCCGAACAGTCTCCGGCGCGGCGGCCGCACGACGATCTGTCCGTAGCTCATCCGCCCACCGATCTCGACGCGCAGCAGAACCGGAGCGTCCGCCGCACCGGAGGGGCGGCGCTTGACGCCCCCGAAGTCGAAGACCACGTCGTCGGCGTCCACCACCACCCCCGGCGGCGTCACCAGCGACAGCTTCCCCCCGCTCATCTCCAGGTCGATCCGCAGAGCCGAGTGCTCGATCACCGCATGGGTGAAATCGAGCGTCACGTCCCCCCACGACGACTCGATCACCAGGTGCCGCGGCACCACCCACCCCTCACCGCGTTCGGACGAGCCACCCGTCTGCTCGATCACGACCAGGTCCTTCACCACCGCCCCGCCCGACTCCACGGGCAGATCCGCCGTGAGCCCGGCCAGCTCCCCCAGGGTCCGGGCGGTCAGGGCCGCCTCGACCCGTTCGTCGAGTTCGGCAGCGGTCAGCCGCCCCTCCCCCGCGGCCGCGCTCAACGCCTCCACGACCCGGTCGCGCTCCTCATGCGAGGCCCGCAGCTCAGCCGACACGTCTCTCACCCCGTCCACCTCCACACCCGGACCGTCCACGGACGGACCCCCGAGCGAACTGACGTCATATCGCGTTATACCCAACACCCCACGCCACGTCCACCGCCACCTTTTCCGGAGTTCGACCAGACCCACCCCCTCGACGCACAACGCCACGCCCCCCGACACGCGCCACGCCGAGCGCCGGAGCACCCGGCCGGTCGCGGACGACGGACGACGGACGACAACCAGGACGGCTCAGAACCCCACATACCCGACATATGTCACCCGGAGCCCTACCGTTGACGCTCATGACCCTGAGCATCCGCAACCAACTCCCCGGCACCGTGATCGCCATCCAGACCGGCGAGGTCATGGCCACCGTCAGAATCCGCCTCGACGGGGGCCACGACCTCACGGCGGCCGTCACCCTGGAGGCCGTGAACCAGCTGGGTCTGGACCCGGGAACCGCCGTCCACGCCCTGGTCAAGTCGACGGAGGTCGCCCTCGCCGCCGGCCAGGTCGCCGGCCTCTCGATCCGCAACCGGCTCCCCGGCACGATCACCGGCCTCACGCTCGGCGAGGTGATGGCCTCGGTGAAGATCACCATGGAGGGCGGCGAACTCACCTCGGTGATCACCAGGTCCGCGGCGGACGAGCTGGGCCTCTTCGTGGGCTCCGACGTCGTCGCGCTGATCAAGGCGACCGAGGTGTCCCTGGCGACGGCGTAGGACGCGCAAGGGCCCCGTCCACGACGGACGGGGCCCCGCGGCGCGCGTTCGCTCAGTCCTCGTACGCGTCCAGCGGCGGGCACGAGCAGACCAGGTTCCGGTCGCCGAAGGCCTGGTCGATCCGGCGCACCGGCGGCCAGTACTTGTCGGCGGCGGACACCCCGGCCGGGAAGACGGCCTCCTCACGCGTGTACGCGTGCTCCCACTCCCCGCCGAGCGCGGCGGCGGTGTGCGGGGCCTGGCAGAGCGGGTTGTCGTCGGCCGGCCACTCGCCCGAGCCGACCTTCTCGATCTCCGCGCGGATCGCGATCATCGCGTCGCAGAACCGGTCCAGTTCGATGAGGTCCTCGGACTCGGTCGGCTCGATCATCAGCGTCCCGGCCACCGGGAACGACATCGTCGGCGCGTGGAACCCGTAGTCGATGAGCCGCTTGGCGACGTCGTCGACGCTCACGCCGGTCGCCTTGGTCAAAGGCCGCAGGTCGATGATGCACTCGTGCGCGACCAGACCGCCCGGCCCGTTGTAGAGCACCGGGTAGTGCGGCTCCAGCCGCTTGGCGATGTAGTTGGCGCTCAGCACCGCCACCTGCGTGGCCCGCTTGAGACCCTCACCGCCCATGAGCCGCACATAGGCCCAGGAGATCGGCAGGATCCCCGCGGAACCCCAGGGAGCCGCCGAGATCGGTCCCACACCGGTCTCCGGCCCCGCGGCGGGCTGCATCGGGTGGTTCGGCAGATACGGCGCCAGGTGGGACCGTACGGCGACCGGGCCGACGCCCGGACCGCCGCCGCCGTGCGGGATGCAGAACGTCTTGTGCAGGTTCAGGTGCGAGACGTCTCCGCCGAAGTGACCCGGCTTCGCGAGCCCGACGAGCGCGTTGAGGTTGGCCCCGTCGACGTACACCTGACCGCCGGCCTCGTGCACCTGGGCGCAGATGTCGGCGACGTGCTCCTCGAAGACCCCGTGCGTCGACGGGTAAGTGATCATCAGCACCGCGAGCTCGTCCCGGTGCTTCTCGATCTTCGCCCGGAGGTCCTCGACGTCGATCTCGCCGTCCTCGGCGGTCTTCACGACGACGACCTTCATGCCCGCCATCACCGCGCTGGCGGCGTTCGTGCCGTGCGCGGAGGACGGGATCAGGCACACGGTCCGCTGCGCGTCCCCGTTGCCCCGGTGGTATCCGCGGACGGCCAGCAGCCCGGCCAGCTCCCCCTGCGACCCGGCGTTGGGCTGCAGCGACACCTTGTCGTAGCCGGTGACCTCGGCGAGCTGCTCCTCCAGTTCACGGATGAGCGTGAGGTACCCCTGCGCCTGCTCGGCCGGCGCGAAGGGGTGCAGCTGTCCGAACTCGGGCCAGGTGACCGGCTCCATCTCGGTCGTCGCGTTGAGCTTCATGGTGCAGGAGCCCAGCGGGATCATGCCCCGGTCGAGCGCGTAGTCCCGGTCCGCGAGACGGCGCAGGTAGCGCAGCATCGCGGTCTCGGAGCGGTGCTGGTGGAAGACGGGGTGCGTCAGGATCGCGTCGGACCGCAGCAGACCGGCGGGCAGGGTGTCCTCGGTGACCGCGTCGAGCGACTCGATGTCGCCGTCCCCCCCGAAGGCGGCCCACACCGCGGCCACCTGGGCCCGCCCAGTGGTCTCGTCACAGGAGATCGACACCCGGTCGGCGTCGACGAGGTGCAGGTTCACGCCGTGCTCCCGCGCGGCGGCGACGACCTCCGCGGCCTTCCCGGGCACCCGCACGGTCAGCGTGTCGAAGTAGGAGCCGTGCACGACCTCGGCCCCGCCGGCGGCCAGGCCCGCCGCGAGGACGGTGGCGTACCGGTGCGTGCGCCGGGCGATCGCCCGCAGTCCGTCCGGGCCGTGGTAGACCGCGTACATCCCCGCCATCACCGCGAGCAGCACCTGGGCCGTGCAGATGTTGCTGGTGGCCTTCTCCCGCCGGATGTGCTGCTCACGCGTCTGCAGCGCGAGCCGGTAGGCCTTGTGTCCGTCCGCGTCCACGGACACGCCCACGAGCCGCCCGGGCAGACTGCGCGCGAACTTCTCGTGGACGGCCATGTAGCCGGCGTGCGGGCCGCCGAAGCCCATCGGCACGCCGAACCGCTGCGTGGTGCCGACGGCGATGTCCGCCCCCAGCTCTCCGGGCGACTTCAGCAGCGTCAGCGCGAGCAGGTCCGCGGCGACGGTGACGAGCGCGCCGAGCCCGTGCGCCTGGTCGACGAGCCCCTTGAGGTCACGTACGGCGCCGGACGCCCCCGGGTACTGCACGAGCACGCCGTTGATCTCACGCTCGGCGATCTCCGCCGGAATGCCGTCGCTCAGGTCGGCGACGACGACCTCCACGCCGGTCGGCTCGGCGCGGGTCCGGATCACGGCGATGGTCTGCGGCAGCGCGTCCGCGTCGATGAGGAAGAGGCCCTTCTTGTTCTTCCCCATGCGCCGCGACAGCGCCATGGCCTCGGCCGCGGCCGTGCCCTCGTCGAGCAGCGACGCACCGGACGTCGGCAGACCCGTCAGGTCGGCGACCATCGTCTGGAAGTTCAGCAGCGCCTCGAGCCGCCCCTGCGAGATCTCCGGCTGGTACGGCGTGTAGGCCGTGTACCAGGCGGGGTTCTCCATGACGTTGCGCAGGATGACGGGGGGCGTGAACGTCCCGTAGTAGCCCAGCCCGATCATCGAGCCGAGGACCTGGTTGCGATCGGCCAGCGAGCGCAGCTCGGCCAGCACCTCGGCCTCGGTGCGCGCGCCCGGCAGGTCCAGCGCGTCGGCGTTCTTGATCACGTCCGGGACGGCGGCGGCGGTGAGCTCGTCGAGCGAGCCGTAGCCCACATGGGCGAGCATCTTGGCCCGCGCCTCGTGATCGGGCCCGATATGGCGCTGCTCGAAGGGGATTCCCTGCTCGAGCTCGGAGAGCGGAATGCGATGGGTCATTACGGAGGCCTCCTGGTCTGACACGACCTTCGAGGGTCACCACGGCGCGGGTACCCGGACGGCCTCCCCCTCTGTCATCTCAACCTGAGAGCTTCACCGGCCGCCCGCGGGCACCCGGCTTTCACCGTCGGTGAGAGCGGTGGCCGTCGACGCCGTCGGCACCCGCCCTGCTTTCCAGAGTGACCTCGTCCGTGCGGTACGTGAGCCTGAGAGATTCCGGGGAGGATTTGCTCCTTCGGCGCCTCCGATGACGTTCGGAGGACTCTCCCGCACGGGGTCAGCAGCCGTTGTCAGACTACCAGCGAGGTCAACGCCGCCCTCTCGAGTGGCCGCCCGTCCCATTGTGCTCTTTTGTAGTGCTTACGGATGAGTTGCGACCCAGTGGAGGGCCCGTGCGAACCGACATCGATCCGCGCAACCTGATCGGCCGCAAGGCGTTCGACCGCAACGGCACCAAGATCGGCACCGTCGACGAGGTCTACCTCGACGACGCCACGGGCACACCGGAGTGGGCGGCGATACGCACGGGCCTGTTCTCCCGCGACGCCTTCGTCCCCCTGGAGCCCAGCGAGCTGGTCGAGGGCGCCCTGCGCATCCCTTTCGACCGGGCCCTGATCAAGGACGCGCCGGACTTCGGCGTCGGTCGCCACCTCTCCCCGGAGCAGGAACTCCAGCTGTACCACCACTACGGTCTCGACATGGGATCCCCTCCTCCGCTCCCCGACCATGACTTCGGCCGACTGGCGGGCACCGACGACAGCTGAGCCCCCGAACGCAGGCCTGTCCCGACGCCCGAGCATCCCGGCCGGCCCGTGGGGCGGCCGGGCGCCGCCCGCGACGGCTTCACTCTGTGTAACGGACCCGCCTCACCGCGAGTTCCCGGGGCCCGCTGTCGTGGAGCCGACGTCCGGCCCGGGCGCCACGGCCGTCGGCCCCGACCCCTCCTCGGGTCTTCGCCGGACCAGGGGCAGCGGGTCCGCCGGCTGAAGCCCGGGATCGTCGGTCCGGAACGTCCGTACCCGCCCGGGCTCGGATTCCGGCGTCTCGAAGCGCACGGTGACGCGACCGAGCCCACTGCCCTGCACCCACCCGTGGCCGAGCTCGGCATGGAGCACGTCATGCCCCGGGCGCCACTGGTGCTCGGCCGCCGCCGGCTCGTCGCCCGCGGGCTCGTCCACGAGGTCCTCCACGGGGCCGTCCGACCGCTCCTCCGCGGCCTGCGCGAACAGGTCCTCCTGGGTGAAGTCCGCCAGACCGCTGACGCCGACCCCGAGGAGCCGCACCCCGCCGGTCGTGTCCACGGCGTCCAGCAGCCGGGCCGCCGCCTCGCGGACCACCGCGGGATCGTCGGTGGGCCCGCGCAGCGTCTCGGACCGGGTGAGCGTCGAGAAGTCGTAGCGCCGCACCTTCAGCACGATGGTCCGCCCGGACAGACCGGCCCCCCGCAGCCTGCGCACACACCGGTCCGCAAGCCGCTTCACCTCCAGCTCGACCCGGATCCGGTCATGGATGTCCACGTCATAGGTGTCCTCGACCGACACGGACTTGGCCTCCCGCTCGGATACCACCGGCCGGTCGTCACGCGCCAGCGCCATGGCGTACAGGGCGTGCCCGTGGGCCTTGCCCAGCAGCCGGACCAGCTCGTCCTCACCGGCCTCGGCGATCTCGTCGATCGTGGTGATCCCGGCCCGCCTCAGATGGTCCCCCGTGGCCGGGCCGACGCCCGGCAGGGTCCGCACCGACATGGGCCCGAGCAGCTTCCGCTCGGTGCCCGGCTCGATGAGCACCAGCCCGTCGGGCTTCGCCTGCTCCGAGGCGATCTTCGCGAGCATCTTGCACGAGGCCAGCCCCACCGAACCCGTGAGACCGGTGACCGCTCGTATCTCCGTGCGCAGCCGGACGCCGGCCAGCCGCGCCGACTCGCTGTCCCAGGCCGCCTCCCCGGCCTCCAGGTCCACGAACGCCTCGTCCAGGCTCAGCGGCTCCACCAGCGGCGAAAGGGCCCGCAGCAGCCCCATGACCTGCTCGCTGATCGACCGGTAGAACGCGAAGCGCGGAACGAGGTAGGCGGCGTTGGGGGCCAGGCGACGCGCCTGCGCCATGGGCATCGCCGAGTGCACCCCGAAGACACGCGCCTCGTACGAGGCGGTCGCGACCACCCCGCGGGGCCCCAGACCGCCGACGACCACGGCCTTCCCCCGCAGACTCGGCTTGGACGCCTGCTCCGCCTGGGCGAAGAAGGCATCCATGTCGAGATGCAGGATCGTGGGCGCTTTTCTCACATGTCCGATGCTGCACCACGCCACTGACAACGACGTTCCGCAGCCGCCCCGCGCACCGGGGCAGGAGTGTCAGACCGCCCGGTTGCGCCGACGCGCCAGCTCGTCCGCCGGGTTGTGGCCGACCAACGTCTCCCCTGTGTCCACGCGCTCCCCGTGCAACTGCGACAGCGCGCTCTCCACGTCCCGCCACACCACGCCCACGGCGATCCCGAAGACGCCCTGCCCGCCCTGGAGCAGCGCGTGGACCTCGTCCGGCGAGGTGCACTCGTACACCGTGGCGCCGTCGCTCATCAGCGTCATGCGCTCCAGATCGCTGAATCCGCGCTCCCGCAGATGCTGCACGGCGCTGCGGATGTTCTGCAGCGACACCCCGGTGTCGAGGAACCGCTTGACGATCTTCAGGACGACGACGTCCCGGAAGCTGTAGAGCCGCTGCGTGCCGGAGCCGTGCGCGGGCCGCACACTCGGCTCGACGAGCCCGGTGCGCGCCCAGTAGTCCAGTTGCCGGTAGGTGATGCCCGCGGCCGCGCAGGCCGTCGGACCGCGATAGCCGATCTGCTCGGACGCCATGGTCGTCGCCCCTCCGCTGCTCGGCACGGCCGACGGTCGATGCGGGGCGTGATCGGCCGCGCTGCCCTGCTGCGGGTATCCCCCGCCCGAGCGCAGCCGAGAGCTTGGGGGAGGGTACGGACCGCTCCCCCCGACACCGAGTCCGGGGGCACCCCCAGCCGTACCGTCGCCGCTGCTTCTCACGCCGACCTCCGTCCTTGACCTGCCTTCTCGACGGTAGGCAGTCACCAGGGGTGCGTCAACGATCGCCACACTCGGCACGCCGAGTGATAATCACCCTAGGAGTGGTTTCCCGCACCCCACCGCGGGGAAAGGCTAGCCGAATGCGCTGAGAAGTAGCCGTAGGACGCTCTCAGTCGCCGCTGGCATTTGCCGCAAAACGGAGCGGGCGCCCCGTACGGGACGCCCTCGCCTCGCGGACTGCGCCGACTACTGATTGCTGGTGCCGAAGTCCTCGGGCGAGATCTGGTCGAGGAACTCGCGGAACTTCTCCACCTCGTCCTCCTGCTCGTCCGGGATGGCGATCCCCGCGTCGTCGAGCACCGTGTCACTGCCGTAGATCGGCGTTCCGGTGCGCAGCGCCAGCGCTATGGCGTCGGACGGACGCGCACTCACCTCGACCCCGCTGGCGAAGACCAGCTCCGCGTAGAAGACGCCCTCCCGCAGATCCGTGATGCGCACTTCGGTGAGCTCCTGGCCGACGGCTTCCAGCACGTCCTTGAACAGGTCGTGGGTCAGCGGCCGCGCCGGAGCCATGCCCTGCTGGGCGAAGGCGATCGCCGTCGCCTCACCCGGTCCGATCCAGATGGGAAGGTAACGGTCGCCTCCCACTTCACGCAGCAGCACGATCGGTTGGTTGGAGGGCATCTCGACCCGGACACCTACGACATCGAGCTCGTTCACACAGCAACCCTAGGCCGTGCCCGGGACGTTTGGGTAGTCGGGCCGGGAACGGGTGACCGATCCGCCCGCGGCGAACCCGGTCGCTCAAGGCAGCCGCACCCCGAGCGCGGTCTGCACGAGCGCCGCGTGCAGCCGGACCGTGAGCCCCGCGATCTCCTTGGTACGGGCCTCCGCGAGCGCCCTCGTCTGCGGATTGCGGTGGCGCTTGAGGGGGGCCACCACCTGGTCCACCAGCCCGGCCTCACGGTCGGCCGCGGCCTTCATCACCCGCAGATGCCGCGGTTCGATCCCGAACCTTCCCAGTTCGGCGACGAGCGCGGCCACCGTGGCCGCCTCGGCGTCGTAGACCCCGTCGTCCACCGGCACGACGAGCCCGTACGACTCCCACTCCTGGAGCTCCCGCTCGCCGATCCCGGCGGTCGCCAGCAGCTCGGAGCGGCCGATCCGGGCGACGGTGGGCCCGTCCAGGGGCTCCAGGACGGCCTCGCCGTCACGCTGCCGGCCCACCGTCGGCAGCGGCGCGGCCTCCCCGCGCTCCATGGCGTCCAGATGCTCGCGGATGACCTTCAGCGGCAGGTAGTGGTCCCGCTGCATCCTCAGGACGTGACCGAGGCGCTCCAGGTCCTGCGCGCTGAACTTGCGGTACCCCGAAGGCGTCCGCTGTGGCTCGATGAGCCCTTCCGACTCCAGGAAACGGATCTTGGAAATGGTGACGTCGGGGAACTCGTCGCGCAACGCGTTCAGCACGGTTCCGATGCTCATCGGACCACCGTCCGCGGCGGCGGTGCCGTGTCCGGCACCGCCCCTCGGTGTTCGAAGCATGGACCTTCCCTGGGGATCCCCCCGGACAGAGCCCGGGGGCCGGTCAGTAACCCCGCTGGCTCGCGTAGAAGACCAGCCGGTACTTGCCGATCTGCACCTCGTCACCGTTCGACAGAGCGACCTCGTCGATCCGCTCCCGGTTGACGTAGGTGCCGTTCAGACTGCCGACGTCCGCAACCCTGAACGTGCCGTCCGGGTTGCGCCGGAACTCCACATGGCGACGCGAGACGGTCACGTCGTCCAGGAAGATGTCGCTCTGCGGGTGACGACCGGCCGTGGTCAGGTCGCCGTCCAGCAGGAAGCGGCTTCCCGAGTTCGGGCCACGTCGCACGACCAGGAGGGCGGAACCCAGCGGGAGCGCGTCGACCGCCGCCTGCGCCTCGGGAGAGAGCGCCGGCAACTGCGTCTGGCCGGTGGCCTCCGCGTCGTAGGCCTCGAGACCGGAGATGGAAATCGTGGAGGTCGTCTCCGACGCACGCTCGGGCGTCAGCCCGGGACGCAGCGGCGCACCGCAGTTGGAGCAGAAGCGGCTGTTCTCCGCGTTGCGGTTACCGCACCTCGTACACACCAGGGCCGACATAGGGGAAAACCCTCCACCCGCACTTGAGGTTGACGGTTGGCCGAAACCTATGCCGCCGGACTGCGCAGGGTCAACAGACGCCGCGCCCTGACCTCCGGAAATGTCGCCGCCCGGACCACCCACCTGGTCCCTGAACAGCGGCCGCTGACCCTCGGCGTCGGGCTGTGCGCGATGGCGGGCGGTCGCGTTGTCGCTGCCCTCTCGCGCGCTCTTGCCGAACAACTTCGCAAACAACTTCACGGGCGATTCCCCTTGACCGAAACAGACCCGCCCGTGGGGCAGGACGAACCCTGACTGATTACACCGGTCGACCCGGACACCTTCACAACGTCCGTGCCCACCAGACAGTTTCCATGACGCACCACCCGATCGGTGCGTCGACCCCCCGCAACCTCATGCCCCTGCCGGACGCCCCCCAAGCACCTCCGGTTCACCGGTCCGACGACCGAGCGTAGTCAGGCTGCTTCACCGCTCGCAAGGCGTCCACGACGATCTTGTCCGACCGCTCGACGGTCACGGTGGCCTGCTCCTTCTCCAGCGTCTGCACCACGCCTCCAGGGATGTTCAGCGCCGGCTCGAGGTCCTGCGGATTGCCGATGACCTTGAAACGAAAGGGCGCGTTGATCTTGTTCCCGTCGACGCTCACGCTCTTCCCCGATTCCGTCAGAAAGGTCCCGGCGACGACCCGCACGCCGTTCACCTGGATCGCCTCGGCCCCGGCCGCGCGCAGCTCCTGGATCGCGTCGAGCAGCATGTCCGCCTCGACCGTCCCCTTCGTGTCCTCGATGGTCATCGTGATGCCCGGCCCCTGAGCGGCAACCGTGCCCGCCAGGATGCCGAGTTGCCTCTCCTTCTCGACCGTCTGCTTCCGGGCCTCCTCCGCCTGGTCGGAGCTGTTCTCCAGCTCCTGCTGCTGCTTCTCGAGGCCCTGCTTCTCGTCCTCAAGACGCTGACTGCGGTCATCGAGTTCATCGAGGATGCGCACAAGATCTTCCTGACGCGCGCCGCGCAGGGCGTTTCCGCTGTCGCTGTTGGAGGCGACCTGGACGGCCAGACCGAAGCCGAGACCGAACAACAGCAGGGCGACGATGAGTTGCGCCCGGGTGACCCGTGGCGGCCACAACCCCTGCACCAGCCGCTGCCGACCGGTCAGCGCGGGCGCGGGCGTCTCCTCGGCCGCCTCCTCGGACGTCTCCTCCGCGGCGGGCGCGGCCGGGACCTCGTCGGGCAGCTCCTTGCGCAGCTTGTGCTCGGGCGTCTCGTCCTGGTTGCTCATCGCGCTCACGCCCGGAAGACGTGCCGGCGGATCGCCGCGGCGTTGGAGAAGATCCGGATGCCGAGGACGACCACCACACCGGTGGACAGCTGCGACCCCACGCCCAACTCGTCGCCCAGGAACACGATCAGCGCGGCCACGACGACGTTCGACAGGAACGACACCACGAACACCTTGTCGTCGAAGATGCCGTCGAGCATGGCCCGCAACCCGCCGAACACCGCGTCCAGCGCCGCCACCACGGCGATCGGCAGATAAGGCACGACGGCTGCCGGAACCTCGGGCTGGACCAACAGTCCGGCCACGACTCCCACGACGAGGCCCAGTACGGCGATCACGATGTGTCCTTCTCAGTTCTCGGCTGTGCTGTACGTACGATCACACTCGGGGCGGCGGGCAGCCGGACGTCGTCCACCACGGAGATGGCCGTCCGGATGCCGTAGTTCTCCTGCAGGGCGTTCAGGTACAGCCCGTCCGCGCTGTCCTGGAACCTGGTGCTCAGCTTCTTGCCGTCCCCCACCGCCAGCACCGTGTACGGCGGCACCAGCGGCTTGTTGTCGACCAGTATCGCCTCACCCGCGGCCCTGATCGCCGACAGCGCCGTCAGCCGCTGCCCGTTGATCGAGACGGCTTCGGCGCCCGACGCCCACAGACCGTTGACCACCCGCTGCATGTCCCGGTCGCGGACCCGGCCGGTGTCGGAGAAACCCGAGGTCTCCCGCGGATTGCCGTCACCGCCCGTGGTGGACTCCTTGGCGTCGTTCACGACCAGCTTCACGCCCGGACCGTGCACCTCGACGGCGCCCGAGAGGATGGCCACCAGGTCGGCCCGGTCGCTGCCGCCGCTCTGCTTGAGCGCCTCCTGCTGCCGGGCGCTCACGTCGTCGCGCAGCTGGTCGACGGTGCTCTCGAGCTCGTCGGCCGCCTTGGTCTCGCGGTCGATGCGGTCGATCAGCTCCTCGCGCTCCTTGGCGACGACCGGAGCCGCGACACGTGCCTGCGCGGCCCCGATGGTGACCACCAGAGCCGCGAGCACCAGGCCCACGGCCAGCCAGAGCTTCGCCCGCGCCGTCCTCGGCAGGCCGTCGGCGCCGTCGGCCTGCCTACGCGCGGCGGCCTCGGCGTAGCCGTCGTCGAGGCTGTGGTCCATGACGTTGGTGAGCAGCGACATGGAGGCGTCCGGGCGCGACACGCGCGCGGGTGTGCTCCGAACGGGGGGCGGCTGCGGCATGCCGCACATCGTCGCACGTCGCGTCCCGTACCTCCGAATGGCCCCACCGGCGTGCCGGACAGGCCCCCTTGGGGACACTTGTCCGGCACGCGTGTGTGCAGGTGGTTCAGCGGCCGGCGCCGTCCACGACGGACGCCCACTCGTCGAGCAGGGCCTGCGCGGACGCGTCGTCCGGCCCTTCCGCCCACAGATGAGTGACAGCCTCCGCCGGGTCGGGCAGCACCATCACCCAGCGCCCGTCCGTCTCCACCACCCGTACGCCGTCGGTGGTGTCCACGAAGCGATCTCCGGCGGCTTCGACGACCCGCCGCATCACGAGCCCCTTGACGGCCCACGGGGTCGCCAGATCCCTCTTCAGGACGTGCGCCCGCGGGATCCTCGCGTCGATCTGGCTGAGGGTGAGCTGCGTCCGGGCCACCAGCCCGATCAGCCGTACGAAGGCCGCCGTGCCGTCGAAGACGCTGCTGAACTCGGGGACGATGAATCCGCCCTTGCCGTCTCCGCCGAAGATGGTCGTCTCGTCCTGGCCGACCCGGGTGAGATCGTCGGGCGAGGTGGTAGTCCACTCGACCTGCGTCCCGTGATACGCCGCGACCTGTTCGGCGATCCTCGTCGTCGTCACTGGCAGGGCGACCCGCCCACTGCGCCGCTCGGCGGCCACCAGGTCGAGCAGCACGAGAAGCGCCCGGTCGTCCTCGATGATCCGGCCCTTCTCGTCGACGAGAGAGAGCCGCTCGCCGACCGGGTCGAAACGCACGCCGAACGCGGCCCGCGAGGAGGCCACGATCTCCCCGAGCCGTACGAGCCCGGACCGGCGCTGGTCGCCGGTCTCCGTGGGCCTCGCCTCGTTCAGACCGGGGTTGATCGTCAGCGAGTCCACCCCGAGCTTCCCGAGAAGGCTCGGCAGCACCAGACCGGCACTGCCGTTCGAGGCGTCCACGACGACCTTCAGGCCCGACTCGGCGATCCCGGTCGTGTCCACGTTCCGCAGCAGCGAGCCGGTGTACGAGTCGAACACACTGGCCGGGAAGTGCAGGTCGCCGATCTCGCCCGGGAACGCCCGCCGGTACTCCTGCCGCGCGAACACCCGGTCCAATTTGCGCTGACTGCCCTGCGACAGGTCCGCGCCCTGCCCGTCGAAGAACATGATGTCGACGGAGTCCGGCACCCCGGGCGAGGTCCGGATCATGATCCCGCCGGCACTGCCCCGCGCGGTCTGCTGCCGCGCCACGGGCAGCGGGACGTTCTCCAGGTCCCGTACGTCGATGGCGCTGGCCTGGAGCGCCGAGATGACCGCTCGCTTGAGCGCACGGGCACCGCGGGAGTGGTCCCGGGCCGTGGTGACGGTGGACCCCTTCTTGAGCGTCGTGGCGTACGCGCCCGCGAGACGCACGGCCAGTTCCGGCGTGATCTCGACGTTCAGGATTCCGGACACACCGCGGGCGCCGAACAGGTGCGCCTGCCCGCGGGACTCCCAGATCACCGAGGTGTTGACGAAGGCGCCGGCCTCGATCGTCTTGAAGGGATAGACCCGCACATTGCCCTGCACGATCGATTCTTCACCGATCAGGCATTCGTCGCCGATGACGGCGCCGTCCTCGATCCGCGCCGCCCGCATGATGTCGGTGTTCTTGCCGACAACACAGCCGCGCAGATTGCTGTGCTGCCCGACGTACACGTTGTCGTGCACGACGGCCTTGTGCAGGAAGGCCCCGCTCTTGACGACGACATTGGAACCGATGACCGTGTGCTCGCGGATTTCCGCGCCGGCCTCGACCTTCGCGTAGTCGCCGATGTAGAGAGGTCCGCGGAGCACGGCATCCGGATGCACCTCGGCGCCTTCGGCGACCCATACGCCCGGCGAGATCTCGAAGCCGTCGATCTCGACGTCGACCTTGCCCTCCAGGACGTCCGCCTGGGCCTTCACATAGCTCTCGTGCGTGCCCACGTCCTCCCAGTAGCCCTCGGCGACGAAGCCGTAGACCGGCTTGCCCTCCTTCATGAGCTGCGGGAAGACGTCTCCGGACCAGTCGACCGGAACATCGGCCTCGACATAGTCGAAGACCTCGGGCTCCATGACGTAGATACCGGTGTTCACAGTGTCCGAGAAGACCTGGCCCCAGGTCGGCTTCTCCAGGAAGCGCTCGACCTTGCCCTCTTCATCGATGATGGTGATGCCGAATTCCAGCGGATTGGGCACACGCGTCAGACAGACGGTGACCAGAGCGCCCTTTTCCTTGTGGAAGTTGATCAGCTCGGTGAGGTCGAAGTCGGTCAGGGCATCGCCGGAGATGACGAGGAAGGCGTCGTCCTTCAGCGCCTCCTCTGCGTTCTTGACGCTTCCGGCGGTACCGAGTGGCTTCTCCTCGTTGGCATAGCTGAGCTCCATTCCGAGCTCCTCGCCATCACCGAAGTAGTTCTTGACCAGCGACGCCAGGAACTGGACAGTAACAACGGTCTCATTGAGCCCATGCCTTTTGAGCAGCCTCAGAACGTGCTCCATGATCGGCCGGTTGGCCACCGGCAGGAGCGGCTTGGGCATGCTCGACGTCATAGGGCGAAGGCGTGTGCCTTCGCCTCCGGCCATCACGACGGCCTTCATGTCGGAAGCGTCCTCCTAAAGAGACGACGGTCTGGCCGACTGCACCCATGCAGATTGTCCCGCAGATTCCCGCCGCCGGCCATCGAGCCGTGCTCCAGCCAATCGGCGAGGTCAGTCGGCCACAGCGTCCGCACGAACGAGGCGGCGGACCTGTACCACGTAGAGAACTCCTGCCCACCAGTACAGCGTTGTACCCCATCCTGCGAACGCCCATCCGAAAATAGCAGCCAGTGACGACAACCAGCCGCTTCCGTCACTGAGCAGGAGCAGCGGGAAGGCGTACATCAGGTTGAAGGTCGCCGCCTTCCCCAGGAAGTTCACCTGCGGCGGCGGATAGCCGTGACGCCTGAGGATGCCCACCATCACCAGGAGAATCAGGTCCCGCGCAAGAAGTGCAGCCGTCAACCAGAGAGGGAGGATCTCCCGCCAGGTGAGACCGATCAGGGTCGTGAGGATGTAGAGCCGGTCGGCGGCCGGGTCAAGGAGCCGGCCGAGACTGCTGATCTGGTTCCAGCGTCGCGCGAGCTTGCCGTCCAGATAGTCGCTGATCCCGCTGAAAGCCAGCACGAGGAGCGCCCAGCCATCGCTCTGCGGGCCTCCGAACTCGGGCCGGAGGATCAGCCACAGGAACAGGGGCACGCCGAGGAGACGGGCCATGCTGAGGATGTTCGGGATGGTGAGGACCCGGTCTGTCTGGACGCGGGTCTCCTGGACCTCCACCCGGGGGCCTCCAGTAGGAAATGAGAATCAGCCAACGATGCCCCCTGACCCTACCCCAACGCAAAAAAGCTCTGGCTCTTGGGCTGTCTGCCCAAGAGCCAGAGCTCTAAAAGGAGTTCGGCGGTGTCCTACTCTCCCACAGGGTCCCCCCTGCAGTACCATCGGCGCTGTAAGGCTTAGCTTCCGGGTTCGGAATGTAACCGGGCGTTT